>NZ_CP032684.1:549000-873000 GCF_003627795.1 Rhizobium sp. CCGE531 | reverse complement strand
TTGATCCCTTGCGCACGAAGATAGTCGACCGTTTCGGGCTGCGTGCTGTTGAGATTGCCGGTACAGACGAGGTCCGCGCCGCCGGCCCGCAGCGTCATCAGCAGCGCGACCGTCTTCGGCTCCAGATGGATGCCCGTGCCGATGGTCAGGCCGGCAAAGGGCCTGGTGTCGCGAAATTCCGCCGCCGTGGCAGCCAGCAGTCGGCAGCTGCGCGCCACCCAGTCGATGCGGGAAAGATAAGAGGATTGATCCATGTTGCGCTCCTGCCGGTAGGTTCCATATGGCGATCTGGCATGGCTAGAGGTTGGCTGTCGATGGACATTGCAATGCGTCGCATGGCAGAAAATCTGCCATATAGATCCCGATCGAGCAGATGCCTTGCTAAATCCCTTCGGCCCCTGCCCTGCTCAGCCAATCGGCCAGCCGGACGAGCGCCGAATCCTTCACATCGCCGCTGCGGATGCAGAGGCTGTAGCCGGCCGGTCTTCGAATGAAGCCGTAAGGTGCCACCAACGTGCCGCGATCGATATCGTCACCGACGGCCGTGCGCGGCGCGATGGCAACGCCAAGCCCGGAACGGGCCGCTCCGATCGCAAGCAGCAGATCCTCGAATTCGCGATTGCCGGCAAAGCGGAGGGGAGCATGACCGCTTTCGGCAAACCAATCCTCCCACAAGCTCGGGGCGGAACGGCTTGCGAGCGCGACGGCACCGGCGAGCACCGAGACATCGGCTGAGAGGCCGAGGCGATCGGCGAGTTCCGGCGTTGTGACCGGCCCGAATTCATCCTCCATGAAGCGGATCGCGGTGATATCACGCGTCGGCCGGTATTCGCCGCCCATGATGACGGCCTCGAGATCCGGGCGCTTGGCCAGAGGCTCCACCGTTGCCATCGGAACGATGTCCATATCGATGTTCTGAAGCGCTGCCTGCAGGCCGGCGGCGCGCGGCATCAGCCACCAGACCACGAAAGCCGAGGGCACGCCGAGCCGGATGGACCGCCTGCTTTCGATCGAAAGGTCGGCCGAAGCCCGTGCCAAGATGCCGAGGGCGACACCGACCGAATCAGCGAATGCCTTGCCCTTGGCCGTCAGCACCAGCCTGCCATTCTCCCGATCGAACAAGGTCATGCCGAAATGGGTTTCCAGCAGATTCAACTGCTGCCTGACGGCGCCGCGCACGACTCCAAGCTCGTCGGCTGCCTTCAGAATGCTGCCGCGCCGCGCCACTGCGTCGAAAGCACGCAATGCATTCAGAGGTGGCAGGCGTCGGGGTGGTCGTTCTGACATGACAAGAATTTATCTTTTTTCCCAGTATGATAGCGGCGACATTCAAGCAACTGCGCCATCTGCGGCATAAAAATGCTGTTCAATGTCGCTTTCAGCACAATGGCTGCCGAATATCAGAAAACAAATCTCTTGTTTTTTATCTAAGCAGCACTGAATAAATTTGTGGGGAAATACCATATAGCGTCATATGTGGCGCAAATTTTTTCCACACAATGTTATTATGCAACCTAAGCTTCACTCCAACACCAAAAGGTGATCCGACAATTGGCCTTTCTCAACCGTATAGCTAATGATGTGCAACTTATGTTTCGGCGCCCGCCGCGACAGCAATATGCCGCGCTCTGCTATCGATTGAAGAAGAAAACGGGTGATCTCGAAGTGTTGCTGCTGACCAGCCGCGATACCGGCCGCTGGGTCATTCCCAAGGGCTGGCCGATGCCGGGCAAGCTTTCCCATGAGGTCGCCGCCCTCGAAGCCTATGAAGAGGCCGGCGTGCGCGGCACGGTGGAGACGGAGCCGCTCGGCTCGTTCGGCTACGACAAGATGCTGAAGGATGGCATTCAGGTACCGTGCCGCGTGCAGGTCTATGCGCTCGAAGTCAGCGAGCGTGCCAAGCAGTTCAAGGAAAAGGGCGAGCGTTCACTGGAGTGGGTCTCCTTCGAAGTGGCGGCCGAACGCGTTCGCGAACCGGAGCTGCGCGATCTTATTGTCGCTTTCGCGCAGCGGATGACGACGGCTCCTGCCGCAATCCAGGCGAAATAAGCCACATTAGTCACAAAAAACTATGCCAGTGTGCGTGGCGGATATTGCGCGCCTCATCGGTCAGCGCAATACGAGAGTTTTGATCCAGAGAATTGCATGTCCGACCGACCGTCCACGCCAATAAAAAGGACCCTCGACAAGGACCTCGACAAATTCACCTATGTCGAGGACGCGACCCATCACGTCGCGAGGCGCCTTGTGGCGCCGGGTATCGGCTTGATCTTTCTCGGGCTCGCCATGGTCTTCGCCGGCATTTACGTGCTCGACCAGCCGCGCGCGACGCTGATCTTTGCCGCCGTCGGCCTTGCCGGCTACATGGCCATGAACATCGGCGCGAAGGACGTCGCCAACAATGTCGGCGCGGCGGTCGGCGCGCGCGCGATCACAATGACGCAGGCGCTCGTCATGGCGGCCATTTTCGAAATCCTCGGCGCGACGATTGCCGGCGGTCCGGTCATCAACACGATCTCCGCGCATATCGTCGACACCAATCGCATCATCAGCATCGGCAAGCTCGCCTGGCTGATGATGGCGGCGCTGCTTGCCGCGGCACTCTGGATCAACTTCGCAACCTGGCTGAAAGCGCCCGTTTCGACCACGCATACGATCGTCGGCGCCGTCGTCGGCGCGGGAGCCGCAGCCGTCGGTCCGGAACTGGTAAACTGGAACCTTCTCGCGGCAATCTCCGCCGGCTGGGTCGTGACGCCTTTCCTTGGCGGCGCCATCGCGGCCGGCATCCTGTTCTTCATCGAGACCTTCATCGTCTATCGCGACGACAAGATCGCCGCCGCCAGATACTGGATCCCCATTCTGATCGGCTTGATGGCCGGCTCGTTTTCGGCCTATCTCATCGTCCAGCTCGAGCCCAGGAATGCCATTCCGAACCTGCTGAATCTTGCGATCGGCATTATCGTCGGCATGATCGCCTGGCTGTCCGCGCGGCCGCTGGTGGCGGCGCAATCCGTCGGGCTCGAAAACAAGAACGGCTCGCTGCGCAAGCTTTTCCGCCTGCCGCTGATCTGCTCGGCGGCGCTGATGTCCTTTGCGCATGGCGCCAACGATGTCGCCAATGCCATCGGACCGCTGTCGGCGATCGTGCGCGATATCGGGCTTGGCGGCTCGCTCGGCGTGGTGGCCGAAACGACCACGCAGAAGGCGCCCTTCTGGGTCGTCATGATCGGCGGCTGCGGCATTTCCGTCGGCGTGCTGCTTTACGGCCCGCGACTCATTCGCCTGCTCGGCGAACAGATCACCAAGCTCAATCCGATGCGGGCCTATTGCGTTGCCGTATCCGCGGCGCTCACCGTCATCGTCGCGGCCTGGTTCGGTTTCCCGGTGAGCTCGACCCACATTACCGTCGGCGCGGTTTTCGGCGTCGGCTTCTTTCGCGAGTGGTCTACCGTCCGCTCCAAGCGGCGATTTGACTATATGCGCAAAAAGGCCGAAGCAGCAGGCATTCCCTGGCTCGAGCCGGAAATCACGGATGAGCGCAATCCCGACGAGGTTCATCGCCGGCGCCTGGTGCGCCGCTCCCATCTCATGACCATCATCGCCGCCTGGGCGATCACCGTGCCGGTCGCGGCCCTGCTTGCCGCCGTCGTATATTGGGTTATGGTCGCGCTCTTCATTTAGAGCGGTTCGGCTTCTCACCGGATCTGCGAACCGCTCCATCTCATTGCTCTAAGTCATTCCGGGGGTAATCCATGCGCGCCAATTTCCGCATGCAGCGGCTGTTCGTGACCGCAGACATCACGGCAGGCATCGCCATCGAGGTCGATCAGGATCAGTTCAATTATCTCGCAAACGTGCTGCGCATGGAGGATGGCGCCGAGCTGCTTATATTCAACGGCCGCGACGGCGAGTGGAAGGTCAGCACCTCCTTTCCCTCACGCAAACGCATCCTGCTGACGCCCGTCGAGCAAACAAGACCGCAGCCGGCCCCCTCCGACCTGCATTATCTCTTCGCGCCGCTGAAAGTCGGACGGCTCGACTATCTCGTGCAGAAGGCCGTGGAAATGGGCGCGGGCCTGCTGCAGCCGGTCATGACCCAGCATGTGCAGGGCAAGATCACCAATCTGGACAAGGTCAAGGCCAATGTCATCGAGGCGGCGGAGCAATGCGGCATCCTCGGCATTCCCGAGGTGGCCGAGCCGCTAAAGCTTGCCGAGCTGCTCGCCCGCTGGCCGCGCGAACGGCGTATCATCTATTGCGACGAAGGCGATGCCGGCCAGAACCCGCTGCCGCTGCTAACGCGGGTCAAGGAGAAGCACCTGGCTCTGCTTGTCGGCCCCGAAGGCGGCTTTTCCGAAGAGGAGCGCGCCCTGCTGCGCAGCCTCGATTTCGTCACCGCCATTCCGCTCGGGCCGCGCATCCTGCGCGCCGACACGGCCGCCGTCGCCGCCATGGCGGTGATCCAGGCTGTTATCGGCGACTGGAACTGAGCCCTACTCCAAGACCGCAACGATAGTTGCAACGATCAGCAGGATCGCCAGCGAGATATTGACGATCCGCGAGACCCTTGGATTTTGAAGAAAACCGGACAGCGAAGCGCCGACAAAAAGCCACACCATGTGGATGGCGACGATCATTCCCGTCAGTAGCACGATCTTGACGGTTGCATCGAGCAGCCGCTGGTCCTGAAACAGGCTGACCCCGGCAAAGACGGCGGCAATCGCCAGATAGGCCTTGGGGTTGGCGACGGCCAGCAGGAAGCCGCCTGAAAAGGCCGGAGCCTCGGCCCGATCGTCGCGGCGCGACAATGGCGGCGCGGTGGCGATCTTGAAGGCGAGATACAGGATATAAACGGCCGAGACCGCCGTCAGCAGGAAGGCGCCATGCGGCACCGACAGCAGGACCGCAACGATGCCCGCTGCCACAGCCAGCAAGACCATGACGGTGCCCGCGATCAGGCCGGAGACGTAACCGAGCGACCGCCGGAAGCCATAGGCCGCGCCCATCGCCGTCGCGCTGATCGTCGAGGGGCCTGGGCTTCCCATGATGACCAGGGAGGCCAGAAGCAAAGTCAGTATAGGATAGTAAAGGGCGTTCGGACCGTTCATCGATATGCTCCGCTTGATGTCAATCGAAGCAAAACTATCCATGCTCACGGCGAGACGTCTTGAACGCTTGTGCAAATATGCCGGCGGCTGGCACTGGCGTGATGCACTGGCGAGACACAAAATCCTATTTTTTTGAACGACCCTTGAAAGAAATTCACTTGCACCGTACCTCAATCCGCGTCAATCACCCTCCTATTGACCTGCGGCTTGCGCGGGTTCTTCTCCGAGATCTAAGGTAATACCATGGCGCGCGATACCACCGACCAGACTCCGCTCTCCTCGGTCTCGGAAATGACAGCCTATCTGGCTGCCGGCAGCAAGCCGGAGGAGAAATTCCGCATCGGCACGGAACACGAAAAATTCGTGTTCTTTCGCGCCGACAACAGCCCCGTGCCCTATTTCGGCGACGCCAGCATTTCCGCGCTCCTCAAGGGGCTGCAGAAGAAGAGCGGCTGGGATCCGATCATGGACGGCGACAACATCATCGGCCTCGGCGAACCCTCTGGCATGGGCGCGATCTCGATCGAGCCGGGCGGCCAGTTCGAACTCTCCGGCGCGCCGCTCGAAACCATCCACCAGACCTGCAAGGAATCGAACAACCATCTGGCGACGGTGCGCGAGATTGCCGAACCGATGGGCATTCGCTTCCTCGGCGTCGGCGGCAGCCCGAAATGGACGCTCGCCGAAACGCCGCGCATGCCGAAATCGCGCTACGACATCATGACCCGCTACATGCCGAAGGTCGGCACCAAGGGTCTCGACATGATGTACCGCACCTGCACGATCCAGGTGAATCTCGACTTCTCCTCGGAAGCGGACATGCGCCGCAAGATGCGCGTGTCGATGAAGCTGCAGTCGCTGGCAACCGCGCTCTTTGCCTCCTCCCCCTTTACCGAAGGCAAGCCGAACGGTCTTTCCTCCTGGCGTGGCGAGATCTGGAAGGACACCGATAACCGTCGTGGCGGCCTGCTGGACTTTACCTTCCGCGACGATTTCGGCTTTGAAGACTATGTGAAGTGGGCGCTCGACGTTCCCATGTATTTCGTCGTGCGCGACGGCCGCTATCACGACTGTACGCACGTCACCTTCCGCCAGTTCATGGATGGCGCGCTGAAGGGCGAGATATCGGACTGGGAACCGACGATGGGCGACTGGACGAACCATCTCTCGACGCTGTTCCCCGACGTACGCCTGAAGCGTTTCCTCGAAATGCGCGGCGCAGACGGCGGCCCCTGGCGGCGCATCTGTGCGCTGCCGGCCTTCTGGGTCGGCCTGCTCTATGACGACGAGGCGCTGACGGCTGCCGACGAGCTGACCAAGGACTGGAGCTTCGACGAGGTCAATGCGCTGCGGGATGTGGTGCCGGCGCAGGGTCTGAAGGCCGCCATCAAGGGCCATGGCCTGCTTGATGTCGCGCGCGAAGTGGTCGGCATTTCCCGCCTCGGCCTGAAGAACCGCGCCCGCCTGAATGGTGACGGACTGGACGAAACCGTCTTCCTTTCGCCGCTCGACGAAGTGCTCGCCAAGAAGGGTACGCTCGCCGACGATCTGCTGATGCTCTACAACGGCCGCTGGAACCAGTCGGTCGAGCCGATCTTCGAGGAATATCAGTACTGACAGCCGATCGGCCGCCGTCATCGCCTCGATGCGGCGACGGCAGAAACCGGTATGCGCCCTCTTTTTTCCGCTATAGTATCGACATAAAGCGCCGCCTGATTCCGAAGCGGCCTCATAGCGGGGAAAGGGACTTCGATGCTGCCACTCTTCGACATGATGATGCAGGCACAGAACGGCGCCGCCACGGAAGCCATGGCCAAGCAGTTCAACCTAGCGCAGGAGCAGGCGACCAAGGCGATGGCCGCGCTGATGCCGGCCTTTTCCTCCGGCTTCAAGCGCAGCGCGACCGATCCCTATAATTTCATGGGCGTGATGCAGGACATCAGCTCGGGCAATTATGCCAAATATTTCGAGGACATGACCAAGGCCTTCACGCCCGAGGGCATCGCCGACGGCAATGCGGTGCTCGGAAGGCTGTTCGGCTCCAAGGAGGTTTCCCGCGCGGTTGCGGCACAGGCAGCCCAGATGACCGGCATCGGCCAGGAAATCTACAAGCGCATGCTGCCGGCCATGGCGGATACGCTGATGGGCGGCCTGTTCAAGGAAACCAGCGGTCAGTTCCCGCAGATGGCCAATCCCTTCCTCAATACCGATATGGGCGAGATGATGCAGGGCTGGCTGCGGAGCATCGGCTTTGCGCCGAAGCAGCAGCCGACACCGCAGGCGAGCATCTTCGACAATCCCTTCACCCAGGCGATGGAGCTGATGTTCGGGGCCGATTCGGTCAAGCGCGGGAAGCCGGCGCAGACCAATCCGTTCCTCGACAATCCCTTTGCCAGGGCTTTTCAGGATATGATGAAGAACTTCCCGATGCCGGCAGAGCCGCCGAAGGAAGAGCCGAAGGCCAAGCCCGCCGCCGGCGTCGACATGGCCGCCTATACCGAGATGTTCAACGCCATGTTCGACAGCGGCCTGGAAGTGCAGAAGAGCTATCAGAAGAACATGGAAGCGATCTTCGACAGCTATTTGAAGACGCAGGATAAGCCAGCGCCGAAACAAGAGTGACGGCGGGTCGTCACTTTCGATCCCCACTCATTGTTCGTAATTCCGCACAGCCCGTGCGCATTGCGCCCGCTTATCATACACTGAGACTGAGCCTATTTCTGCTTTCATCTTGAAAGGAGATAGCCATGTCCAGCATCGATCAATCCGGCAGCTTTACCCTTGGGGACCGCAAGGTCAAACGGCTTGGCTACGGCGCCATGCAGCTCGCAGGCCCCGGCGTGTTCGGCCCGCCAAAGGACCACGACACCGCGCTCGCAGTCCTGCGCGAAGCGATCACCTCCGGCGTCAACCATATCGACACCAGCGATTTCTACGGTCCGCATGTGACCAATCAATTGATCCGGGAAGCGCTCCATCCCTACCGCGACGATCTCACCATCGTCACCAAGATCGGCGCGCAGCGCGGCACGGATGCATCCTGGCTGCCGGCTTTCTCCGCCGACGAGCTGAAGCAGGCGGTGCACGACAATCTGCGCAACCTGCAGCTCGACGTGCTCGACGTCGTCAATCTTCGCGTCATGCTCAACCCGCATCACCCAAGCGAGGGCTCAATAGAGGCACCGCTGACCGCCCTTGCGGAGCTTAAGCGGCAGGGTCTTGTGCGCCATATCGGGTTGAGCAATGTCACACGCAGTCAGATCGCCGAGGGCCGCACGATTACAGAGATCGTCTGCGTGCAGAACCAGTACAATCTCGCACATCGCGGGGACGACGCGCTGGTCGATGAACTGGGCCGCGATGGCATTGCCTACGTGCCCTTCTTCCCGCTCGGCGGTTTTACGCCGCTTCAGTCCTCAGCCCTGTCCGATGTGGCCACCCGTCTGGAGGCTACGCCGATGCAGGTGGCGCTCGCCTGGCTCTTGCAGCGCGCACCGAACATCCTCCTCATTCCGGGCACATCGTCGCTGGCCCACCTCAAGCAGAATATCGCAGCCGCCGAGCTCGAATTGCCGGAGGATGCGATCGCCGAACTCGATCGCATCGCCAGCGCCAGCCACGCCTGACGCGATCCTCAGCCATCCGAGACGGCTCGGGCAGACAGCTCGAGCCGTCTCTCTATTCCGATGTTGTCGAGAAACACCTCATCGTGGCTGACGACCAGAAGCGCGCCGTCATAGGCCCGCAGCCCAGCTTCGACTGCTGAAATGGAATCGATATCCAGATGGTTGGTGGGTTCGTCAAGGACCAGCAGCGAGGGCGGCACCGAGCCGCCAAGCACGCAGGCAAGCCCGGCGCGCAGAAGCTGGCCGCCGCTGAGGCTGGAGACGATCTGCAGCGCGGCATCTGCCCGGAACATGAAGCGCGCCAGCGCGGCACGGCAGGCATTCTCGTCCGCGTCCGGGTTGATCCGCCTGAAATTGTCGCGGATCGAAAGCGATGGATCGAGAAGACTGACCCTTTGGTCCAGCAGGGCGGAATGGACGACGCGCACTGTTCCGCTCCAGGGCTCTAATGCGCCTGATGTCAGCGCCAACAGCGTCGTCTTGCCCGAGCCATTCGGTCCCGTGACGGCAACGCGTTCCGGCCCCGTGATGATGAAATCGAAATCGCGCAGGATCGGCCGTTCTGGCTCGTATCCAGCGGTGATGCCCTCCATCCGCAGGACGATCCTGTTTGCCGGCAATCCCGATGTCGGCAGTTTCACGGTCAGCGGCTGCAGGATCTCGATCTTCTCGCGGGCAGCGGCGGCATCCTGCAAAGCCTGGGCACGACGGCGCTCGGCAAGGCGGGTATTTTCGCCGCCCGTCATCTCGCTTCGCTCCTTCATTCCGCCGAGCATGATGCGCGGTATGCCGCCCTTGGCCGCCATCTTCCGGCCAGCCTTGTCCCGCCGGGCCTGCCGCTCGATGGTTGCCTGGGCGCTTCTTTCCACCTCGGCGACACGCTTCTCCGCTTCGGCGAAATCATGCTCGGCCGCGGAAAGCTCCAGCGCCTTGCGCTCGCGATACTGGCTCCAGTTACCGCCGTAGCGCGATGCGCCGAGCGATGTCAGCTCGACGATCGCATCCATGGTGTCGAGCAATTCGCGGTCATGGCTGATGACGATGGCGCCCGCCCTCCAGCCCGAGAGCAGATCGATCACCGCGGCACGACCGTCGCGATCGAGATTGTTGGTGGGTTCATCGAGAATAAGGAAATCTGGATCGTCGACGATGAGGGCTGCCAGACCGCAGCGCGTGCGCTGTCCACCTGATAGCGTCACGAGAGGCGTTTCCGGGGTAACGTCGAGGCCGACGCGATCAAGGGCCGCGGCGATGCGCGCCTCGAGCGTCCAATCGGCCGAGGCGAGTTCCTCATTCGTCGCTTCGCCCGCTTCCGCCCGCTTCAGGACGGCGAGGGCTTCGGTCGCGTCGAAGAGATCGGCAACCGTTTCTTCGGCCTCCACCTGCACGCTCTGGCGCAAGATCCCCAATCTACCGTTGAAGGAGATGCTGCCGGACTGCGGCTGCAAGTCTCCGGCGACGAGCTTGATCAGGGTCGTCTTGCCGACGCCGTTACGGCCGACAAGGCCGGTGCGCTCGGCGCCGAAGCTCAGATCGAGATGGGAAAGAAGCGGCCGGCCGTCAGGCGTGGACCACGAAAGATTGGATAGAACGATGGATATGAGCATGAGCAAAAATTTCCCCGATGACAAGGCTGAACGGCATTGCGGTCGAGGTGGAATTCATTGCTGCACACATCCTGTTGGTATTACTGATGCCCATAAACTAGGCGACAAGCGGCTTCAATTCAAGCCCGGCGCGCAAAGTCGGTGCAAAGTTCAACCCTTAGTGTCGATGGCATTCAGGAAGTCGATGACGCGCTTCCAGGTAAGATCGGCGGCCTTGGCGTCGTAGTCGCGCAGGCTGGCATCGGTATAGAGGTGGCCGCCGCCTGGATAGGTGAAGACTTCCGCCGATATGCCGGATCGATCGGCCGCCTGCCGCCAGCCAGCGACCTCCTCCGCCGGTTCGAACGGATCGGGATCGGCCAGATGAAGCTGCAACGGCAGGCCCTTGCGGGCATTGTCGGCAATGGTGGCAAGGCCATGCAGCAAGAGGACGCCGGCCGTCTTCTCCCGCTTTGGCCACAGGCTAGATGCGACGCCGGCACCCATCGAAAATCCGGCAAGCACGGTCGTGGCCGGCAGGCCTGCCAGCGCCCATTCCGCGCGCTCGCAAATCGTCGGCCAGCCGATCTCGTCCTTGAATTCGAAGCCCTCGTCGATCGATCGGGCGATCAGCCCGTCATAGAGGTCCGGTGCGAAAGCCTTGTGTCCAGCCGCCTGCACGCGCTCGACCGCCTCATGCTCAAGCGAGCGCAAGCCGTAGACGGAGTGGAAGAAGATCACCGTTGCCATCGTCGAATCCTCGCTACCTGATCAAATGGCAAGATAAGACAATTGCCACCGGAGGCAACTTGCCCGCGTATAATCCATTGCGGAAACACGGTCGCCAGAAAGAAAAAACCCGGTGTTGGCCCTTGGGCCGAACACCGGGAAAGAAGCAGGGCTTATTGGCTATCACCCTGCGGGGAAACTATTGCCCGACATCAGCCGCGGAAGCTGAAGGCGGAGAGGCACGTACGGCGACGCGCGGAATTGGTCAGATGGCTGGACGGGTCCTCGAAAAAGGTCGAGGTGGTCAGCGCAGCGTCGAGGTCCTGCCTGGTCAGGCCAACGTCCCGCAGCTGGGCATCGTTCAGCTCATTCAGATAGTGGATCTCTCGGCGATTTCGGATTGCGCGCCAGACGGATGTCACATTGGCAAAAGCAAGCATCATGCGCGCCGTCAGCGATAGCGATGGCGTTGCAAGGCCGAGCTCAAGGGTCCGATCTGTCGTGCGCATTTCCGTAGTCCTTTCCTTGGGGCACGCACCAGCCAAGCCCCTTCCCGGTATTCCGGAAAAGGGGCGTATGCCGGGAGGAGTTCGATAAGAATGTCTGTTCGATTGGTATGCTGAATTGCATTAGGAAGATGCCAAAGCCCTATTGATCAGTCCAACGAATGTTTCTAATGATAATCATCAAACTCCTTTATAGGTGAACCCATGTCCGCGCCGCTTGACATCGATCAGTTGCAGACCTTCATCGCAATCGTGGATTCCGGCAGCTTCACCAAGGCGGCCGACCGGGTGTTCAAGACGCAGTCGGCTGTTTCCATGCAGATGCGCCGGCTGGAGGAGCGCGTCGGCAAGCAGCTCTTCATCAAGGACGGACGCGGCAACCGCCTGACGGCCGAAGGCGAAAAGCTGCTGAACTATGCCCGCCGCATCATCCGCCTGAACAACGAGGCGATGGCGGCTTTCGACGACAATCGTCTCGAAGGCACGCTGCGCATCGGCACGCCGGACGATTATGCCGACCGCTATATGCCCGAAATCATCGGCCGCTTCGCCAAAACGCATCCGAATGTCGAGCTCTATATCGTCTGCGAACCCTCGGTCGATCTGGCCGAGCGCATGCATCGCGGCGAACTCGATATCGCGCTGGTCACCCATAATCCGCGCGAACGCATGTCGGATGTGGTGCGGACGGAGCCGCTCTGCTGGGTCGGCTCGGCCAACCATCCGCTGCGCGACGATGCGCCCATTCCGCTCGCCGTCGGGCGGCGTGACTGCCAATGGCGCCAGCTTGCCTGCTCGGCACTCGATGCCGGCGGCCGCGACTATCAGATCCTGTTCACCAGCTGGTCCTGCACCGTCGTTGCCGCGGCAGTGCTTGCCGGCATGGCGGTTTCGGTCATGCCGGAATCGGCGCTCAGGACCGGCATGAAGGTGCTGACCCAGGCTGATGGCTTCCCGCCGCTGCCGCCGGTGCAGATCGGCATCATGAAACGGCCTGGGCTTTCCGTTTCATTGATGAACGCGATCACCGCCCATATCTCGGCCTGCCTGGACAACATCACGCCTGCTGCGGTCGATGATGACCTCGATGGCGAGGTGAAGACCTATACGCGCTTCTATCCGCGGCTGCGCGCCGGGCACATTCTGCCGGGCTGGTGACCTCGGGGCTCACCAACCAAACATCTTCGATCGCGACTATTGTGCCGGCTCCGCCAGCAGGGTTGCGCGGATCACCTGTTTCCATTCATGGAGCATGCGCACGGCCATTCCGTCGTCGCTCATGATGGCAAAGCGGACCGATGCGCCGATCAGATGGCTGAAAAGCGGGGTGCGCGCCGTCAGGTCGATGCGGCTTTCGGCCGGCAGGAATGGCCGAATGCTCGTCAGGAATATCTCGGCGACGCGATTGCTGTGCTGTATGTTGAGCTGCAGGATATCCCTGTCGATATCCGTGCCGAGCCAGACGCCGAGATAGGCGGGATCGCTGCGAAACTCGTGGTAATACCAATCGATCATGCCGCAGACCAAGTCGATAGCATGATCCAGCGATGTTACGGTCGCAAAGGCTTCCCCGACCTTCTGCTGGATGCGGCTGGAGTGCCGGTCAAGCAGGGCTCTGACAATTGCGGCCTTGTCCGGAAAATATTGATAGACGGAACCGATCGGAATCCCCGCGACGGCGGCGAGTTCCGTCATCTTCATCGCGCTGACGCCATTTTCGGCGATCAGCCTGGCTGCGGCCGACAGGATGGCGTCGACGCGTTGAATACTTCGCTCCTGCTGCGGCCTTTTGCGGAACGTGACGCGGTCAGGCCTATCCGGTTTCATTCTTTTCCCGTTTCATTTTCATACTGAACGACGCTGGACACGGCAGACGCTATGACACCAGACGCGTTCAATGCGCGTAAACGGGAAAAGTTCAATTTTAATCATTACTTAGGCGCCATTGCCGTTATGAAAATCGAGGTCGAAACATGGTTTCGACCTCGATAATCAGCGGATGGCTGGCAAGCCCCTATCAACGGCTTGCGTCGTTACGATACATATTTCTTCAGAAACCCGACCGTCCTGCCCCAGGCGAGATCGGCCGCCTTCTTGTCGTAGCGGGCAGCCGAAGTGTCATTGTTGAAAGCGTGATTGACGCCGTCGTAAACGAAGATCTCGAACGTCTTGCCGCCCGCCTGCAGCTCCTTGCTATAGGCATCGATACCGGCGTTGATGCGATCGTCGAGGCCGGCATAATGCAAGAGCAGAGCCGCCTTGATATTGGACACATCGCTCGCCTGCGGCTGTGCGCCATAATAGGCGACGCCTGCCTTCAGCTCCGGCGAGATCGTCGCGAAACGGTTGACGAGACCGCCGCCCCAGCAGAAGCCGACCGCGCCGACCTTGCCGTTGGCGCCATCGGCCTTGGCAAGGTAGGTCAGGCTCGCTTCGGCATTAGCGGCGGTCAGCGTCGGGTCGAGATTGGTGAACATGTCGCGCGCTTTGTCTTCATCGTCAGGCGTGCCGCCGAGCGGAGAGAGGAAATCCGGCGCCAGCGCCACGAAACCTTCCAGCGCCATGCGGCGAGCCACATCGCGGATATGCGGATTGAGACCGCGGTTCTCGTGGATGACGATGACGCCGCCGAGCTTGCCAGCCGCGCCTTTCGGACGAGCGAGATAGCCCTTCATTTCGCCCTTGCTGCCGGGATAGGTCACATCCATGGCTTCCAGCCTGCTGTCATCGGCGGAAACGATCTCGGCGCTCGCCTTGTTGGCGGCGAGCAGCGGCGCGATAGCGGCGGCGGCCCCGGCCGAGCCTGCAAGCCTGGTCAGCTTTTCCATGAAACCCCGACGATCGAGCGTCAGATGCGTATATTCGTCATAGGCGTCGATCATCGCCTGCGTCACGACGGGCTTTTCCGTGCTCATGGTCCTGGTCTCCCATTTTTCCCCGGCAGCCGACACAAGGTGGCCAGCCACCCTTTGACAAGATAGGTCAGCGGGCGGTGGCGTAAGGGAAAAGGGAAAACACAAATGCGTTACCGCAGGTTGTTATCGCGATAACATACGCGGCATCAGGAGAAGGCAAGCCAGATGCTGAGCCAGACCCACATGCCGACAAGCGCCACAAAGCCGAGAGTAAAGAGCGGGCTGCGATAGCGCAGGTCGTTGCTGGTCACCTGCACGAAAGCATGAGCATAGCGCGTGGCGACGAAGATCCAGGCGAGGATCACGGCCGGCAGATTATCCGCCTGCGTGGTGTAGAGGATGATACAGCAGGCGTGGAAGAGCAAGGGAAGCTCGAACTGATTGGCGAGGCTGTTTCGCACTACCAGGCTTTCCGCCGGCTCGTTGGCGGCATGGTTCTCGCGAAATTGCGAGGGCTGGATGCGGCCGGCCTTCACCAATACGCGGCGGCGCCATCCCAGGAGCGCATAGAGAACGAAGACAAGCACCGCATGCGCCACCATGGGCCAAAACATTTCATAGCCGGTCACGCCGCCAACTCCTTTGGAATTTCAGAAAGCCGATAGGATCAATCAGGACGGCCGCGCGCCGTCGCGCGACAGGTAGCGAAAAATCGCGAAACGGGCCAGTAGAATAACCGTCACCACCAGCGTCAGGAATTTCAGCCTGACGATAACAGGCAGCACGCTTGAAAGCAGCGTCACGGTCGAATCCGATGGCATCGCCGGCGGGTAAAGCAGGAGGCCGGCGATATTCTCGGCATAGTCGACGACCGCATAAAAGATCGGCAGGCAGAAAATGACTGATTTCGCGCCCGGCGGGATCGGGCGGCCGAAGAAGAAGCCGCTGGGGCCGATGAGCCGCAACAGGCAGAACATGAGGCCGCCCAGCACCAGCGGAAAGATGAGCTCCGGCCCGAGATACATGGAATGCAGGATGATCGCCGGATCGGGATGATCCTTGAGGTAGCGCAGCATGGCGATGACGTCGTCGCGCTCATAGCCGCCGATACGCGCATCGAGCATCTGCTGGCCGGCTGCGGCAGCGCTGAACGCCCTGACGAAGCCGGCATAGATCCAGGCAAAGAGCGCCAGCGAAAGAGCCGCGAGGATCGCCGCCAGACCCTGCAAGGATCTGGCGTTGCCCGAAGCGCGATCCGCCATCGATCAGCCGCCCGCGCCCGGATAGTTCGGGCTTTCGCGGGTGATCGTCACATCGTGGGCATGGCTTTCGCGCAGGCCCGCGCCGGAGATGCGCACGAAGGTCGCGCGCTCCTGGAAGTCCTTGAGATCGCCGCCACCGACATAGCCCATGGCGGCCTTGAGGCCGCCCGCGAGCTGATGCAGCACGCCCGCGACGGGCCCCTTATAGGGAACCTGGCCTTCGATGCCTTCCGGAACGAGCTTCAGCGTGTCGCGGACCTCAGCCTGGAAGTAGCGGTCGGCCGAGCCGCGCGCCATGGCGCCGACGGAACCCATGCCGCGATAGGCCTTGAAGGAGCGGCCCTGGTAGAGATAGACCTCGCCCGGGCTTTCATCCGTGCCGGCGAGCAGCGAGCCGATCATGGCGGCGGATGCGCCGGCGGCGATCGCCTTGGCGAGATCGCCCGAGAACTTGATGCCGCCATCGGCGATGATTGGGATATTCTGATCCTGCGCCGCCTGCACCGCCGACATGATCGCGGCCAGCTGCGGCACGCCGACGCCGGCGACGATACGGGTCGTGCAGATAGAGCCGGGGCCGATACCGACCTTGACGGCGTCGGCGCCCGCATCGATCAGCGCCCGCGTGCCGTCATAGGTGGCGACGTTGCCGGCCATGATGCGGACCGAATTGGAAAGCTTCTTGACGCGGGCAACGGCATCCAGAACGCGCTGCGAGTGACCGTGGGCGGTATCGACGACCAGGAGGTCGACGCCGGCGTCGATCAGGCGCTCGGCACGCTCGTAGCCATCATCGCCGACGCTGATGGCGGCGGCGGCGCGCAGGCGGCCCTGAGCATCCTTCGAAGCATTCGGGTTGAGCTGGGACTTCTCGATGTCCTTGACCGTGATCAGACCGACCAGACGGCTATCGCCATCGACAACGAGCAGCTTCTCGATGCGATGCTGGTGCAGCAGGCGCTTGGCCTCCTGCTGCTGCACGCCGTCCTTGACCGTGACGAGATTTTCGCGGGTCATCAGCTCGTAGATCTTCTGCTCGGGATCGGAGGCGAAGCGGACGTCGCGGTTGGTGAGGATGCCGACGAGGCGATGCGACTTTTCGACGACCGGGATGCCGGAAATGCCGTGCGCTTTCATCAGGCCGAGCGCTTCGGCAAGCGTCGCCTCCGGGCCGATCGTAACCGGATTGACGACCATGCCGCTTTCGAACTTCTTGACCTGGCGGACCTCTTCGGCCTGCTGCACCGGTGTCAGATTGCGGTGGATAACGCCCATGCCGCCCGCCTGCGCCATGGCGATCGCAAGGCGGCTTTCCGTCACCGTGTCCATTGCGGCGGAGAGGATCGGCAGGTTGAGCTCGATGTCCTGGGCGATGCGGGTGGCGATATTCGTCTGGCCGGGCATGACCTCGGAGTGTCCCGGCTGCAGGAGCACGTCGTCGAATGTCAACGCATCCAACCCGGTTGACGTTTCAATAATGCGTGCCATGGCCAATTCCTTCGTCTGTGAAAAACAGGAAAGCCCGGAACGAATCGTCTACCGGGCGATCTTGCAAGTGTTGCTTGGAAGTTGGCGAGGGCTGGTAACACGTCTATGACAGGAAGGGAATAGCAAAAAGCGCGGGGCAGATATGCCGATCCCTGGCTTCAACGTGGGATTCGACTGCGGCGCTGAGAGATTTTCATAGGCAGCCCTCGATCCATGACGGCCAAGAATAAACGAGGTGGCATTTATGACTTTCTGGATAGCGGGCATAATTGGATTGGTGATCGCCTATCTCTTCGGCTCCATGCCCACGGGCTATCTGGCGGGGAAACTCCTCCAGGACATCGATATAAGAGAGCATGGCTCCAAATCCACCGGCGCGACGAACGTATTGCGGACCCTTGGGAAATGGCCAGCCTCGATGGTGCTCCTGGTAGACGTGCTGAAAGGTGCCGCGGCAATCGTCTTTGCAGGTTGGTTCTATCCTTGGCTCGAAACATTGCCGTCTATCTTGCCACCGACTGCGCTTGATCTGCCAACTCAGCAAAGCTGGGCGCCCTGGGCTATCTGCCTGGCGGGGCTCGCCGTCCTGCTGGGGCATAGCCGTCCGATTTGGCTAAATTTCAAGGGCGGCAAGTCCGTCGCGACCGGACTTGGCCTGTTGCTGGCGATATCCTGGCCTGTGGGGCTAGGTGCCGTGACGGTTTTTGGCGTTGCGTTGGCTATTTTTCGGATTGTTTCCCTTGGCTCGATCCTGGCGGCTCTGACCGCGATTGCCCTCATCTGCAGCTTGGAGCAACCGTTACCCTATCGGCTGCTGGTGATCGCGGGCGGCCTTTACGTGATCATACGCCATCGTACGAACATTCGGCGACTGCTGGCGGGAACAGAGCCACAGCTGGGCAAGGCGGTTCAGAACTGAGAGCTGAACCACATATTTGCCGACTGCCACCGATGGTTGGCGCCACGGACATTTCTGTCGCAAAACTCGCGAGCGGAAAGCCCGGCTTGCGTCACGGCTTTTACGACAGAAACCATTCGCATTTTGGTCGAGGGCTCCGCCTTGTGATCAGGCTCTGAAGGCAATCCTCAATTTGCCTCCGGGGCTGGAGAGCAGTCATGATCCTGCTCCTTGTGCTGATGCGCGACGTAAGTTGCACCTATCGACGCCGCCGGCGGCAACGGCCCGGGAAGACATGCCGCTTGATCGAAAAATTGGTCATGACAACCCAATCCAAATCCGCTAATACACCGGACGACGTTTTATGCGTTTAGCATTTACATGCTCTTAGCATATGTCAAATCCTGTGTTCGACGCCATGCGGCGGTGGATATCACCAAGACGTGATCCACAAGCATTCATGGAGAAAAATCCGGGATTGGCAGCAGCTTCGCATAGGACTACAGAGCGGCTGATCGCCCTACAGCGCCGCGCGTCACATGTGACGCGCAAAGGTCGCTGTAGCACTTTCAGTCTGCTGCATAATTCCTTAAATCGATTCCGATTTAAGGAATTATGCAGTGGGCGACAGCCTTCCCGAAGACAGACCCATCAAGGCAGATGCCTATGAATCGCATCGTTCCATTGATCCTCGCCGTCGCTCTCTTCATGGAACAGATGGATTCCACCGTCATCGCGACAGCGCTGCCGGCCATCGCCAACGATCTCCATGTCGGCCCGATCACGCTCAAGCTGGCGCTGACCTCCTACATGGTGTCGCTGGCCGTTTTCATTCCGATCAGCGGCTGGATGGCGGATCGCTTCGGCGCGAAGAACATCTTCCGCATCGCCATCTGCGTCTTCGTCATCGGCTCCATCATGTGCGCCTTCTCGGGCGGCCTGCTGGAATTCGTCTTCGCCCGTTTCCTGCAAGGCGTCGGCGGCTCGATGATGACGCCGGTCGGCCGTCTCGTGCTGGTGCGCACCACCCAGAAAAGCGACCTGGTCTCCGCCATGGCGCTGCTCTCTATCCCCGCGCTCGTCGGCCCGCTCGCCGGCCCGCCGCTCGGCGGCTTCATCACCACCTATGCCTCCTGGCACTGGATCTTCCTGATCAACGTGCCCGTCGGCATCCTCGGCGTCATCCTGTCGTCGATCTTCCTGCCTGATGTGGAAGCGACGATGCCGCCGAAGCTCGATTTCATCGGCTTCCTGTTGACGTCCTTCGCCGCATCCGGCGTGGTCTTCGGCATGTCCGTCATCAGCCTGCCGGCATTGCCGCCCTATGTCGGCATCTCCGCTGTTATCATCGGCTTCGTCTGCGGCATCCTCTATGTCGGCCATGCGCGCCGCCACCCGGCGCCGATCCTCGACCTGTCGCTGCTGAAGAACGCCACCTTCCGCGCCTCGGTGACCGGCGGCACGCTGTTTCGCATCTGCATCGGCGCCATGCCCTTCCTGACGCCGTTGATGCTACAGCTCGGCTTCGGCCTCAATCCGTTCCAGTCCGGCCTCATCACCTTTGCCGGCGCGATCGGCGCGATTTCGACGAAGTTCATCGCCCGCCGGGTCTTTACCGCCGTCGGCTTCAAGACCGCCCTGCTTTCGGCCGCGGCCATCACGACCATCACCACGATCTGCACCGGCTTCTTCCAGCCCTGGACGTCGCATCTCATCATCGTCGGCATATTGCTGGTCGGTGGTTTCTCGCGTTCGTTCTTCTTCACCGGCATCAATGCGCTCGCCTTCGCCGATATCAGCGACAAGCAGGCGAGCCAGGCGACGTCGATGAGTTCCGTGATGCAGCAGATCAGCCTCGCGCTCGGTGTCGCCGTCGCCGCCATGATCCTGGAAACCTCGACCTTCTTCAGCGGTACGGAGCTGCAGGTTCGCGATTTCCACATCGCCTTCTTCTGCATCTCGGTCCTGACCGTGCTCGCCACCATCCCCTTCATCCGGATGGATCGCAGTGCCGGCGCCATGGTTTCCGGCCACAAGGCCGGCCTCAAGCGCGTCGACACCCTGCAGCCGCAGGTGCAGCAGCCGGCCGCGAAGTAATGATCCAACCCTCGCCACGCTTCGGCAAAGCCGCGGCATAACGAGGGTTTCGTCGATTTATCGATTGAGGATAGTGGGATTTAGCGACCGGTGACGGATTGCTCTTCTTCCGTCTCGCCGTTCGGCTTCCGGCCCTTGAAGCCCTTTGCCAGCAGGAACATTTCCACCGACTCGGCCCTGGATGCGCCGGGCTTCACATGGATGACCTGACGGAAATTCTGCTTCAGGAAGGCCAGCAACTCGCGCTCCGTGCCACCCTGGAAGGTCTTGGCAAGGAAATGCCCGCCCTCAGCCAGCACTTCGACGGCGAAATGCGCGGCGACTTCGCAGAGATGCATCGTCCGCAGGTGGTCCGTGCGGTGATGGCCCGTCGTCGGCGCGGCCATATCCGAAAGCACGAGATTCGGCGCACCGCCAACCGCATCGACCAGCCGCTGCGGCGCATCCGGCTCCAGGAAATCGAGCTGCAGGATGGCAACGCCAGGCAGATGCGCCATTTCCAGAAAGTCGATGGCCGCGACGCGAATATCCTCTTCGGTCGATCCAGTCACCTTCGCTGCAATCTGCGACCAGCTGCCCGGTGCGGCCCCCAGATCGATGATGCGGCGCGCACCCTTCAGGATCTCATGCTTCTCGTCGATCTCCAGCAACTTGAACGCGGCGCGGGCGCGATAACCTTCGAGCTGGGCGCGCTGCACGTAGGGATCGTTGATGTGCCGATGCAGCCATTGCCGCGAGGAGGCCTTCAGCTTCTTCTTCTTGACGCGCTGGCCGAGCTTGCGGCCCGTGCGGTTGCCGGCGATAGTCGGCTTGGTCATGCCTGCGGCCCCTTCATATCCCTCGGTCGATGGCCGCGGCGCGAACGCCCCCGCCGCCACACGCCATCATCTGCCATCATGTCGGTCAGCAATCCTTCACGCAAGCCGCGGTCGGCAACGCGCATGCGCGGGCTCGGCCACCGGCGGCGGATCGCCTCCAGAATGGCGCATCCCGCCAGCACCAGATCGGCGCGATCCGGTCCGATGCAGGGATTGGCGGCGCGGCCGGCAAAATCCCAGGACAAGAGCTTCGCCTGCATCGCGCTCACCTCGTCGTCCGACAGCCAGACGCCGTCGACCCGGCGCCGGTCGTAACGCGGCAGATCGAGATGGACGCCGGCAAGTGTCGTCACCGTGCCCGAAGTCCCGATCAGATGAAAATCGCCGCTGTCTCGCGCGGCGCCATGCACCGGCGGGCAATCGAAACGCTCGAGCATGCCCTCGACTTCGCACACCATCGTCTCGAACAGCTCCGGCGTCACGTCGCGTCCGCCATGCCGCTCGGAGAGCGTCACGACGCCGACGGGCAGCGAGGTCCAATGGGTGATGTGATTGGCGAGCCGGCTGGAGCGATTCTCGCCGATGCGGATGACGGCAATCTCGGAAGAGCCGCCGCCGATATCGAACAGCACGACCGAGCGCGCCTCCGGGCCGACGAGCGACGAGCAACCGGAAACGGCAAGCCGCGCCTCGGTTTCGCGATCGATGATCTCCAGCTGCAATCCCGTCTCTTCGGTGACCCGAGAAAGGAATAGTTCGCCATTGTCAGCCGCGCGGCAGGCCTCGGTCGCGATCAGCCGCATGCGGCGGATTTCGCGCGTCTTCAGCTTGGCCGCGCAGACGCGCAGCGCCTCCACGGCACGATCCATGGCATCGCTCGAAAGGCGACCGCTGGCGCCGAGCCCTTCACCGAGGCGCACGATGCGGGAAAACGCATCGACAACACGGAACTGCCCGGGACGGGTCGGTTGAGCGATCAGCAGGCGGCAATTGTTGGTGCCGAGATCGAGGGCGGCATAGAGGTCGAGCGGGCGGGAATCAGCGTCGGCATAATGATGCTGCCCCTGCCCTTCGCGCCGAGGCTGCGATTGCCGGTTCTGGCGATGATCGTCATGGGCCGGGGCATGGGCGTTTGCCGGCATGTTCGCGGGAGCGACGATCTGTGCCGTCTTCTCATGCGCCAATGGCCGGCCCTGCAGGCCGCGCTTGCTGCGATGCTTGCGCCGATTCTTGCTGCTCTTGTGCGATGATGGATGGCCGGCATCCGCTGCCGCACGGTGTTCCGGCGCGGATGAAAGCTGCTGCTGTGTTTGGGAAGCGGATTGCGCGCCACCGTGGGCCACGCCACGCGCACGGCGCCGACGTTTGCGCTTTCTGGCCGGCGAACCGGCCTCATCCTCTGCTGGGCGTTGCGCCGCCTGGCTGGACTTGCCTGCCTGGCTGGCCTCCGCAGAATGAGCGTTCGGGCGGCCATGGCTGCGCTTACGCTTCGCGCGCCGGGAGGATTTACCCTTCCCGCGCTCTGCTGTCGACGCCCCGTCTGCCTGCGGCGCTAGGCCGCTGTCGGGGTCACTCACGTATCTTTTCCACCGCACCGCGCAAGGCCCTGGGGCATGCAGCTGGCGCTCGTTCGATTTTCGTTGGGCAAAGAATACCAGCAGGATGGGTTTTCGCCAAATTCTTTTTGAAAAACGCCAGTTTGGAGGCGTCGGGAACAGCCGTCAGGCGATCAGATGCGTCCGGACATCAGCCGCAAGTTGCTGCATGCGATCGATCGGCGCATGGCCGATCAGCATGAAGGCATGCGTGGAGCTCGACCAATAGACGACATTCATGCCCCGGCGATTTTCCATATCGGGCGCAGCCGCGCCCTTGGCGGATTGGACAATGCAAAGTGCCATGGGGCCGCTTTCCGGATCGAGATAGGCGATCTGAGCCAGCGGCTTGCTATCATAACTCAGGATCTGTGCACGCTTGAATTCGATGCCGGGCATGGCCACCGCTTCCGGCGCCAAAGACAGGTCCAGTTTGGCGCCGACCTCATTCAATTGCGCGACCTGTTGCGTATCGTCGCCAGCCGGGGCGCTCAGCGTATCCGCAGTATAGAGCGAAAGATATTCCGCTACCACGGCACGCCATTCGGCATCCTCATCCGGCTTCGAAAGCCGATGGCCGATGCCGATCATGGCGCGGTCGATGGCAATGGCGGCCACGAAGCTCGCGGCAACCGCCGCAAGGAAGCCGCGACGACCTATGCCGGTAGCGCGAGCCCCGGGCTTTTCAGTTACGGGAATGGCGGCAAGCATGGCCTCCAGCTTCGCAGCCGGCGCCTCGGCAAGCATCGGCTCGAATGCCGCCTTGAAGGGCAGCGTGCTACGGGACAGGAAATCGAACCGCTCCGCCACGCGCATGTCGTCGGCGATCAGTCGTTCGATCCTTTCGCGGTCGGCGGCGTTCAGCTCGCCATCGATGAAGGCGGTGAGTTGCTCGTCCGAGGGTATCTGTCCTTTGTCCAATTCACTCATTTCCATTCCCCAGTCACCCGCCTCCGGAAGATTTTCCGTCGGCCACCATTCCCATGCCATCCGCAAGTTTTGCCCGCGCCGCCGCCAGCCGGCTCATGACCGTTCCGATCGGCACCTCCAGGATCTCCGCCACTTCGCGATAGGAAAGCCCTTCGACATAGGCAAGAAATACCGCGGTGCGCTGTGCCTCCGGCAATGCCTGCACGCGCTGCAATACCTGCCCGGCCAAAATATGCGTTTCGGTTTCGCGCGCGCCGTCGAAAACCAGCGTCTCGTCGGCATCGACGAAGCCCTGCCCCATGCGAACCCGGCGCGAACGGACTTCGTTCAGCCATATCGAATGGAGGATGGCAAACAGCCAACGATCCAGCCTTGTGCCCGATGTAAACTGGGCCGCCCGCTCCAGAGCCCTGACGCAGGTCGCCTGCACGAGATCGTCTGCCACGTCCCGCTGGCGCGACAGCACCACGCCATAGCGCCACAGCCGCGTCAGATGTTGGGACAGGCCCGCCCTGATATCCTCTTCGCTCGCTATGACATCCTCCGCCGCATTCGCATGTCGGGAAGCCGCCGACCGTTTCGGCGGCTTCGTTGCTGTCAGACTATAAGCGGAAATTGCGCCTTGAGCGACCGGCATCACTCCCATATCCCTCGCAAAGCTCCCTGCTTGCAGCCCTCATCGTTGACCTGGACCCGCCGTTACAGGCTGGATGGATTCAGGATCGCGGCGTGAAGATCGCGATATTCCTCGCAGCTCGTATTGCCGCAAAGCGTCTTGATCGTGCTCAGCTGGTCCTTGGCGAGATCCACCTGGCCCTTGATGACGTAGGCTTCACCGAGATATTCACGGACCAGTGTATATTTGGGGTCCATGGCGACGGACTTCTGGTAGTAGGAAATGCCTTCGTCCGTGCGGCCGAGCTTGCGGGTGGCATAGCCGCGGTAGTTCAGCGCCTCGGCCGTATTCGGGTTCTTCATCGTGTCGAGAACCGCCAGAGCTTCCTGGTAGCGATGATCCTTCTTGGCCAGCGAATAGGCGTAGTCGGCGCGATTTTCATCGGTGACGTTGGCGCTTTGCTGCTTGACGCATTTCTTCGCCTTCTGATCGTAGATCTCACCCTTCTTGCAGGTCGGCGTCGTGCTCGAATCGTTGCCGGCTGCAAAGACGGGAACGGCGAAAGCGCCGAGGGTCAGGCCTGCACCGAGGGCGATGGAAGCCAGGCGAAATGCTTTGGTCGTCATGGATTGTCTCCTTGGCAAAATGAACGTTGCGAGGAGAGAACACACCGTCCGGGCGTTTTATTCGGAGGGCCTGAGAATTTTTTTCTGAACATCCCTAGCCCGGACCCCGTCACTCTTTCGTGACCGTTCCGGCATCGAATAGACCACCGTCATTGCGTGTTTCCACCACATGCCCCTCAAGGGCGCAGGAGGAACCCGTGACCGACAGCATCAAACTTCTAAGCCTCGCCGTTGCAACACCCGACAACATCATCCTCCAGACGGACGCCGCCGAGACGGCGAGCCGCCTGTTCTCGGATCGCTTTCAGGACTTCAAATATCTCGCCCGCGTGTTTGAGAGCACCGGCATTCGCAAACGCCACTTGGCGCGGCCGCTTACCTGGTTCGAAGAGCCGCATGGCTGGCAGGACCGCATGGCCGCCTATGCGGAGGTGGCGTCCGAGCTTTTCGGCCGGACAGCGACCGCAGCGCTGCAACGCGCCGGCCTTGAGGCCGGCCAGGTGGACTGCATCGTCACGGCATCATCCACCGGGCTCGCGACGCCGAGCCTCGAGGCGCGGCTCGCCGGCGAGATGGGCTTCCGCGGCGATATCGAACGCGTGCCGATCTTCGGGCTCGGCTGCGCGGCCGGCGTATCCGGTCTCGCCATTGCGACCAAGATGGCCAGAAGCCGGCCGGGCGCCGTAGTGCTCTTCGTTGCGATCGAACTCTGCTCCCTCGCCTTCCGTCTGGACGAACTGACACGACCCAACATCATTGCCACGGCGCTGTTCGGCGATGGCGCGGCTGCCTGCGTGCTGCGGGCAGGCGAGAGCGGCATCGCGGAGATCGAATCAACAGGCGAACATCTCTTTCCCGACAGCCTTGGCATCATGGGCTGGAGGATCGACGATACGGGCTTCGGCATCGTGCTGCAGCAATCGCTGCCGGACTTTGCCGAGACCCATCTGAGGAGCGCGGTTGCCGGCATTCTGGAGCGATCCAGGCTTTTGATCTCGGATGTCGACCGCTTCATCTGCCACCCCGGCGGAGCCAAGGTGCTGACAGCACTTGAAACGGCGCTTGGTCTGCAAGAGGGATCGCTCGATATCGAGCGCGAGGTGATCGGCGACTACGGCAATATGTCCTCTCCCACCGTGCTCTTCGTGCTGGAGCGCGCAATTGCGGCCGGACTTCCCTCTCGCTCGGCATTGCTCGCCATGGGTCCGGGCTTCTCGGCAAGCTGCATCACTTTGAGGAGGGTCGCGTGATGCCGTGGCCATCGATCGCGCTTCTAGCCTTCGTGACGCTGCAGCGGCTGGCGGAGCTCATCTATTCCAGGCACAACACCGCCGCCCTGCTTGCCCGCGGCGCCCGGGAATATGCCTCGGAGCACTATCCCTTCATGGTGGCGCTGCATGCGGCCTGGCTGATCGGACTATGGCTGCTCGCCATCGGCCGGCCGGTCGATCCCGGCTGGTTCCTGCTCTTCATGCTGTTGCAGGCATTGCGCCTCTGGGTGCTGGCGACGCTGAGGGAACGATGGACGACACGCATCATCATATTGCCGGATGCGGCTCTCGTGACCAGGGGACCCTATCGCTTCCTCAGCCATCCGAACTATGCGATCGTTATCGGCGAGATCGCCGTATTGCCGCTCGCCTTCGGCTTACCGCTCTATGCCGCGATCTTTTCCCTACTGAACGGCATCATTCTTACAATCCGCATCCGTGCCGAAAACGCCTGCCTGAAACAGAGTGCGGCCTAACCGCATTTTTCAATTGCGCCGCTGAAATTTGGCAGGCATTTTCGATGCTTACAGCGTTGCCCAGGCAATGAAGAAGGGCCGCGCGACAATGCAATGAGCATGCGGATAGCAGGATAAGATGACAAAGGACGCAATCGTTCTCGGCGCGGGCATCGTCGGTGTTTCGACGGCAATCCATCTGCAGCGGCGGGGGCGACAGGTCGTCCTCGTCGACAGGAAGGAACCCGGCCGGGAAACGTCCTTCGGCAATGCCGGCCTCATCCAGCGCGAGGGAGTCGTGCCCTACGGCTTTCCGCAACAATTCGGCCTGCTGCTGCGCTATGCCTTCAACAATCGCATCGACGCGCATTATCATCTGCGCGCCCTTCCCGCGCAGATCGCTTTCCTCGCCCGCTATTGGTGGAACTCCAATACGAAGCGCCACGAGATGATTTCACGCGCCTACGCGCCGCTGATCGAGCATTCCGTCAGCGAACATAACGACCTCATCGAAGCCGCGCATGCCGAGGAACTCATTCGCAAGAATGGCTGGATGGAGCTGTTCCGTTCGGACGAGAAGCGCGATGCGGAATTTGCCGAGGCTGAGCGCCTCAACCGCGAATTCGGGATCGGTTCTGACGCCTTGAGCAGTGCGGAGATCGCAGCCGCGGAGCCGCATCTCACGGGCAATTTTTCCGGTGCCCTGCGCTGGCGCGATCCCTGGTCGGTGCTGGACCCGCACGGATTGACATCTGCCTATCGCCGCTACTTCGAGAGCATCGGCGGCCGCGTGACGACGGGAGATGCCGCCTCGCTCGGCATGGCCGGCTCGGCCTGGAGAATGGTGACGGCGGAAGGGTCGATCGAGGCGGAGGATGTCGTCGTCGCGCTCGGCCCATGGGCCGACATCGTGACGAAGCGCTTCGGCTATGCCTTTCCCCTCGGCGTCAAGCGCGGCTATCACATGCATTATGCGGCGGAAGGCAACGCTATCCTCAACAACTGGACGCTGGATGCCGAGCGCGGCTACCTGCTGGCACCGATGAGCCGCGGCATCCGGCTCACGACCGGCGCCGAATTCGCCCTGCGCGACGCGCCGAAGACGCCGGTGCAGCTGGATCGTGCCGAGGCCGTCGCCCGCGCCACCTTCCCACTTGGTGAACGGCTCGACCCGGAGCCCTGGATGGGCGCGCGCCCCTGCACGCCCGACATGATGCCGATCATCGGCAAGGCCCCGCGCCATAAGGGTCTATGGTTCGCCTTCGGGCATGCCCATCATGGCCTGACGCTCGGGCCGGTGACGGGGCGCGTGCTTGCCGAGCTTATCACCGGCGAGAAGCCCTTCATCGATATCTCAGCCTATGCACCGGACCGATTTGCGCCCTGAGCTATTGTTTTAGAGGATTGCTTTGAGGCTCTTGACGGAAGCATCGACGATCGCGTCGATCGTATCGTCGATATCGACGGTCACGACGCCGGGCTCGCCGGTTGGCATTTCCAGCGTCTGCAACTGGCTTTCGAGCAATGAGGCCGGCATGAAGTGCCCCTTGCGTTCACCCATGCGCTTCGTCAGCAGTTCTTTCGAGCCGTCGAGATAGATAAAATAGAGATGGCCGCCGGCAGCGGCCCGCAGACGCTCGCGATAGACGCGCTTCAGCGCCGAGCAGGTAACGGCGACCCCTTCGCCCTTGGCAAGGCTTGCCGTGATTTCCTGGCCGATCTTTTCGAGCCACGGCCAACGATCCTCGTCCGTCAGCGGAATGCCCTTGCTCATCTTCTCGACATTGGCGGCGGGATGCAGCGCATCGCCTTCGATGAAATGGATGCCGAGCTTGGCCGCGACCCCCTCGCCGATCGAGGATTTGCCGCTGCCGCTCACACCCATGACGATGATGGCAAGGGGAATGTCTTGATTATCGCGCATCGGGTCCGTCCGGAATAATTGAATTGAACCGAGCATGGCCGCTCTTGCCAGCCACACCCGATTCGCAACTTGGATCAATCCAGCGGAAAGAAACAGGAAAATTTATGCGTTCCCTCGCCCGCCAGTTCCGGTTCGACCTGCCTGCACTTGTCCTGGGCGCGCCAGCAGCGCGGATTGAAGTGGCATCCCTTCGGCGGATTGAGCGGCGACGGCAGCTCGCCCTGCAGGCGGATGCGGTTCTTCTCGCGCTCGGGATCGGCGATCGGCGTCGCCGACAGAAGGGCCGCCGTATAGGGATGGCGCGGACGCGTGAAGACCTCTTCCGCGGTACCGGTTTCGACCGGGCGTCCGAGATACATCACCATCACATCATCGGCGATATGGCGGACGACGGAAAGGCCGTGCGAGATGAAGAGATAGGCAAGGCCCATCTCTTTCTGCAGGTCCATAAGCAGGTTCAGCACCTGTGCCTGGATCGACAGGTCGAGCGCGGAGACGGGCTCGTCGAGCACCAGCACCTTCGGCCGCAGCATCAGGGCACGCGCAATGGCGATACGCTGGCGCTGGCCGCCGGAGAACATGTGCGGGTAGCGATCGTAATGCTCGGGGCGCAGGCCGACACGCGCCATCATCTCCTCAGCCTTGCGGCGGCGGGTGGCGGCATCGTCATCGGTATTGATCTTCAGCGGCTCTTCCAGGATGGAGCCGACCTTCTGGCGCGGGTTGAGCGAGCCGTAGGGGTTCTGGAACACGATCTGCACGGCGCTGCGCAGGCTGCGGTCGCCGAGCTTGGCGGGCTTGCCGTCGATCAGCAGTTCGCCAGCCGTCGGGTTTTCGATCATCGTCACCAGGCGGGCGAGCGTCGACTTGCCGCAGCCGGATTCGCCGACGACTGCAAGCGTGCGGCCCGACTGCAGGCTGAAGCTGACGCCGTTCAATGCCTTGACGGTCGCTTCCGGTTTGAAGCTGCCGCGCTTGATAGTGTAGAAGCGGGCAAGATCGCGCCCTTCGAGAACAGCGCCGGTCATGCGGCACCTCCTGCTTTTTGCGTGGCGGCAATACCGGGGTGGCCGAGCGGCTTGCCATGTTCCAGCGGATAGTTGCAAAGGGTCAGACCGAGTGCGGCGCCCTGGCGCTTGACGCCCTTGTCGCATTCCGGCGTGGCGAAGGAACAACGGGGCGCAAAGAGACAGCCCGTTGGCCGATCGTGCTGACCGGGAACGACGCCGGCAATCGACGGCAGGCGCTCGCCGACTTCGGCACGCTCCGGCAGAGCCGATAGAAGCGCTGCCGTATAGGGGTGATGCGGATCGCGGAACAGCTCCCTGACCGGCTGTTCCTCGACCTTCTGGCCGGCATATTGCACCTGCACGCGCTCGGCGGTTTCGGCAACGACGCCCATGTCGTGGGTGATGAGCACGAGCGCCATGCCCTGCTCCCGCTGCAGGCGCACGAGCAGATCGAGGATCTGCGCCTGGATCGTCACGTCGAGCGCGGTGGTCGGCTCGTCGGCGATCAGGAGCTTCGGATTGCAGGCGAGCGCCATGGCGATCATGACGCGCTGGCTCATGCCGCCAGACATCTGATGCGGGAAGTTCGACAGACGATCCTCAGGTGCGGGAATACCGACCAGATTCAAAAGCTCGATCGAGCGCTCGCGACGCGCCTTGCGGTCGAGGCCCATATGGATGCGCAGGGTCTCGCCAAGCTGGAAGCCGACCGTGAAGCACGGATTGAGGCTCGACATCGGCTCCTGGAAGATCATCGCCATGTCCTTGCCGATGATCTTGCGGCGCTGTCGCGAGGAGATGTTGCGCAGGTCCTTGCCGTCGAACATCATGCGGTCGGCTGATATCTTTGCCGTCCAGGGCAGAAGCCCCATCATGGCGAGCATGGAGACCGACTTGCCGGATCCGGATTCACCGACGATCGACAGGATTTCACCCTTGTCGCAGGTGAGCGAGACGCCGTCGACCGCCCGGAACAGGCCGGACGAGGTCTGGAATTCAACGGTGAGATTAGAGATATCGAGGAGTGCCATTACGACCTCTTCAGCTTCGGGTCGAAGGCATCGCGCAGGCCGTCGCCCATCAGATTGATGGCGAGCACCGTGATCAGGATGCAGAGACCGGGGAACGTGACGAGCCAAGGGTTGCTCTGGAAGAATTCACGCGAATCCGCGAGCATCGTGCCCCATTCCGGCGTCGGCGGCTGGGCGCCCTGGCCGAGGAAGCCGAGGGCGGCGGCATCGAGAATGGCGGCCGAGAAGGCAAGCGTGCCCTGGACGATCAGCGGACCGAGACAATTCGGCAGGATCGTCTTGAACATCAGCCGCAGCGCGCCGGCGCCGGCAACGCGCGAGGCGATGACATATTCCTTGTCGCGCTCGGTCATGACGGATGCACGCGTGAGACGAACGAAATGCGGCTGGTTGACGATGGAGATCGCGATCATCGCATTGGTCAGGCCAGGCCCGAGGATTGCCACCAGCACCAGGGCAAGTAGCAATGACGGGATGGCAAGGATGATGTCCATGACGCGCATGATGATCGTATCGGTGCGGCCGCGAACATAGCCGGCAACGAGGCCGATCAGGATGCCGGCGGCCGCCGAAAGCGAGGCAACCACCAAGCCGATGAACAGCGAGAACCGCGTGCCGTAGATGAGGCGCGACAGGAGATCGCGACCATTGGCATCGGTGCCGAGCAGGAAGCTGCTGTTGCTGCCCTCCGCCCAGGCTGGCGGCAGGCGCTGCATGTCGCTGCCGTAAGCGGCATCGGGATTGTGAGGCGCCACGACGCCGGCAAAGATCGCCAGAAACAGAACGAAGAGGAAGATCGCAAGGCCGATGACGGCGCCCTTGTTGCGAGAGAAATAGTACCAGAACTCCGCAAGAGCGGAGGGGCGGTCGGATTTGACGCTAACCGTTTTGACGCTAACCGTGCTCATGGGCCGTTCCTAGTGACGAATGCGTGGATTGACGAAGCCGTAGAGCAGGTCGACAGCAAGATTGACGAGCATGACGATGCCGGCGATCAGCAACAGACCGCCCTGCACCACGGGATAATCACGCTTGAAGACGGCGTCGATCATCCACTTGCCGATGCCCGGCCAGGAAAAGATGCTTTCCGTCAGGATGGCGCCGCCGAGCAGCACGCCGACCTGCAGGCCGATCGTGGTGACGACGGGGATCATCGCATTGCGCAGCGCATGCACGGAAACGACACGAAGCGGCGACAGGCCCTTGGAGCGGGCCGTGCGCACGTAATCCTCGCCGAGCACTTCCAGCATGGCGGAGCGCGTCTGACGCGCGATGACGGCAAGCGGGATGGTGCCGAGCACGATGGTCGGCAGGATCAGCGAATTCAAAGCGGACCAGAAGGCGCCCTTCTGGCCGGACAGAAGGCTGTCGATCAGCATGAAGCCGGTGATCGGCTTGAAGAAATAGATGAGGCCGATGCGGCCCGAGACCGGCGTCCAATGCAGATAGCCGTTGAAGACGATGATGAGCAGCAAGCCCCACCAGAAGATCGGCATGGAATAGCCGATGAGGGCCACGCCCATGACGCTCTGATCGAACCATGTGCCGCGCTTGACGGCGGCGAAAACCCCGGCCGGGATGCCAAGACAGATCGCGAGGATCATGGCGCAGATCGACAGTTCTAGCGTTGCCGGGAAGAAGGTCAGGAAGTCGGTCAGCACGTCACGCTTGGTGGTGATCGAGGTGCCGAGGTCGCCGTGCAGGGCGTTCCAGATATATCGGCCATACTGCACGACCATCGGCTGGTCGTAGCCGAGATCGTGCGAGATCTGCGCATGGCGTTCCGGCGACATGACGCGTTCGCCCGACAGCAGCATGACAGGATCGCCAGGAAGCAGGCGGATGAAAGAAAAGGCGACGATCGATACGCCGAGGAATGTCGGAATCAGCACCGCAAGGCGGCTGAAAAGAAATCGCAACATGACAGTTGTCCAAATTTTTCCGGCGGTCAGACAGAGTGCCTGACCGCCGGGTCGCCCGGCCGTCGCCGGACATTCTCACAGATTTTTGGTTATTCGGCGATGTCGACGCCGTCGAAGCGATGAACGCCGACCGGATCCTGGAAGTAGCCGGAGACATTCTTCGTCATCGGGATGAACTCTTCCGAATGGTCGATGGTCATCCAGGGAGCTTCGCGCTTGAAGACGACCTGAGCCTCTTCGTAGAGCTTGCTGCGCTCCTTGACGTCGGCGGTCTGCTTGGCCTTCTTCACGAGAGTGTCGAATTCCTTGTTGCACCACTGCGCGCGGTTGTTGCCGCCGACGGCATCGCAGCCGAGCAGCGTGTCAAGGAAGTTGTCCGGATCGCCGTTGTCGCCGGTCCAGCCGAGGATAGCCGCACCGTCGCGGTCCTTGGCGGAGGAGAGCTTCAGGTACTGGGCCCAGTCATAGGTGACGATTTCGACCTTGACGCCGATCTTGGCGAGGTCTGCCTGCATCAGCTCGGCGGCACGACGCGCGTTCAGCATGTACGGACGCGAAACCGGCATTGCCCAGATCTTCATGCTGAGATCCTTGACGCCAGCCTTTTCAAGCAGCTTCTTGGCTTCGTCCGGATTGTAGGCGTCGTCCTTCATGTCCTTTTTGTAGGACCACATGGTCGGCGGGATCGGGTTGGTCGCAACCTTAGCCGAACCCTGGAAGACGGCGTCAACGATGGCCTGCTTGTTGACGGCCATGTTGATTGCCTTGCGTACTTCGACCTTGTCGAACGGCGCAACCAGCGTGTTGTAGGCGAGGTAGGAAACGTTCAGGCCGGCCTGTTCGAGAACCTTGAGGTTCTTGTCAGCCTTCAGATCCTTGATGTCGGCTGCGTTCGGGTAGGGCATGAGGTTGCATTCGCCGGACTTCAGCTTCTGCGCGCGGACGGATGCATCCGGCGTGATCGCGAAGACAAGATCGTCGATCTTTTCCTTGCCCTTGAAGTAGGCTTCGTTCGCCTTGTAGCGGATGACGGCATCCGGCTGGTAGGCGACGAAGGTGAACGCGCCGGTGCCGAGCGGCTGCTGGTTCATCTGCTCCATCTTCTTGTCGGCCTGCAGCTTGTCTGCATATTCCTTCGACAGGATCGAGGCGAAGTCCATGGCCAGGTCGGCGAGGAAGGGAGCTTCCGGACGGTTCAGGACGAACTTGACGGTGAGGTCATCAACCTTGTCGATCGACTTGATGAGCTTCGGGAAGCCCATGCCGTCGGCATATTCATAGGAACCGCCGGCAACATACTTGGCCCACGGACTGTCCGTACCGAGCTGACGGCCGATCGAGAAGATGACGTCATCGGCATTGAGATCACGCGTCGGGGTGAAGAAATCGGTCGTCTGGAACTTCACGCCCTTGCGGAGCTTGAAGGTGTATTCCTTGCCGTCGGGGGAAACGGTCCAGCTCTCGGCAACGCCGGGCTCGACCTCGGTGCTGCCGTGCTTGAACTCGACAAGACGGCTATAAACCGTACGCGAGGAAGCATCAAATGTGGTGCCGGCGGTATAGATGCCGGGATCGAAACCTTCCGGCGAACCTTCCGAGCAATAGACAAGCGTTTTCGACCAGGCGGACGTCGCCATGACAGAAGTCAAGGCTGTCACTGCCAGCAGGACAGAAATCTTTTTCATGATATCGTTTCCCAGGTTTGTTATTCTTCTGAAGCCGTGGACACCACCAGAGGTTCCCATCCGGATCGGGCCGATGGAACTTTATTTTAAGTTTGAAAGCAACAAGCGCCGCCTAAAATTTTTCCAATTTGTAGAGTTTGGAAATTTTTGGACGAAAAGACCTTTGAATTGGTAATATTCTGGCAAAGTTTTGCACGGTTTTAGCATATTCAGAACGATTTGATATTTTCTTCTCGCAATCCGCTAACCGTTTATTGCCCGTATAGGAGGCAATATAAACGAAAATCCGCAGCTACCGGCGGCAGCTGCGGACAAAGATGATCGAAGTCGGGACGAATGATCAGGCGGCCGGCGCGGCGATCGCAGGCTTCCTTGTGATCGCCTTATGGTCCGCGTCGGTCAGGCCGAGCAGGAAATTGATCTGCGGCCGTGCCTTGACCAGGTCGTCGATGGAATATTCGGCCAAAACATCGAAGAAGGCGTTCAGGGCCTTGCGCAGTGCGGAATTGAGGCCGCAGCTATCGACCAGCGGACATTCCACCACGCCATCCTCGAAGCATTCCGCCATGGCGAAACTGTCTTCGGTGACGCGAACGACGTCGAAAAGGCTGATATCGGTTGCCGGCTTGCCAAGACGCACGCCGCCATTGCGGCCACGCACGGTTTCGACCAGACCTGCCTTCGTCAGCGGCTGCAGGATCTTGAAGAGGAACAGCTCGGAAACGCTGTATGCCCTGGCGATCTCCGGGATGCGGCTCAGATGGCCATCATTGGCGGCGCAATACATCAGCATGCGCACCGCGTAATTGGTCTGTTTCGTCAAACGCATGCCGATCTCCTGGAATCAAGGCTGCTTAGGGGGCTGGCCCCGTATATAGTGGCTTTCTTAGTTTTGAACAATTCCAAAATATGAAATTCATATTCACGTTATTTCGAGAGCCTCAGTTCCTCAACCGTTCGGCTTCGCCCTTTTTTCCTGCAACTCCCTGGCATAATCAAGGATTGCCTGCTTGCGCTCCGGCGTGCCCGGATGGGTCGACAACATGCTCGTGCTGCCATGATCGTCGAGTTTCGTTTCGAGGGTATCGAAGAAACGCGATAGCGCCGTCGGGTCCATGCCAGCCGCCTGCATCAGCTCCACGGAGCGGCGATCTGCCTGCGCCTCGGCCTCGCGGGAGTAGGAAAGCGCAAGGAGGCCGCCGCCCTGCGTCAAGACGTCCTGAACGCCGGAACCGACGTCACCGGCAATCAGCAGCGCAAGGCCAGCGACGCCTGCGGCGCGGTAGAGTTGGCGCAGGCTGTGCTTGTATTCGACATGACCGATCTCATGGCCAAGGACGGCGGTGATCACTTCCTTGTCGCCGCCGGCGAGCCCAACAAGCTGATCGGTGAGAACCAGATTGTCGTCCGGCAGCGCAAACGCGTTGGGGCCAATGAGGCCGCCATCGCGGAAATTCAAGTGGTAGTGGTCAGCGCCGCCTTCCGCATGCGCAGCCACCCTGGCGAAATCCTCCCGGATTCCCGCCTGCTGGGCCTCCGGCAGCTTGCTCGGGCCGAAAGTCACTTTATCCAGTGTCTTTAACGTTCCCGCCGACATCATTTCCGGCACCACGGGCGGCGTCACCACGACAGCAAGTTCCACCAGAATCGGCAGGGCATAACGATAGATGATCGAGGCGAGGACAATCGTCGCCAAGGCAAAGGCGATCAGCCGGGGACGAACGATCTCCAGCCCATGAATGGAGCTACTGCGCCCTTCGCCACGACTTCGCAGATAGGTATCGACGGCCTCATTATCACGGGTTTCGAAAACCGATTGGTTGCCGAACACGATACGACGTGGAATGGAACCGACGCGCTGGCTGACCTCGATGTCGGAGAGGATACCCCAGGCGAGCCGCCTGCCCTCATCCCCCTCCTCGTCCGACAGCACGATGAGCGAGCCGCCGACATCCAGCAGCCGGGCAGGAACCTCCCGGCTGGAATGCGGCGGATGCCAGATGCCAGCCACTATCGCTTCCGGATCAGAAGCCAAAGTCGAATCCGTCGACATCGAGATATTCCGCGCTGACCGCACTGCCGGTCGAGCGGATCTGGTCGAAGACGACGCCGATCTCGCCGTCGACATGGACAACGGTATGTTCGGCAAGAAACCGATGCAGGCGCACCGCCGCCCAAGGGCGCATCAATCCGAAAGTGACCAGGGTGACCACGACATTGGAAATCGCGATCCACGCATAGCGCCGGCGACCGAGATCGCTTCTCAGCTGATGGCGACGATCTACCATTGCAGCCGACCAGATGATGTTGCGCACCGCCGCGCGATAGTAGAGGCCAGCGACTATGTAAATCGGGAAAATAAGCACAATCATCCAATGCCACAGGCTGATGCTACCCATTCCCCGGCCCATCGAAATACCGCCGAAACCGGTCACGACACCACCGAAAAGCACCAAAATCACGATGCCCGCGATCATGATCGCGATTACGGTAACGAACGCCTCGTAGAGCGCGCCCAATCGCGGCTCGGTGGAGAACGGTCGATCGCCATAGCGCAGATTGTCGAAGATATATTTGTAGAACCAGCGGCTCGCGATTGGAGACAGCAGCCCGACAGATATCACCGTTATGATGGCACCAAAAAAGATCGCCTTGAACGCGCCGCCATAGGTGCCGACGAAATCGAAGCGCACATTGCGGTAGCTCGTCACGCGCGCATTGAACCTCAGTCCACGCATGAGGAACCACGGAAACACGACCAGCATGACAGGCCAAAGCGCCAGCAGCGCCAGCGGCGCCAGATGAGAAAGAATATTCACCGCGATCAGAAAGCCGAAAACGATCAACCGTCCAATCAGTATCTGCTTGCCTCTGGCATGATACTCAAAGCTATGGCCCAGAATGACCGTATTGCCGTAGAAGTACCGGTTGCGTCGCACCTTTGCCCAGGCGGAATAGATGCCCAGGGTGACGATCGTCAGCAGAATATTGACGATCCAGATGCCGAAATATTCCGAGGCGTTGCCCGTGAAGGAAGCCCTCTGGAAAGAGGGCCTTCCGCCCAACGGATAGTTTTGCTCAACAACTGCCATGTAGTAATCCCCTACCCCACGAGAGGACGAGCTTTTCCCAGAAGCATGCCATATGAACACGAGCCGCCCGGAGATGTGTTGCGCGACACATCACTCGCCTTACCGTTGCATTTGAAAGCAGGAAATCGAGCGCCGATCAACGGAAAAATATCCCTCGGTGGCATTTGACCTTGCCACGGAGCAAATAGTCCAGGGAGATGCAACCCTAATGACATTCCGGCTTGGATATTCAGGGCGCGGAAACCCAGACGGCCATTTCGCAGCCGCCCGGCTCGCAAAAATGGAACCGGCGGCCACCCGGAAAATCGAAGGCTGAACGGGTTATGACGCCGCCAGCGAATTCGACCGCTCGCTGAGCCGCTTCCAGATCGGTCGTGCGCACCACGGGTAACGGCGCGCCGGCTGCCTCCCCCGCATCACCGTCTATGCCGGCATCGATCCCGGCCGCTTCGATCACGTGGTAGGTCGGCCCGTAGCTGACAAAGCTCCACTCGAAGGCCTCCTCGAAGAAGCGGCGGGTCTTCAAGCCATCTTTCGACGGAAATTCAAGATAATCGATCTGATAGGTCGCGGACATCAAGCAGTCCTCCCATTGTTCTTGTTTTGTTCTAAAGCAAAACAAAAGCGCAGACAAGATCAGTTTAGCGAAAACAAGCGCAATAAAAAACCGCCGCCCGGAGCGTGCCGGGCGGCGGTCGATATCAGCTCAAAATTGCAGCACTTATTTCATCGTCGGCATGACGAATTCGGCACCGTCCTTGATGCCGGAGGGCCAGCGGGCGGTGATCGTCTTCGTGCGCGTCCAGAACTTGATGGAGTCCGTGCCGTGCTGGTTGAGATCGCCGAAGCTCGAAGCCTTCCAGCCGCCGAAGGAGTGATAGGCAAGCGGAACCGGGATCGGAACGTTGACGCCGATCATGCCGATGTTGATGCGCGAGGCGAAATCGCGGGCCGCATCGCCGTCACGGGTGTAGATGGCGACGCCGTTGCCGTATTCGTGCTTCATCGGCAGCTCGAGCGCTTCCTCGTAGTTCTTGGCGCGAACGACCGAGAGAACCGGCCCGAAGATCTCGGTCTTGTAGATGTCCATATCAGGCTTGACGTGGTCGAACAGCGTGCCGCCGACGAAGTAGCCGTCTTCATAGCCCTGCAGCTTGAAGCCGCGGCCGTCGACGACGAGCTTTGCGCCTTCCTCGACGCCGCGATTGATCAGGCCGTTGACGCGATTATAGGCATCCTTGGTGACGAGCGGGCCGAGATCGGCCTTGTCGTCGGTGTAGGGGCCGATGCGCAGGGATTCGATCTTCGGCACCAGCTTCTCGACGAGGCGGTTGGCCGTGTCGTCGCCGACAGGCACCGCGACCGATACCGCCATGCAGCGCTCGCCGGCCGAACCGTAGCCGGCGCCCATCAGCGCGTTGACGGCCTGGTCCATGTCGGCGTCGGGCATGATGATCATGTGGTTCTTGGCGCCGCCGAAGCACTGGGCGCGCTTGCCGCTCATGGCAGCCGTGCCATAGACGTAGCGGGCGATCGGCGTGGAGCCGACAAAGGAAACGGCAGCGATATCCGGATCGGCCAGGATGGCGTCGACAGCGGCCTTGTCGCCATTGACGACGTTGAGGATGCCTGCCGGCAGACCGGCTTCGATCATCAATTCGGCGAGGCGGAGCGGCACGGACGGATCACGCTCGGACGGCTTCAGGATGAAGGCGTTGCCGCAGGCGATCGCCGGGGCGAACATCCACATCGGGATCATGGCCGGGAAGTTGAACGGCGTGATGCCCGCGCCGACGCCGACCGGCTGGCGGATGGAGTACATGTCGATCGCCGGGCCTGCGCCTTCGGTGAACTCGCCCTTCTGCAGGTGCGGGATGCCGCAGACGAATTCGCAGACTTCCAGGCCGCGAATGACGTCGCCCTTGGAATCTTCGACCGTCTTGCCGTGCTCCTTGGAGAGCAGGGTGGCAAGCTCATCCATGTTCTTGTTCAGAAGCTCGACGAACTTGAAGAAGACGCGGGCGCGGCGCTGCGGATTGGTGGCCGCCCATTTCGGCTGCGCGGCCTTGGCATTTTCAACCGCGGCGCGGAGTTCCTCGACGCTGGCGAGCGCGACGGTCGCCTGCATTTCGCCGGTTGCCGGGTTGTAGACCTTGCTGATGCGCCCGCTGGTGCCGGCGACGTGCTTGCCGCCGATGAAATGACCGATCTCACGCATGGATGTGCCTCCTCGTTTTCTGCAATGGTGACAGGATCGCACTTCAATTTGCACAAATCAATGAGCTGTTATAAGCAACCGTTGTGCAAAAACTAAAGTCCTAGATGTGCAAATTGGATGTGTGAATGGATTGGGATGATGTCCGCATGTTTCTCGCCGTCGCACGGACCGGGCAGATCCTGGCGGCCTCGAAGCGGCTGGGTGTCAACCATGCGACCCTTTCCCGGCGTGTGACGACGCTGGAGGAACGGCTGAAGACGCGGTTGCTGGTGCGCCGCACCAATGGCTGCGACCTGACGGCGGAAGGCGAGATTTTTCTGCACGCGGCGGAACGCATGGAAACCGAGATGCTGCGCGCGCAGGCGAGCGTCGGCCATCTCGACAGCGCCATAACAGGCACGGTGCGGATCGGGGCGCCCGATGGCTTCGGGGTTTCCTTTCTCGCGCCGCGGCTCGGGCGGCTGATCGCCCGCTATCCCGAGCTGCGCATCCAGCTCGTGCCCGTTCCCCGCTCCTTTTCACTGTCCCAGCGCGAGGCCGATATCGCGATCACGCTGGAGCGCCCCGAGCAGGGTCGGCTGGTCTCATCCAAGCTGACGGACTACTCGCTCGGTCTCTACGCCTCGAAAGCCTATCTGGAGCAGGCCGGATTGCCCGACAGCGTCGAGGCGCTGAAGCTGCATCCTCGCATCGGCTATGTCGAAGACCTGATCTTCACGGCGTCGCTGAATTTCTCCGGCGAAATCATGCGCAGCTGGGACGCCTCCTTCGAAATCTCCACGGCCATCGGCCAGACGGAAGCGGTCCGCTCCGGCGCCGGCATCGGCATCCTGCACGATTACATCGCCAGGCAATTTCCGGAACTCAACCGCATCGTGCCAGATGTCTCCATCAAGCGGGCCTACTGGACGACCTATCATGAAAGCGCTCGCGACCTCGTGCGCGTGCGCACGGTTGCGGATTTCCTCCAGGAGCTGGTGAGCGAAGAGCGGCGGATGTTCTTGTAATACGGGCCAGCGGAATCGCGCCCACGGCTCGCAGCGCCGTGCCTCGGCAACCTCACGGCACCAAACTGGTCCACCATGACGGCGCGTGTGGCAGTGCCTGAACAGCGGAATGCTTGGGCGGCTCCTCGTTCTCATCCGGGTTGGGAACAGGAATCTCATCCGGCAGCCTGTCGGGCTCCGGCTCTTCGACCGGCGGCTTCGGCATCCAGCCCGGCTCCGGTATCGGAGGCGACTCGGGGATCGGCTCGTTCGGTACAGACATGCCCGCTCCTTTCGTCTCGTTGCCGATACGGACACAACGACGAGCGATGCGGACGGTTCCAAGATAATTTCGGCATGCGGCCGAAACACTGTGGCATTCGCCGCTTGGGTTCCCGGTTGCTCACCCCCTTGATGCTGGACAAAGACGGGGCGAAGCCTAGTATTTCGGGGAGAGGTCGAGGAGCCAGGACGATGAACGACAAGAAGCAGCAGAAACTGAGCGAGAAAGAGCGCAAGGAACAGGACGATTACCTGGAGGAAGCGCTGGAAGAGACTTTTCCCGCCAGCGATCCGATATCGCCGGGCCACGTGTCGAAGAAGCCTGAAGACAAGAAATAGGCTTAGCTAGCTGATGGGTCAGCCATGCATAAGATGAATTGTGGAGAAAATGGTACGGTTGGGGGGTCTCGAACCTCCGACCTCAGGTGCCACAAACCTGCGCTCTAACCAACTGAGCTACAACCGCACATGATCGCGTCGCCGCGTCATCGGGGGTCACATACGAGGACTTTGAAATTATTTCAAGTCCTATCTCCCCGCAACATAAAAAAGCTTGCAGATATCCAACGAAGATCCGCCGCCAGATGCTGGCCCAGGCGGGCCGCGTCCGAAATGAAAAGTCCCGCCCCAGGTTTTCACCTGGGAACGGGACGTTCGTGCCTTGGGAGGCTTATTGGAAATGATTAGGCCTTGAAGGAGGCCATTGCCTTTTCAGCGGCGTCCTTGGCAGGCTTTGCCAGCTTTTCGGCAACCTTCTTGGTGGTGTCCTGGATGGACTTGGCCTGCTCGACGGTGACTTCGGCCTGCTTGCGGATGAAGGCGGTCTGAAGTTCGAAGAGTTCGGCAACCGACTTGACGCGAAGCAGGGCTTCCATGTGGGCGAGCGAGCTTTCGGCATTGGTGCGCAGAACGTCGATCGCCTTGAGGCCGATTTCCACGGAACCGGACTGTGCGGTCTGCACGGTTGCCTCAACCGTCTTGCCAGCTTCCTCGGTCGCAGCCTTCAGCTTTGCGAAGGCGTCCTTGGACTGGGCAGCGCCCTTTTCAGCGAAGTCGCGGAAGGTTTCGGAGAACTTGGACGGATCGAATGCAGCCGTTGAAAAAACGTCGTCTTTCTTTACAGTAGCCATGATTACGCTCCTAAAAGGGGCCTCTCTGAGGCGCCCGCCGTGAACTGTGTGAGGTCTATATAATATAAAAAATTGTGCGGTGCAACATATTTGTGCGACGCACAAGGCGTTAACCTTTCCGGTCGAAAAATGAGCCCTTCGCTGGACCGAAAAGCGGGGCGCCGTTATTAATAAACCGTTAAAGCAAGAGAGGCGGTCACGCCCGCAAAACAGGTTGGAAAATGCCCGCAATTCAATATCCATTCATTGACATTGCCGTGCATCCGCGCGTTCGGGAGCGTTTCGCGCGCGGTGAAGCCATGGTTATGTTCTCAACCGGCATGGATCGCGTGCTCTGGGCCAATGGCGCCGGCGCCAACCTCTTCGGCTATGACATCATCTATGATTTTGTCGAACAAGGGCCGAAGCCCGGCGACGTCTCGTTCCGCCAGGTCGACGCAACGGCGCGCGGCCTCGGCGCGGTCGGCGACCAGCGCACCTTCCTGATCCGCATGGCCTCGGGCTTCCAACGAGCAGTGGTCAACGCGGCCGTCGAGCTTATCCGCATCCAAGCCGGCGAAGAGGCTGTGCTGTTTTCTTCTCCGGTCTCATCGAAGCCGCTGGCGTCAGCCGAATGCGCCAGGCGCATGATCGACGGGTTCGACGATCCCGATACGCACATGGCCGTCATCGGCCGCGACGGCGAAGTCATTGCCGCATCCGCTGGTTTCAGCGCACTCGGCGTGACGCCGCAGACGGCGCGGATGCTGACGACCATGGCCGGCGCCCAGCCGGATCGGCTGATCAAGCGGCCGATCTCGACCGGTCATGGCTATTTGCCCGCCGCCATCGGCAAGCTATCAGAAATTCCGGCCCTGCATCTGCTATTTGTCGTCGAGGCCATCATGGGCCGCCTCGATCCGGCGGAGGACCGCAACGAAAAAGCTGGCTCGACCCTATCCGCCGCAATTGAACCGCAGACGGAAGGGGTGCGTGAGGAGCTCGAAGCGGCGGCGGATGAAGCCGCAAAGCCTGCCGAGGAAGTGCCCTTCGGCGATGTCATCGAGGCCGTGGCTGATATCGAAGAACTGGACGAGCCGCCGGAAGATCGCTCGGACGAGCAGCAGGAAGCGACGCCGCATGCGGAAGGCACGGGCGAGGATATGCACGCGCAGGTGCTGACGAATGGCGCAAACGAGGCGGATGGCGAAGCGGCCCTTCATGCCGGGGAGCCGCGGGAACAAGCCGCAACCAACGACGAAGAGCCTGCCAGGCATGTCCCCGTGCATGTTGAGGAGGCTCCATCGGAAAGCTCGGCCTCCGAAGATCATCCTGCCGAGGGCTTCGCCTTCCACCGCAATGGGCGCGCCACACGCTTCGTCTGGAAGATCGATGCGGCGGGCCGGTTCAGCGAAGTTTCCCGCGAATTCGCCGATGCGGTCGGTCCCCATGCGGCCGAGATCGCGGGCGCGGCCTTCGTCGATGTCGCCCAGCGCTTCAATCTCGACCCGGACCGCAAGATCGCGGAATTGCTGGCGCGGCGCGATACATGGTCTGGCCGGACGATCTATTGGCCGGTGGAAGGCACAAGCCTGATGGTGCCGGTCGATCTCGCCGCCCTGCCGACCTATACGCGCAGCCGCGAATTCGACGGTTTCAGAGGCTTTGGCGTCGTGCGCATGGCAGACGCGATCGACGACCCGATGAAACGCGGCATGGGTCTCGGCAAAATGGGTCTCGGCAAAGGGGACGGCCTCGCCGATCCGTCAGCGGAAGCGGAGGTGGTTCCGCAGGAGCCGACGGCTTCCGAGCCCGAGGCTCCGGTGGCGATGGAAGAGGTGGAGAGCTTGGCGCATGAAGCGGCGGGAGATGTTGCCGCCGAGCACCACGAACCGCCTGCCCTGCGGATATCGGAAACGCCGAACCGGCGTGAATCGGACAAGGTGGTTCGCCTGCATGAACGCCGAACCTTGACGCAAGCCGGCCTTTCGCTCAGCGAGCAGGCCGCCTTCCGGGAGATCGCGCGACAGCTTGAGCCCTTTGGCAAACGCACGGAGCCGCCCACGGAGCAACCGCACGACGAGCAGCACGAGGACGATGCCGATATTGCCCCGCAGCCGAATGCGGCCGACGAGATCCTGTCCGATGTGGCCGAGCCGACTGATGGAAACGACCACGTCCAGGACGAACAGACAACGGCCTCGGGCGCTGAAGAGGATGCATCCAAACCGGTCGTGAAGCTGGTCGAGGCCACGGATGACGATAGCCTTGAAACGGGCAACAGTGCTCACGCCGAAAACCCGGCCGCTTCCGCCGAGCCGGAGGAAGATTTCGATCCGCTTGACGTCCTGAACACCGCTATTCCGCCACGCGTGAAGATGCGCACGGGCCTGTCTTCCGAGATCGTCGATCAGCTGCCGCTCGCGATCCTTATCCATGCCGGCGATCGCCTGATCCACGGCAATCCGGAGTTCCTGCGGCTGACCGGCTATGAGAACCTCGACGATCTCGAGCAGATCGGCGGGCTGGACGCGCTGCTGCAGCGCAACGATCTGGAGGGCAAGACCGAACAGCCCGGCACGATGATGGTCGTGCGCGCCGACGACGCGCTGGTGCCGGTCACGGCACGGCTGCAGTCGATCCGCTGGGAAGACGGCACGGCATTGATGCTGGCGCTGATGCCGGTGGAAAGAAGCGAGCCGCCGGCACCGTCACCGCAGTCCGTTCCCGAAGAGGCACGCCCGGATCGCATCGTCGAGAAGGTCGCGAAGCTGCAGGTGGAGATCGAGGAGCTGCGCTCGACGCTGGAGACGGCAACGGATGGCGTGATCATCATCGGCCAGGACGGTGAGATCCGCTCGATGAACCGGTCGGCCAGCGCCCTCTTCAACTACGACGACCAGGAAACGCGCGGCAAACCCTTCGTCATGCTGTTTGCCCATGAGAGCCAGAAGGCGGTGCTCGATTATCTCGGCGGCCTTTCGGGCCATGGCGTCGCCAGCGTGCTCAATGACGGCCGCGAAGTGATCGGCCGCGAGGCGTCCGGCGGCTTCGTGCCGCTCTTCATGACCATGGGCCGGCTGAATTCCTCGAACGGCTACTGTGCCGTCATCCGCGACATCACGCAATGGAAGCGCACCGAAGAGGAACTGCGCAACGCCAAACGTGCCGCCGAAACCGCCAATGCCCACAAGACGGACTTCCTCGCCCGCGTCAGCCATGAAATCCGTACGCCGCTCAATGCCATCATCGGCTTTTCCGACATGATGGCCGGCGAACGCTTCGGGCCGATCGGCCATTCGCGCTACGTCGAATATGCGACCGATATCGGCCGCTCCGGGCGCCATGTGCTCGACATCGTCAACGATCTCCTCGATATCTCCAAGATCGAGGCTGGCGAGATGGACCTGGATTTCGCTTCCGTCGGTCTCAACGAGGCGATCACCGAAGCGGTGTCGCTGGTGCAGCCGCAGGCCAACAGCCAGCGCGTCATCATCCGCACGGCGCTGTCGCAATCCGTGCCGAATGTCGTCGCCGACCTGCGCTCGATCAAGCAGATCGCGCTCAACATCCTCTCCAACGCCATCCGCTTCACGCCGTCGGGCGGCCAGATCGTCGTGTCGACTGCCTATGAGGGCAATGGCAACGTCGTGATGCGCATCAGGGATACCGGCGTCGGCATGACGCGCTCGGAGCTCGAGCAGGCGATGAAACCTTTCCGGCAGGTGGCCACCAATGCCCGCAAGCGCGGCGACGGCACCGGCCTCGGCCTGCCACTGACAAAGGCCATGGTCGACGCCAACCGGGCAACCTTCTCGATCAACTCGGCCCCAAACGAGGGCACGCTGGTCGAGATCACCTTCCCGTCGCAGAGGGTGCTGGCGAACTGAGAGAGATCGTCAGCCTGACATCAAAACCAGAGATCGCGCACGCACCGCCCCTTGGACGGAAGATCTTCATACGTGTCCAGGCCGTCGAAATGATCGATCGGCAGGTCAGCGACGAGATCCGGCGGCGCCAGCCGCAGGTTGACCGTCATGCGCCGGCGGCCATCCTGCTGCAGCCGCAGGCCCCGCCAACTCAAGACGCAGGCGCAGGACGGGCAGAACAATATTTCGAGGGACGACTGCTTCTCCGCGCGGGTATAGGAGGCGGTCTGCCCGGTGACGGAAATCCGCTCCCCTTCGTAATCATAAGCCCACAGCGCGCCGTAGCGCCGGCAGAGCGTGCAGTTGCAGGCCGTAATCGAGCCCGGATCGCCTTCGAGTGTCCAGCCCGCCTTGCCGCAATGACATGAGCCGATCAGCATGGGTACGCCGCTCCATTCCGCTGTCTGGCCGAAGGCGGCATTCTGCCTCAGTCATGTAATTCCGGCAAATGCCCAGGGAGATATGAGCCCCGCTTCCGTTAGGAAATGAAGACGGTCCAGCCAACGCCCAAAGCGGCAGATGCCAATAGGGTCGATATCACCGACATCTTCAGGCGAAAGATGGCGATGGCGGCAAGCAAGGTCAGCACCAGCGAGGGCAATGAAAGGGAGAGCAGAACGGGCACATCCATCGTCCACGAACCATAGGTGAAGCTTGTGGTCTTGCCGAACAGCACATGGAGCCCGAACCAAATCGCGAGATTGAGAATGACGCCGACCACAGCCGCCGTTATCGCCGACATGGCACCGGTCAGCGCAACATTCCCGCGCATCTTCTCGATGAACGGCGCGCCCGCGAAAATCCAAAGGAAGCTCGGCAGGAACGTGACCCATGTTGTCAGCACAGCGGCAAAGGTTGCTGCCGCAAGAGGCCCGAGGATGCCCGGATTACGATAACCCGCCAGAAACCCAACGAACTGCGTGACCATGATCAGCGGTCCAGGGGTCGTTTCCGCCATTCCCAGACCATCCAGCATCTCGCCCGGCCGCAGCCAGCCCAACTGCTGTACTGCCTCCTGCGCAACATATGCCAGCACGGCATAGGCGCCCCCAAAGGTCACGATTGCCATCTCGCTGAAGAATATCCCGATTTTTGAGAAGACGTTATCGGGACCGAGCGTAATCAGGAGGGCCGCAACCGGAACGAGCCACGCGGCCGCTAAGACACCAGAAGTCGTCAGAGACCAAGCGAGGTTCGGTCGAGCGTGCAAAGGGATCTCCTCGCCAAGAACGGAGTCCCTATCCTCCAGAATTGTCCCGGAGTCCGACTTGTGTCCGCCACCTATCTTGAAAGCAGCGACCCCTCCGCGAGAGGCGAGGTAGCCGATAAGTCCTGCCCCAACGATGATGAGCGGAAACGGAACGTGCAGGAAAAAGATTGCGACGAAAGCAACGGCTGCCAATGCGACCATAGCCCTGCTTTTGAGGGCCCGGCTACCGATGCGGAAGACGGCCTGGATGACAACCGCGAGCACGGCGCACTTGAGCCCGAAGAACATCCCTTCAATGAAAGTCACGTTCCCGAACAGGACGTAGACGTAACTGAGTGCGAGGATCGCAAGGAAGCCTGGCAGGACGAACAGAATGCCCGCGATCATGCCGCCTAGGGTCCTGTTCAGTAGCCAGCCGATATAGATGGCAAGCTGATGCGCTTCAGGCCCCGGCAGCAACATGCAGTAGTTCAGAGCATGAAGGAACCTATGCTCTCCTACCCATTTCTTCTCGTCAACGACGATGCGGTGCATGACGGCGATTTGTCCGGCCGGTCCGCCGAAGCTTAGGGCGGCCACACGGGTCCAGACCTTTATGGCTTCACTGAGGGGAACGATATCCTGTTCAGCCGCGCTTGGTCGCGCGGCCGTATCCTTTATGAGGTCGGTCATGGTCTCTCATACCTTCCTCGGGTTAGGCCAGTTGTGCGTCTCTTCCGTCGCGTCGCGGCACCAACGATAGAAGGCATCATACAATGTCATGCCGGCTTCCAATTGCTCCAAGTCGTCGTTGAACATCCGCGAAAGCCCGAGCGAAGCTGCAAGCAGTCCGGATGCTTCAGATGCCAATTCGGGCCGAGCTGTGTCTGCGCCACGAACGATGGTGGCAAGGTGAAGAAGGGGCTCGGTGCTAAGGCCGAACTCTTCGACCATGACATCGAAGGTGCACAACTCGCCGCGGTGGCTCCAGAAGACATCCTCGATATCGAATGGCGTTGCCTTGAAACGATCAGCGACAGCCGAAACTTCGACCGCCGGAACGAACAGGAAGATCGCTGACGGATCGACGAAGCGCCGGATCAGCCACGGGCAAGCGATGCGATCGATCTTCGGTCGTGCCCTTGTTACCCATACGGTCCGCCCCTTGTCATCGCGAGGGGGTAGTTTCTCCTCGGGGATCAGCACGCCTTTCGCGCTCCGCCATGCCTCGAAACCACCTTCGAGAACCTCCGCCTCCTTTCCGGAGATACGGAGATAGGCGGCAACTCCGTGAGCGAGTTTCTGTCCTTTCTGACAGAGGACGATGGCTGTCCCAGCCAGTTCGTTTGCCCAGTCGGTGACCGTTCGATAGTCGCGACGGATAGAGCCGGGAATAAGACGGGGATCGGCAGCGAAATCCTCGTCGTTGCGGACGTCGATGATCGTCGGCAGGTTGGGCGTGCCGATAATACGGTTCAGCTTGTCGGGTGTAATTTCCAGAAATGACGGCATAGCGCGTCCTCCGTTGGCTCGGGTTCCAGGACGCGATTCTTCAGCCGTAGCCTCGTGGGGTGATCGCAACCCCATGGATAATCATCTGCTTGACGTGCTGCAAATGTCAAGCCGGTTCATCAAAGTCTCTACATCCATATCCTGACGGCCTCGATGCTGTTCGGCATCTGCGCCATCAGGCAGGGCAACCAAGCGCCACCACCGCTGACGCATGACTTCGCCCGCACTGCTAGCCAGGAATATTCGATGTATCGCTTCAGTATTAGCGATGACAAACTTAAACTCGGTCGCCTTTTGTGAGATAGTTCATCGTTGCGACCGACTATTCCGGTCGGTCATTGGACATATAAAGGGGGATCCAATGTCATCGGCGGCAGTAGAAGCAGGCGTGGGTGAAGTTTCGCCCAATCTAGTGGTCGATGCGATGTTTGCGTGCCGCAAGACGGCCGCCATCGTAGCCGCTATAGAACTCGATCTTTTTACCTTGATTGGTGACGGCAGCAATGCAGCATCCTTGGCAGTTGCAACAAATGCAGCCGAACGAGGCGTGCGCATTCTGTGCGACTATCTCGTTGTGAACGGCTTTCTCACGAAAGCAGGCGATCAATATGCTATGACCCCATCCAGCCGAGCCTTCCTCGACCGGCATTCGCCAGCCTATATGGGCGCGGCCATCGAATTCCTGGCCGCACCGGAAATCCTCAAGCAGATCCTGGACGATCCGACTTCCTATGTCCGCAACGGCGGATCCATTGGATTGGCAAACATGTCTCCGGACAATCCGGTGTGGGTGAAATTTGCTCGCGGCATGGGCTCGTTCACGGGCGGCAGCGCGATCAGCCTCGCCGCCGAAATGGCCAACTTGCCCATGCAGCCAAGGAAGATACTTGATATCGCCGCAGGGCATGGGCTTTTCGGGATCGAGATGGCGAAGACCTTTCCTTCGGCCGAGATCGTTGCGGTCGATTGGGGCTCCGTTCTGGAATTGGCCAAACATAATGCGCGGCAATTTGGCGTCGCTGAACGCTACAAGGTCATTCCCGGCAGCGCATTCGAAGTCGACTGGGGCACGGACTATGATCTTATCCTGCTGCCGAATTTCCTGCATCACTTCGACCTGGAAACCTGCGCCGGATTGCTTACGAAGAGCCGGGCAAGCCTGAGCGCCGGCGGCAAGGTGGTTGCTGTGGACTTCGTGCCGAACGACGATCTCGTCTCGCCACCCTTCCCAGCCGCGTTCTCGTGGGAAATGCTGGCCAGCACGCCAAGAGGCGAAGCCTACACGCAGAAGGATCTGGCCGAGATGGCTAGGCGTGCCGGTTTTCAAAACGTGAGGGTAAAGCCATTACCACCATCGCCGGCGAGCTTGATCTTCTTCGAGTAGCGGTGCCTGGAATACCGGTCTTCGCTTGCCCGGAGATGCGGAGATGGCGACAAGGGGGCTGCCGCCCCCTCGAGCCCGGTGACAGAAATTAATCCCCCTGAGCCCGCGTAGCCTTGCGCGCGGCCCTGGAATTCGGCTTGCCGCCCTTGGGAGGGCCGCCATCATTCTTGGCGAAGTTCGGCTTGCCGGGCTTTTTCGCCCAGGGCTTCTTGTCCGAACGTTCGGAAACTGTGCCTTCGCCCGCATGCGCCCGTTCCGGCTTGCGATCGGACTTCCATTTCGGCTTGCCGCCCTCCTGCGGACGGCCGCCCTTGTCGGCGAAGGGTTTCCTTTTCTCGAAAGTCCCTTCCCGTCTGGACTGCGAAAAATCCGGTACTCCGTCGAGCGGCTTCACGCGGATGCCGCGCTCCAGCGTCTTGTCCGGGCCGATCGCCGAAAGGAAGCGCTCGGCGCCTTCCTGTGAGAGTTCGACGAAGGTTTCCTCGGGCTGCATCTTGATGGCGCCGATGTCGCGCTTGGTCAGGTTGCCGTTGCGGCAAAGCATGGGGATCAGCCAGCGCGGCTCGGCATTCTGCTTGCGTCCCACGGAGAGCGACACCCAGACACCATCGGTGAAGTCGTTCCGTCCGCCGGATGCGCTGTCATCGCGGGGGGTGACGGGAAAATCGTCGCGGCGGGGCTTCCTGCGCTCGCCTTCGGCCGGCACGTCCTGCAGCTCCTCGGGCGCGGAGTGGCCGGTCCGATACTGCCGCAGGAATGCGGCGGCGACCTGCTCGGCGCCATGGCGCTCCAGCAATTGCTGCACGATCAACTGTTCGTCTTCGGCAAGCGGCCCGGCAAAGACCGGATCGGCGAGAAGACGCTCATCGTCGCGCTCGCTCACTTCGTCGGCCGACGGCGGCTTCGCCCAGGTGGCGCGAATGCGCGCGGCTTCCAGCAGGCGTTCGGTGCGACGGCGGGCGCTGAGCGGTACGATGAGGGCGCTGACGCCCTTGTTGCCGGCGCGACCGGTGCGGCCACTGCGATGCAGCAACGTATCCGGATTGGTCGGCAGATCCGCATGAATGACCAGTTCCAGCCCAGGCAAGTCGATGCCGCGGGCGGCGACGTCGGTGGCGATGCAGACGCGGGCGCGGCCGTCGCGCATTGCCTGCAGGGCGTGCGTGCGTTCATTCTGGCTGAGCTCGCCCGACAGGGCGACGACCGAAAAGCCGCGATTGTTGAACCGCGCCGTCAGATGATTGACGGCGGCACGCGTCGAGCAGAAGACGATGGCGTTGCGCGCTTCATAGTAGCGCAGCACGTTGATGATGGCATTTTCCCTGTCGCTCGGCACCACGGTCAGCGCGCGATAGTCGATATCGACATGCTGTTTGGCTTCGGAAGTGGTGGCGATGCGGACGGCATCGCGCTGATAGTTCTCAGCAAGCTTGGCGATCGAACGCGGCACGGTTGCGGAAAACATCAGGGTGCGGCGCTCGGCCGGCGCGGCTTCCAGAATGAATTCCAGATCCTCGCGAAAGCCGAGATCGAGCATTTCGTCGGCTTCATCGAGCACGACGGCGCGCAGTTCGGAAATGTCGAGCGAGTTGCGGCGAATGTGATCGCAGAGGCGACCGGGCGTGCCGACGACGATATGGGCGCCGCGTTCCAGCGTCCGCCGCTCGGTGCGCATGTCCATGCCGCCGACGCAGGAGGCGATCGTCGCCCCCGTCAGGCCGTAGAGCCATTCCAGCTCGCGCTGAACCTGCAGCGCCAGTTCGCGGGTCGGCGCGATCGCCAGCGCCAGGGGAGCGCCGGCGCGGCCGAAGCGTTCGGCACCATCGAGCAGGCCAGGCGCCAGCGCCAGGCCGAAGGCAACCGTCTTGCCCGAGCCGGTCTGGGCCGAGACAAGCGCATCCTTGCCGGCCAGGCCCGGATCGAGCATGGCCTTCTGCACCGGCGTCAGCGTTTCATAACCACGCTTCGCCAAAGCCTGGGCAATCGCAGGAGCGATGCCTTCGAAATCCGTCATCATCTGTCTTTCGGAATTCTTCGCACGCCAGCGGGCGGCGATCATCGTGGCTCGCACGTCGCGAGCCTCTTCTTCAGGCGTGCACATACTTGCTCAAGGCGCCAATGTACAGAGCAGACGCATCTTCGCGCGTGGCGAAACGAAAAAAAGGCAGCGAATCGCGCTGCCTTTGAAGTTTATGCTGTCGAAAGCAAGCTCGAGTCGGTGAACTTCATGTCTCGGGAGCCAAGGGCGGCTCCAATCCGCTCCAGCTCATGCGAACGGTCTCAAGTTGGCCTTTACCTTTGACCAAGCTTTCTTAACGCGGGGTTACCAAAGAAGGGTCATCGTTTGCCCCTCAGTTTTAGGGACCGCCTCAGCTTTTGAGTTCTTCCAGCCCTGCAAAGAGATCCAGCGCTTCCGGATTGGCGAGCGCCTCCTTGTTCTTGACGGGCCGGCCATGCACCACCTCGCGCACCGCGAGCTCGACAATCTTGCCGGATTTCGTGCGCGGAATATCCGTAACGGCGATGATCTTGGCCGGCACGTGACGCGGCGAAGCGCCGGTGCGGATGCGGGTCTTCATCGCCTTGACGAGATCCTCCGTCAGGGAAACGCCCGCGGCAAGACGGACGAAGAGCACGACGCGGACATCGTCGTCCCAATCCTGACCGATGCAGAGCGCTTCCAGAACTTCGGGGATCTGCTCGACCTGATTGTAGATCTCGGCCGTGCCGATGCGAACGCCGCCGGGATTGAGCGTCGCATCCGAGCGGCCATGGATGACGAGGCCGCCATGAACAGTCCATTCGGCGAAATCGCCATGGCACCAGATATTGTCGAAGCGCTCGAAATAGGCCGCGCGATATTTGGCGCGCTCCGGATCGTTCCAGAACATGACGGGCATGGAGGGAAAGGCCTTGGTGCAGACGAGTTCGCCCTTCTCGCCACGCACCGGCTTGCCTTCGTCGTTCCAGACATCGACGGCAAGGCCGAGACCCGCCCCCTGGATCTCGCCGCGCCAGACGGGCTGTAGCGGATTGCCGAGCACGAAGCAGGAGACGATATCGGTGCCGCCGGAAATCGAGGCCAGCTGGATATCGTCCTTGATGCCCTCATAGACGAAGGTGAACCCCTCGGGCGACAGCGGCGAACCGGTGGAGGTCATCAGCCGCAGGCTCGAAAGGTCGTGGGACGTCTTCGGCGTGAGGCCGCTCTTGTGGACCGCGTCGATATATTTGGCAGAGGTACCGAAGACCGCGAATTTCTCTTCCTGCGCATAGTCGAACAGGATGTTGCCATCGGGAGCGAAGGGCGATCCATCGTAGAGGCAAAGGGTCGCGCCAGCGGCAAGGCCCGTCACCAGCCAGTTCCACATCATCCAGCCGCAGGTGGTGAAGTAGAAGACCTTTTCGCCAGGCACGACGCCACAATGCAGGCGGTGCTCCTTGATGAGCTGCAGCAGCGCGCCGCCGGTGGAATGCACGATGCATTTCGGGACGCCTGTGGTGCCGGAGGAAAACAGGATGAACAGCGGATGGGAGAAGGAGACGGGCTCGAACTCCACCGCTTTCGCCTCGAAGGGCGCGATGAGATCATCGAGGATTTGCGCGCCCGGCGTCGCCGCCACGACCGCATCGGCATTGCCGGCATAGGGCACGATGACGGTGGGCGCCTTTAGGCGCTGTGCGATGGCGCTAACCTTCGCGGTGACGTCCTGCAGCTTGCCGCCATACCAATAGCCGCTGCAGGCGATGAAGAGCTTCGGCTCGATCTGGCCGAAACGATCCATGACGCCCTGCTCGCCAAAATCCGGAGAACAGGAAGACCAGATGGCGCCGATCGATGCGGCCGCCAGCATGCAAGCGATCGTCTCGGGCATGTTCGGCATCATGGCCGCCACCCGATCTCCCTTGCCGATGCCGTGGGCGCGGTAGGCCTGCTGCAGGCGCGAGACCATCGCGGCCAGCCGATCCCACGACCAGCGATCGCGCACCTTGTCCTCGCCCCAGAACACCAGCGCATCGCCCTCGCCGCTCCTCGACAGCAGGTTTTCGGCGAAATTCAGCTCGGCATCGGGAAAGAAGCGCGCTTCGAGCATGAGATCGCCATCGATCAGCGCCCGCTCGCCGCGCTTGCCCTTCAAGCCGCAGAAATCCCAGACCTCCGTCCAGAAGCTTTCGCGCTCGGCAATGGACCAGGCGTGAAGCCCGGCAAAATCCGACATCGCAAGGCCAAAACGCCGGTTGCATTGCTCCATGAAGGCAAACATCGGGCTCCGGCGACGAAATTCCTCCGACGGCGTCCAGAGCGGCTGCTGATCCTGCATATTTCTCTCTCCCGCTTTTCGCTCTATATAGCGATGCTGCAGCGCATTATAAAATCACGGTGCTGTGGGTATTGCCAGTATGTGATGTTTGCATCCGACAAACATTTCCTATATCCGGCAGACGCAGGCAGATTATCCCTATCAGTTCGCGAGTCTCCACGGGATCATGAGAGCTTCGAAAAATAATAAATGGTGGTTGACGATGCGATCGGCTTCGCGCTGGCTGCCTGCCGTCGTCCGCACGACCGGCATCATTCTTCTCACGATTCTCATTGTGTTCGCTGTCTTCAGAGCGACCGCGCCTTTCCTGATTTCCAGCGGGCTGGTGCGCTCCGGCATCGAGAAGGCGCTGTCGGAATGGACGGGATATCGCGCCCAGATCGATGGCGATCCGACGCTGGAATTCTGGCCGACGGCGCGCGTCACGCTCAATGGCGTGACCATCCGCGAGCCGACGCGGAACGGCAAGGTTCTGGGCCATGTCGACAGTCTTTCCGCTGATTTCTCGCTCTGGTCGGCCATTCGCGGCCATACGCGTTTTCATGAATTTCATTTCCTGCGCCCGATCCTCTATATCCGCCGCGACGATAACGGCCTGATCGACTGGACGAATGAAGGCCGTCTTTCCAAGGCGATCGCCCAGGCGGAAGCGTCCTCAGGCCAGGGCATATCGATACCGAAGGATCAGGACGCAGCCATCGGTATGCTGACCATCGAGGATGGCAGCGTCGAAATGACCGATGAGCGCAGCGGCAACATCTACAGGCTGAATGGCGTCAACGCCGACATTTCATGGCCGCGGCTCTCGCAGGCGATGGCCGCCGTCATCCTCGCGCGCTTCAACGGCCAGGACATCAAGCTCAATTTCGATTCGACGCAGCCGCTGCTGTTCTTTGCCGGCAAGAATGTCGACGCCAAGACGAGCTTCACCTCGGCGCTGATCAGCTGGACCTATTCCGGCGCCACCAGCCTGTCGGACTTTTCAGCGTTTGCGGGCAATCTGGAGCTCAGCGTCCCGGATGTACCTTCTTTCCTGGCTTGGAGCGGACAGCGCCTGCCGGCGGCGGATGCCCTCAAGAATGTTTCGCTCAGCGCCGACATTGCGGCGATCGAAAAAGGCCTGCGCTTCAACAATCTCAGTTTCAAGGTCAATGATTCCACCGCGTCCGGCATCATGGATCTGAACTATACGACCGCAGGCAAGCCGAAGATCTCCGGCACGCTCGCCTTCGACCAGATGAACCTCAATCCGTTCCTGGCCGCCTTCTCCATGCGCCTTGCCGCCGAGACCGCCATCGATGCGCTCCTCAACGGCAACCCGCTGCAGCGGCTCGACCTCGACATGCGCCTGTCGTCGAACAAGGCGGCGCTCGGTCCCTTCCAGTTCGAAAATATCGGCGCCAGCCTGCTGGTGGCGGGCGGCAAGGCGAAGTTCGATATCGGCGACAGTGGTTTCGAGAACGGTTCGCTGACCGCGCATCTGGAGGTTGCCCCTGGAGACTTCGACGGCGGCGGCAAACTGCAGATTTCGATCCGAAACGCGGATTTCGGCGGTCTCTTCACCCGCCTGAAGCTGATAGGTCCGCTGCCGATGCCGTCGTCTGGCTCGCTGGATCTCTCGCTCAGCACCTCCAAGCCGATCTGGGTTGCGACGCTCAGCGATGTGGCCGGCACGCTGCATTTCCGTTCGTCGGCTGGGACCTTCCGCGAATTCGATATTTCCAGCTTCCGGACGCTTGCGGCGGAAAAAACCTTTTTCCGGATAAGCGACATCGCCGACGCATCCTTCGACTTCGACAGCATCAATGTCGACGCAAGTTTTGCGAAGGGGTCCGCCGAAGTGAAGAACGCAGCGATTGCCGGACGCAACGAAACGATCACGTTCAACGGCATCGTTCCTTTCCGCACCAATGGCCTGGCGCTTTCGGGCGCGATCGAAGCGACAGCGCCCTCCGATGCGGATGAGTTGCCTATGCTGCCCTTCTTCATCGGGGGCAGCTGGCCGAACCCGGTGGTTTCGCCGGTCGCGACGCTGCTGCAGAAGCCGGCACAGCCGCTGCAGCAGCAGTAATCTCCAGGATTGTTTTTCGACCGTCGCGCCTCAGGCCGCGGCGGCGGCCTGCTCGTCCCTCTGCCGCTGCACTTCGCGGCGCTTGGTGACGATCGAGGCGCAGATGACGCCGACTGCGACGACGCAGATCAGGATGGTGCAGATGGCGTTGATCTCCGGCGTGACCCCAAGCTTGACCTGGCTGTAGATCAACATCGGCAGCGTCTTGGCGCCGGCGCCGGATGCGAAGGTCGCGATCACCAGATCGTCGAGCGACAGCGTCAGGGCCAGCACCCAGCCCGAAAAGACGGCGGGCGCAATGATCGGCAGCGTGATCTCGAAAAAGGTGCGCACCGGCGGCGCGCCCAGATCCAGCGCTGCTTCCTCGATCGATCGATCGAAAGTCAGCAGGCGCGACTGCACGACGACGGCGACGAAGCACATGGTCAGCGTCGTATGCGCCATGACGATCGTCCAGAAGCCACGATCGACACCAGAGGTGACGAAAAGCAGCAACAATGACAGGCCGGTGATGACATCAGGCATGACCAGCGGCGCATAGATCATGCCGGAAAACAGGATGCGGCCGCGGAACCGCGTGTAGCGTACAAGGGTCAAGGCTGCCATGGTACCAAGCACTGTGGCGATGGTCGCCGACAGGAGTGCGATGCGCACCGTCAACCATGCGGCGCTCAGCATGGTGTCGTTGCTGAACAGGTGCACATACCATTGCGTCGAGAAACCGCCCCAGACGGTGACCAACCGGGACCGGTTGAAGGAGTAGATAACCAGCAGCAGGATCGGCAGATAGAGGAAGGCCAGACCGAGCGTGACCGAAACGATGTTGAAACGGGACCAGCGGAACATCGACTATCTCCCCTTCTCGTCGGCCTTGGCCTGGAAATGCTGGAAAAAGACGATGGGCACCACCAGCACCAGAAGGAGGATGGTCGCCACCGCCGATGCCAGCGGCCAGTCGGTGTTGCTGTAGAATTCCGTCCAGAGCACCTTGCCGATCATCAATGTCTCCGAGCCGCCGAGCAGATCTGGAATGACGAATTCGCCGACGGCCGGGATGAAGACCAGCATGCAGCCGGCAATGACGCCCGGAATGGAGAGCCGAAAGGTGACACGCCAGAAAGCGCCGATCGGCGTGCAGCCGAGATCCTGCGCCGCCTCGATCAACGTGCCATCCATCTTCTCCAGCGCGGCATAGAGCGGCAAAATCATGAAGGGCAGATAGGAATAGACCATGCCGATATAGACGGCGGTGTTGGTGTTCAGGATGACAAGCGGCTGGTGGATGATACCAAGCCCCATCAGCAACTGGTTCAAGAGACCCGTCGTGCTGAGGATCGACATCCAGGAATAGACGCGGATCAGGAAGCTCGTCCAGAAGGGCAGGATGACCAGCATCAACAGGGTGGGGCGGATCGTGCGCGGCGCCTGCGCCATGCCGTAGGCAATGGGATAGGCGATGATCAGCGTCAGCAGCGTCGAGATGCCGGCGATCTGAAGGCTCTGAATGTAGGCGTTCATGTAGAGCGGATCGCCGGTCAGCCATACGTAGTTGTCGAACGACATGGTCTGCAGCTTGTCCCACCAGTCGCCGAAGCTGTCGCTCCAGGCAAACGATGGATCATAGGGCGGAACCGACAGCGCCTTCGTCGACAGCGAGATGCGGAAGACGATGAGGAAGGGCGCAAGGAAGAAGATCAGCAACCAGGCATAGGGAACGACGATGACGAGGCGCTGATAGATTAGGGAACCGAGCGCTCTCATGATCAATCCTTCAGCAAGACGCCGGCATTTTCGTCGAAGGAGACCCAGACGTTCTGGTCGTAGGCGAAAGGTTCTTCCACCGCGCGCACGGCGTTCAGCGACGAGGCCTTGACCACTTGCCCGCTCTTCAGCTTGACGTGGAAAACGGTCATGTCGCCGAGATAGGCGATATCCCAGATCTCGCCTTCGGCGGCATTGAGGGATGCGTTGGCGGGCGGGCGCGGCGACACCCGAAGCTTCTCCGGACGGATCGCAAGGCTGGCGCGGCTTCCCGTCGACGGCATGTCGCCAGCGGCGGTGCGCACCGCGAAGCCCGAATCGACCGATATCTCGACGATGCCCGATTGCGCCGAGGTGACGTTGCCGTCGAGAATGTTCACATCGCCGATGAAGTCGGCGACGAAGCGGCAATTGGGCGCCTCATAGATCTCGGCCGGGGTTGCCACCTGCACCACCTTGCCGTGGCTCATGACCGCGATGCGGTCGGCCATGGTCATCGCTTCCTCCTGATCGTGGGTCACGACGACGAAGGTCAGTCCCAGGCTCTGCTGCAGATCCATGAGTTCGAACTGCGTCTCTTCTCGCAGCTTCTTGTCGAGCGCGCCGAGCGGTTCGTCGAGCAGCAGCACCTTCGGGCGCTTGGCAAGCGAGCGGGCCAGCGCCACACGCTGGCGCTGGCCGCCGGACAGCTGATTGGGCTTGCGCTTGGCGAACTGCTCCAGCTTGACGAGCTTCAGCATCTGCGCGACGCGATCGTCGATCTCCGCCTTCGGCATGCCGTCCTGGCGCAGGCCGAAGGCTATGTTCTTCTCCACCGACATATGCGGAAACAGCGCATAGGACTGGAACATCATGTTGACGGGGCGGCGATAGGGCGGTGTGCCGGCAAGATCCTGGCCATCGAGCACGATCTCGCCCGTCGTCGGCTGCTCGAAGCCGGCGAGCATGCGCAGCAGCGTGGACTTGCCGCAGCCCGAAGCGCCCAGAAGAGCAAAGAATTCGCGGTTGTAGATATTCAGGGAGAGATTATCGACGGCGGTGAAATCACCGAACTTCTTCGTCACGTTCTTGAAGGAAATGTAAGGCTTGGCCGAAGGGTCGGTCCAAGGAGCAAAGGAACGCCGGATATTACCGAGTGACTTCATTATCTATCCCCAAATGGATGCCCTTGTGGGCTTTCCTGGAGCATTTCCACTTTTCTTCGAATCGCGGAAATGCTCCATCCTTTTGTTTCTTTCCGCATTCCGGACGGAAAACCGCTGCGCACTTTTCCTGGAAATGCTTTGGCACCAGCTCTTCCCCATCCGGCGCGCTCGTGATTCCTAACCTTATCCTCATAAGGAAAGGCCCGGACGTTGCCGTCCGGGCCGCTTCGAGTTATTGGCCAGTGGTGACCTTTGTCCACGAGCGCGTTGCCACGCGCTGGGTTTTCGCGTCCCATGGGGTCAGGGTGAACAGCTTCTCGCGAACCGCATCGGTCGGATAGACGGCCGGATCTTCCAGCACGTCCTTGCTCACGAACTGCTGAGATGCCTTGTTGCCGTTGGCATAGGTGGTCGTGTCGCTCGCCTTGGCGATGACTTCCGGCTTCATGATGTAGTTGAGGAAGATATGCGCTTCTTCGACATGCGGCGCATCCGCGGGGATCGCCATGACGTCGAACCACATCTGCGCGCCCTTTTTGGGGATCGAATAGCTGATGTTGACGCCGTTCTTGGCCTCCGTGGCGCGGTTGCGTGCCTGCAGCACGTCGCCGGAATAGCCGAAGGCGATGCAGATATCGCCGTTAGCGAGCGCATTGATGTATTCGGAGGAGTGGAACTTGCGCACGAACGGCCGGATCGACGTCAAAAGCTCTTCGGCCTTCTTGAAGTCTTCCTGCTTGGTCGAATTCGGGTCGAGGCCCAGATAGCGCAGGGCCGCCGGAATGACGTCGGTCGGCGAATCCAGCATGTAGATGCCGCAATCCTTGAACTTGGCGGCGAGCTTGGGATCGAAGATCACGTCGATGTCGGGCGCCTCATCGGATCCGAGGATCTGCTTCACCTTGTCGACGTTGTAGCCGACGCCGCTGGTACCCCACATATAGTCGATGGCGTACTGGTTGCCGGGATCGTAGGTGGCGATGCGCTGCTGCACCGTATCCCACATGTTGGAGATATTAGGCAGTTTGGACTTGTCGAGCTTCTGGAAGACGCCGGCCTTGATCTGGCGCTGCAGGAAATAGGCCGTCGGGACGACGACGTCGTAGCCGGTCTTGCCCGCGAGCAGCTTGGTTTCCAAGGTCTCGTTCTGGTCGAACGTGTCGTAGACGACCTTGATGCCGGTTTCCTTGGTGAAATCCGACAGGATCGAATTATCGATGTAATCCGACCAGTTGTAGATATTGACGACTTTGTCTTCTGCCTGAGCGACCGTTGCCAGCGAAACCACCGCGAACGCCGTTGCTGCAAGCCGTGCGAACATGGACTTCATAGTCTCTCCTGTTTTGTTCAAGGGCATCCAGGCGACACCCAACCCTCTGTTTTTCCCGTTAGACTAGAAAGGAAATCAGAAGGCGACAAGGGGAAAAGCGTGGGCTCGCACTCTTTCGCATTTTTGCCGTCCGTCGTCCGCAAGACACATCCGCGCAGAGGAAAGCAGCCTTCCCGGCAATACCTTATGCATAGGTCGGGCGCTTTCCCGCAAAAAGCTCGGCGTGGCTTTTCAATAGCTTGGCCATGCGGTCGACCACGGTGCGGATTTCCCTGCGGTGGCGATCGGCATTGTTCATGACGATCCATTGCCGGTGACGGAGAGACGGGATTTCCTCGCCAACCCGTTCCAGCCTCGGCTCCTGATCGCCGACGAAGCAGGGCAGAACCGCAATGCCCGACCCCGCAAGCACAAGATCATGAAGAGAGCGCGGGCGGCTGACCGTGAAGGCGATCTCCTCCCGCCTGTTTTGATAGGGCCAGCGCAGATAGGCCGACACCGCCTCCTCCTCCGCCACCGCGATCCAGCGCTGCGGGCCTGCAAAGCGCATATTGCGGGCCTGATAGGCGGCATAGGCGACATCACCGGTCTTGATGGCCGCGAGATTGGTCTCCTCCGGCTCGAAGGCACGGATGCCGATATCGCTCTCGCGATGGGCAAGGCTGGCGCGACGCTCGCCGAGATGCAAATCGATGCGGAATCCGTCCCGCTCCGAACAGATCGTCGGCATGTTCTGGCTGAGCAACCAGCCGACCCATGTGCCGGCAGCGATGCGGACGACGGACATGCCCTGGGCATCGCGCTGCCAGTTGTCGACCTTGCGGGCGGCGGCTTCCATCTCCAGCAGCTGATCGAACAGCGCCTGACCATCGCCGGTCAGCGTGTAGCCGGCCTGGCTGCGTTCGAAGAGCTGGCGGCCGATCTGCCCCTCCAGCTCCAGCATCCGCCGGCCGATCGTTGCCGGGCTCAGGCCGCTCGAAGCGACCGCCCCCGTCAGGCCACCGCCGCGGGCGACATCAAGAAAGAGCCGGTAGGAATCCCATGTCGTGTTTTTCATAATTGAAAAACATATGGCGAAAACGGCTGTTTATAAAGCAAATTCTCATGTGTAGTTAAAGGGATGCCTCAAACCAGGAGACATCTCATGATGGATAGCATCGCTTTGGCCAAGGCCATCGAAATACAAAGCCGGGCGCGCGAAGAGCAATGGCGCCAGAAGGAGGATCTCTTCTACCTCGACTACGGGCGCGAGACGCCGCGCCTCTTCCTATGGATCGGACGGATGATCTCCGCGTCAAGCGCCCATCACAAGCCAACGGAAAAGGCGGACCGGCCAGAACTTGGCCGATCCGCCTGTGATAGCAACAGTTGCAGCGGTCAGGCTGCTTGTTCCCGGATATAGCTCGCGCTGTATCCGGCCTCGATCTTGAACTGCTGGATCAGGTGCAACAGGGCGTCGGCTTCGGAGGCCAGCTCGCGGCTTGCGGCCGTGGTTTCCTCTACCATGCCGGCATTCTGCTGCGTCATCTGGTCCATGTGATTGACCGAGGAATTGACCTCCTGCAGGGCGCTCGCCTGATCGTGGCTGGCATGGGCGATCATTTCCACATGCTGGCTGATCGTCACGATCTGGCTGCTGATTTGCGCCAGCACCGAGCCGGCCTCCTGCACGAACTGCGAACCGGAGGCGACCTCCTCGGTCGACTTGTTAATCAGCCCCTTGATTTCCTTGGCGGCAGCGGCAGAACGCTGTGCCAGCTCGCGCACCTCCATGGCGACAACAGCGAAACCTTTACCGGCATCGCCGGCGCGGGCGGCCTCGATGCCGGCATTGAGCGCCAGAAGATTGGTCTGGAAGGCGATCTCGTCGATGACGCCGATGATCTGCTCGATCCGGCGGGAAGCGTCCTCGATGCGCGACATCGCATCGATGGCGTTGCCGACGACGACGGAGCTGTCATCGGCGCTGCGCTTGGCCTCGCGCACGATCGCATCCGCATCCTTGGCACGTTCGGCGGAGGAGCGGACCGTGTTGGTGATTTGGTCGACGGCGGCAGCGGTCTGCTCCAGCGAAGCAGCCTGCTGCTCTGTACGCTTCGACAAATCCTCGGCGGAGGCGGCCATCTGGTTGCCGTTGCTCTGGATCATCTCGACATTGTCGCGCACCTGGCTCAGCGTTTCCTGAAGACGCGAGAGCGAGCTGTTGAAGTCCTGACGGAGCTGCTCGAGACGGCCGATGAAAGGCGTTTCTATGGTCGAGGAGATGTCGCCCTGGGCGAGGCGGCCGAGGCCGGCCGCAAGCTCGCTGACGGCATAGTCGATCTGGCGATCGAGCTCGCGCTTTTCGGCGTCGTTGCGCTGGCGCTCGTGTTCCGCGGCGGTACGCTCCTCGTCGCTCTGCTCCTCGATGCGGATCTTCGAGATGGCGTTGTCCTTGAAGATGCCGAGGGCGCGGGCCATGTCGCCGATTTCATCACGGCGCTGCTCGCCGGAAATCGCTGTTTCCAGCATGCCGTCGGCGATGCGGCGCATGGCGGCGGTGATCTGGCCGATCGGGCGCTGCAGCGTCAGGACGAGCGCGATGCCGCCGGCAACCGAGAGGATGATGCCTAGGGCGGTTGCCAGGATGGAGATGTAATTCGCCTGATTGCGCTCGGTGCCCGCGCTCTGCTTCTGCGTTTCGGCGAAGGCTGTGAGCTGGCTCCAGACTTGATCGAGCTGCTGGCGGGCGCTCGCATATTCGCCGATGCGCTGCGTGATGGTGTCGACCAGCTTGCCGCCGGCTTCGTCCATCGACTTGATCCCCGGGCGAATGGCTGCATCGATGTCGCTGGCGAAATCCATGCTCTTGGCGCTCTGGTTCAGCGTATCGATATCGCCGCCCAGCTTGGAGATTTCCTGACGCAGGCGGACGAGATTGTCCTTATTCGTGTTAGCGTTGAAATCCGCCAGAACGAGCTGCAGCGAATAGACCGAGTCCTCGAGGCGGCGCGTGTCCTGCAGGACCGAATTGGTCTGGGCGACGCGGGCATCGAGCGATACGAAGGTCGTGGTGGCCTGGCGCATCATCTGCGTTGCCGCCAGCTGCGTATAGGTCGAGGTCTGACGGAAGCGCGACAGCAGCCGGCCGATGCTGGTGATGGTGTCGTCGGTCGGCACATCGGTACTTTCCGTGAAGGCGGCAAGATCCTTGATCGTGCCGACCAGCGACTGAACGACGCTCTTCTGGTTCTGCGGCAATGCAAGATCGATGGAGCGCTGCGCCTTGTTCAGGTCCGTCAGCCGGTCCTTCAGGAGCTTGACCTTGTCGGCCGGCGTCGCGGCCTTGTTGAAGTCTTCGGCAACGGAGGCCAGCATATCGCCGCCCTTCAGCAGGCGGTCGGCGGAACGGAGCGTGGAGGTCGCGTCCGCCTGGTCCTGGCGCATCCGGTCTTCCAGCTGCTGGCTGTTGAAATTGACGTTGAAGCGGGCACTGATCAAAGCCCTCTGCGCGTCGTCGATCGTCTTGCGCAGCGAGACTTCCTGCTCGTGCAGCGTCCATAGCCGGCCCACGAGATTTGCCATGTCAGCGGTCTTGGCCGTGGCTTCAGTCAGATCGTCACGACCATCCGCATCCGCACCGAGCTGGCCGAGCGTCGCGTTCAGCACACCCTGCTGAGACTTGATATACTCGTAGAGTTTGTCGCGCTGCTGCGCATTGGTAATGCGCAGGAAGTCGTCCATGGAGCCGTAGAGGTTCTTGAAGCCGGTCAGCGACTGCAACACGCTGTTGGAGATCTCCATGCGCCCCTGGAGCAGTCCCGACGCGTAAAGCCCGGTGAGGCCGACGGCGGAAATACTGATGACGAACGGCAGGACGAATATGAGGACCTTCGTCTTGATCTTGAAACGCGACAATATCTTATCAATGAACATAGTGGCTCAGACCTCTCACATGCCGCTCCCCGTCGACGCCACCTCGGCGCTGACCGGATGTATAACCATCGTTCTTGAAATATCCGCAGGCGGGGCTACCGAGTATAATGTCGGGAAGCAATCATTGCTTCGGCTCTATCATGCAGTAGAGCGCCCCATGAAATCGTCGGGAATTGTGGGTCTGATTGATTAATTTTCAGATAAGGGCGTTGTATGGGCTTGTAACATACAATCAACCGCTGAAAAGCGGATGGCAAAGCCTATATTTGTACGCGAGCACAGGCCGTCGTTCCGGCGACGGCCAAGAATAACGAAGCGGCTGAAAGATCAGAAGCCGCGTACGGTAAGGTAGGCGATGCAGACGGCTGTCACGCCGGTCGCCAACATCAGAAGTCTTGCCGCCAAGAGCTTGGCGTTGTCTTGGGTCTGAGCGATTGCGATGGCGCGAGCGCGACGCTTTGTTCTGTTCATGACTACATTCCCATTTTCGCACTGACACGATAACCGGCAAAACGCCGTTCCCGCAACAGGCAATATAGAGAATATAGATATAGGAAAAGAAAACGCTAAAACCAGAGGTTAGGGTCGCACCCTCGATTATCGGCCAGAGATCGTGCGACCGCAGCGCGCGCTACTTCAGCAAGGCCGCAATGGCGGGATCGGTCGCCATTTCGGCGGCAGTCTTGCCGGAAGCGGATTTGATGGTCTTGTCGGCGCCATCCTTCAACAACGCTTTGACGACGGCCGGATCATCCTGCTGGCTCGCCATGTGCAACGGCGTCCAGCCATCGTAATCGCCGCGCGCATTGACGTCGGCGCCCTTCGAGACCAGGAAATCGATCATGTCGGCGGGGCCGTAATAGGCGGCGGTATGTAGCGGATACCACCCCTCCGTCGTCTTCATGTCCAGCTTGGCGCCGCAGGCCAGCATCTGCTTGACGACATCGGCTTTCTTGTCGCGGACCGCAAGGGCGAAATTCGTATCGCCGCCCATATCCTTGCCGTTCGGGTCCAGCTTCTTGCATTGCGCCGAAGCGGCACTGACATCCGATGCCGTGACGACAAGCATGCCAAGCGACATCGTCACGGCCGCAACGATGCCTGAAAGAACTGCGCCGCGGAATACCAAGGCCTTGAACGTCATGATTGTCTCCATCATTTATTTTCGCGCCGAAGGTGCTATTTGCCCGTTTCGCGGCCTGTTGGCAAGGTCAATTCAGGCCGCCTCGCCGGCGACATGGCCGGAGGCCCAGGCCCACTGGAAATTATAGCCGCCGAGCCAACCCGTGACGTCCACACATTCGCCGATGAAGAAGAGGCCGGGGACGGTTTTCACCTGCATCGTTCGCGAATCGAGGCAGGCCGTGTCGATGCCGCCCAACGTCACCTCCGCCGTGCGATAACCTTCGGACCCCGACGGCTTGACCGGCCAGGACTGGATAGCGACCGCGAGCTGCTGCAGGCGCTTGTCGGACTGATCGGCCATATTGCCCGATATGCCTTCGCTCTCGACGAAATGCTGCGCCAGCCGTTTCGGCAGGATCTCGGCAAGGGCTGTCTGCGCGGATTGCCGGCCATTCGCCTGCTTGGCCTTCTTGAGAAGCTCAAACAGGTCGATATCGGGCTCGAGCACGACGGTAATGTCCTCCCCTTCCCGCCAATAGGAGGAAATCTGCAGGATGGCGGGACCGCTGAGGCCGCGATGGGTGAAGAGCAGGGCCTCGCGGAAGGCTGTCTTGCCGTGGCGGATCTCGGCAGGCGCGGCAATGCCCGACAGCGGCGCCAGGCGCTGAAGCAATTGCGGATCGAGCGTCAGCGGCACGAGGCCCGGTCGGGTCTCAACGAGCGGCAATCCGAATTGCTCGGCGATGCGATAGGCAAAGCCGGTGGCCCCCATCTTGGGAATCGACTTGCCGCCCGTCGCGACGACCAGCGAGGATGCTTCGAGAATGCCTTCCGAGGTGTCGATGCGATAGCCGCCAGCACTTTGCTCAATGCCGCCGATCTCGGTTCGCAGCCGAAGCTGCACACCCGCAGCGCGCATCTCGTCCGTCAACATGCGGATGATGTCCTTGGCGCTGTTATCGCAGAAGAGCTGGCCGAGCGTCTTCTCATGCCAGGCAATGCTATGGCGCTCGACCATGGCCAGGAAATCCCTGGGCGTGAAGCGCGCCAGCGCCGATTTGGCGAAATGCGGATTGGCGGACAGGAAGTTCCTCGGACCGGCATTGATATTGGTGAAGTTGCAGCGGCCGCCGCCGGAAATACGGATCTTTTCGCCGGGTGCGGCGGCATGATCGAGCACGACGACGGAGCGCCCGCGCTGGCCGGCGCGGATGGCGCACATCATGCCTGCCGCGCCCGCGCCGAGGACGATTACATCATATCTGCCAACCACGCTTCAGCCCTTCATTCTTCGCCGCGCTCTGTCGTTCCTTTTCCATCATACGGCGAAAGTCCGAGCGGTTTTCCCCCTCGCCAATTGGCAAACTGCAGTTATGATGCGGTCTCCGACCAACGCAAATACGGTGTTTTATGCCCGCGAGAAAGACCCCGCTGAAAGCTTCCGTACCTGTCTCGAAAATCCCTACGGTTCCTCCCAGTCTGAGATCGGCACGCGGCGTGGCAAACTGGAAAGAGGCAGCCCAATGGCTGCGGGCACGCGGGATCGAGGACATAGAATGCATCACCCCGGACCTTGCCGGCGTGCCGCGCGGCAAGATGATGCCGACCTCGAAATTCACCTCCAATACATCGCTGGCGCTGCCCTCGGCGATCTACCGCCACACGATTTCGGGCGAATATCCGGAGGAGACGGAGAGCTTCCGCTACGAGCCGCGCGACAGCGACCTGAAGCTGGTGCCCGATCTTTCGACGCTTTCGGTCGTGCCCTGGGAGAGCGATCCGACGGCGCAGGTAATCTGCGATATCGTCAATTCCGAAGGGCACGCGGTGTCCTATACGCCGCGCAACCTGCTGAAGCGGATCATGGGGCTCTATTGCGAGCGCGGCTGGAAACCGGTGGTCGCACCCGAAATCGAATTCTACCTGGTCGCCAAGAACGACGATCCCGACTATCCGCTGCATCCGCCGAAGGGCCGCTCCGGCCGCTCGATCCTTGGCGGCCAGGGCTATTCGATCGCCGGCATCAACGAGTTCGACGAACTGATCGACGATATCTACCATTTCTCGGAGAAGCAGGGTCTCGAGATCGACACGCTGATCCATGAAGAGGGTCCGGCGCAGCTCGAAATCAACCTGCGCCACGGCGATCCGATCGAGCTTGCCGACCAGGTATTCATGTTCAAGCGCACCATTCGCGAGGCGGCGCTGAAGCATGGCATCTACGCGACCTTCATGGCCAAGCCGATGCAGAGCCAGGCAGGCTCGGCGATGCATATCCACCAGTCGGTCGTGAACATCGAGACCGGCAAGAACGTCTTCACCAATCCTGACGGCAGCCCGTCACAGGAATTCTTCTATTTCATCGGCGGCATGCAGCGCTACGTGCCGAATGCGCTCGCCATGCTGGCGCCCTATGTGAATTCCTATCGGCGGCTGGCGCCGAACATGTCCTGCCCGGTCAACAATGCCTGGGGCTACGACAACCGCACCACGGCCTTCCGCGTTCCCGTTTCCGATCCGCAGGCGCGACGCGTCGAAAACCGGCTGCCGAGTTCCGACGCCAATCCCTATCTGGCGCTTGCCGCCTCGCTCGCCTCCGGCCTGCTCGGCATCATGAAGAAGGTGGAGCCGACGGCACCGACCGAGGATTCGGCCAATGAGGGATCGATCGATCTGCCGCGCGGCCTTTTGGAAGCCATCGCGCTGCTGGAAGACGAGCCGGCCTTCGAGGAGGTCCTCGGCAAGGACTTCATCGACATCTATGCCGGCGTCAAGCGCGGCGAATTCGAGACCTTCATGCAGGTGATCAGCCCGTGGGAGCGGGAATTCCTTCTGCTCAACGTGTGAGGGAGCTGCCCATGACGCTGCAGGAAACATGGCAGAGCCCCATTGCGCCAGGCCTTTCCTTCTACCAGGCGACCGTCGGCCCGCGTGCGAGCTATCCAAGGCTTGACGGTTCGCGCCGCGCCGACGTCGCGATCATCGGCGGCGGCTATACCGGCCTGCAGGCCGCCTATTACCTTGCCAAGGGCGGTGTCGACGTCGTTCTGATCGACGCCAACCGCTTCGGCGACGGTGCCTCCGGCCGCAATGGCGGCCAGCTCGGCACCGGCCAGCGCTGGTGGCCGGAAGAGATGGAAGAGAAGATCGGCTACGAGCGCTCGAAGGCTCTCTTCGACCTTGCCGAGGATGCCAAGCACCACCTTCTCGACTTCGCTTCCGAGCAGGGCATCGACATCGACTTCCTACCCGGCCAGATGAACGTCACGCACAAGCGCGGCTACAAGCGCGACTACATGGACAATGCGGAGATCGCGGCGACGCGCTATGGCTATCCGCATATGAGATTCATGGACCAGGCCGAAACCCAGGAACGGCTCGGTTCGCAGTTCTATCTTTACGGCGTCCGGGATATGGGCACAGGCCATATCCATCCCTTGAAGCTGCTTATCGGCCTTGCCCGGGTCGCCGCCGAAGCCGGCGCCTCCCTCTTCGAAATGACCAAGGCGAAGACCTTCCGGCAAGCAAGCGGCAAGACGGTCATCGAAACGGATGGCGGAGAGATCACCGCCGACCGGGTGCTGATCGCCTGCAACGGCTATATCGGCAACCTCGAGCCGGTGACCGCGAGCCACGTCATGCCGATCCGCTCCTTCATCGGCGCGACCCAACCGCTCGACCGCTTCCCGCAGGTTCTTCCTGGCAATGAGGCGGTGGCCGATTCGCGGTTCGTCGTGCGCTATTTCCGCAAATCCAAGGATGGGCGCCTGCTGTTCGGCGGGCGCGAAGCCTATACATCGGACAATCCGCGCGACATAACGCAGCACATCCGCCGGCAGATCACGGAAATCTATCCGGATCTGAACGACATCAAGATCGACTATGCCTGGGGCGGATCGGTCGGCATCACCATGCCGCGCCAGCCCTTCGTGCGCGAGGTCATGCCGGGCGTGACCTCGATCGGCGGCTATTCCGGCCATGGGGTGATGCTGTCAAACTATTGCGGTAAACTCTATGCGAAAACGGTTCTCGGGAATGCGGATGAGCTTCATCTCTTCAAGGAGCTGAACATTCCGTCATTCCCCGGCGGTGCGCGCATGCGGGCGCCTCTGCTGTTCCTGGCGCTCTCGTGGTTTGCGTTGCGCGACAGGTTTTGAAAACCGGAAGATGATTTCTTCCGCCGGCAATCCGCTCTAAAAACCGAGTCTGAATTTTGCGATGCACACTGGCCTTTTTAAATCGATTAGATTAAAAGGGGCCTCAACCAAGACCGATTGAGAGATAGCTCATGAGCAGCCAAATCATTCCCGTTGAACCATTTGATTATGTCGTTTTCGGCGGCAGCGGCGACCTTGCCGAACGCAAGCTCCTGCCCGCTCTTTACCATCGTCAGGTCGAAGGTCAGTTTTCCGAGCCAACGCGCGTAATCGGTGCTTCGCGCAGCGCGCTTTCCAATGAAGAATACCGCAAGTTCGCCGATGCCGCCCTCAAGGAGCACCTGAAGAAGGGCGAATATGACGAGGCCGAAGTCAAGAAGTTCCTGGCTCGCCTGTTCTACGTGCCCGTCGATGCACGCAGCGACGCCGGCTGGGACCAGCTCAAGAAGATCCTCGACGAGGGCAAGGAGCGCGTGCGCGCCTTCTACCTCGCCGTCGCTCCGGGCATCTTCGGCGACATCTCGCAGAAGATCCACGAACACAAGCTGATCACCAAGTCGACCCGCATCGTCGTCGAAAAGCCGATCGGCCGCGACCTCGCTTCGGCGCTGCAGCTGAACGACACGATCGGCAAGGTCTTCAAGGAAGAGCAGATCTTCCGCATCGACCACTATCTCGGCAAGGAAACAGTGCAGAACCTGATGGCGCTGCGCTTTGCCAACGCTCTCTACGAGCCGCTGTGGAACGCCAACCATATCGACCATGTGCAGATCACGGTGGCGGAATCGGTTGGTCTCGAAGGCCGCGCCGGCTACTACGACACCGCCGGCGCGCTCCGCGACATGGTGCAGAACCATATTCTGCAGCTGCTTTGCTTGACCGCGATGGAAATCCCCTCCTCCATGGATTCCGAAGCCGTTCGCGATGAGAAGCTGAAGGTTCTGCGCGCGCTGAAGCCGATCGACGCTTCCAACGTCGAGCAGGCGACCGTTCGCGGCCAGTACCGCGCCGGCGCTTCGGCTGGCGGCCCGGTCAAGGGCTATCTCGACGAGCTGGAAGGCGGCGTCTCCAACACCGAAACCTTCGTCGCCATCAAGGCCGAGATCGGCAACTGGCGCTGGGCGGGCGTTCCCTTTTACATCCGCACGGGCAAGCGCCTTGCCGGCCGCGTGTCGGAGATCGTCATCACCTTCAAGCACATTCCGCACACCATCTTCGATCAGGCCGCCGGCCGCATCGTCGCCAACCAGCTGATCATCCGCCTGCAGCCGGACGAAGGCGTCAAGCAGTCGCTGATGATCAAGGACCCGGGTCCGGGCGGCATGCGCCTGCGCAACGTCTCGCTCGACATGAGCTTCGCGTCGGCCTTCAACGTCCGCAACCCGGACGCCTACGAGCGTCTGCTGATGGACGTCATCCGCTCCAACCAGACGCTGTTCATGCGCCGCGACGAAGTGGAAGCCGCGTGGAAGTGGGTGGATCCGATCCTCAAGGGTTGGGAAGAAGCCGGCCAGCAGGTGCAGGGCTATACGGCCGGCACCTGGGGTCCGAGCCAGGCTATCGCGCTCATCGAGCGTGACGGCCGCACCTGGCACGACGATATCTAATCCGGGACGATAACGATGACAGCGAACATGCATGCTTTTGCCAATGGTGCCGAACTCGCCGGCAAGCTCGCGGACAAGGTGGCCGAGACCCTCTCGGCTGGCATCGCCGCGCGCGGCTCCGCAAGCATCGCGGTCTCCGGCGGTTCGACGCCGAAGGCCTTCTTCCAGGTGCTGTCATCGCGCTCGATCGACTGGAGCAAGGTGACGGTTACCCTCGTCGACGAACGGTTCGTGCCGGCGGACAATCCGCGCTCGAACCACCTGCTCGTTCAGGAAAACCTGCTGAAGGACAAGGCGGCAGCCGCCAGCTTCCTTCCGCTCTATCAGGCTGCGGCTTCCGTCGAGGAGGCCGCCGCCATCGCCACGGAAAAGACCAATGCCGTCGGCCATCCCTTCGATGTCGCCATCCTCGGCATGGGCAATGACGGCCACACGGCTTCCTTCTTTCCGGGCGGCAGCAATCTCGCAACCGCACTTGATCCGAACACCCCGCGCGGCATCATCACGATGGAAGCGGAAGGTGCGGGTGAGCCGCGGCTGACGTTCACCTTCTCCAGCCTTCAGGATGCCCGATTGCTGGTGCTCCATATCGAGGGAGAAGGCAAGAAGGACGTTTTGGCCAAAGCCGAAGCGTCGGGCGAAGAAACCGAGATGCCGATCCGCGCCATGCTGCGCCGAGCGGCCTCTCCGGTCGAGATTTACTGGGCTCCCTGACACAGCCGGCAGGCTCGTCATCGAACCCTGAAAGACACAGCAACATGTGCTGCGCCATGCGCCCTTCTGGGCGTATCGGCAACGCATGGACTTTTGGACCCCGCGCCAAGCCCTCTACCAGGACAGATCGAGCAGATCTTACGGGCACTGCGCAAAACAGACGGAGGCAGATCGACCATGGCCGCTGACGCCCGCATTTCCAAGATTACCGCACGTATCGTCGAGCGCTCGAAGCCGACACGCGAGCGCTATCTGGACCGCCTGCGCAACGCTGCAACAAAGGGCGCACAGCGCTCCGTGCTCGGCTGCGCCAATCTTGCGCATGGCTTCGCCATCTGTTCCCCCTCCGAGAAGGAAGCACTGGCGGGAGACCACGTGCCCAATCTCGGGATCATCACATCCTATAACGACATGCTCTCGGCACATCAGCCCTTCGAAACCTATCCGGCTATCATCCGTGAAGCAGCGGCCCAAGCGGGCGGCATCGCCCAGGTTGCCGGCGGCGTGCCGGCCATGTGCGACGGCGTCACGCAAGGGCAGCCGGGCATGGAACTTTCGCTCTTCTCACGCGATCTGATTGCCATGTCGGCCGCCGTCGGCCTGTCGCACAACATGTTCGATGCGGCCGTCTTCCTCGGCGTCTGCGACAAGATCGTGCCCGGCCTCGTCATCGCTGCCCTCTCCTTCGGCCACCTGCCGGCCGTCTTCATCCCGGCCGGACCGATGACGTCTGGCCTGGCCAATGACGAGAAGTCGCGCGTGCGCCAGCTCTATGCCGAGGGCAAGGTCGGCCGCGCCGAACTTCTCGAGGCGGAATCGAAATCCTATCACGGCCCGGGCACGTGCACCTTCTACGGCACGGCCAATTCGAACCAGATGCTGATGGAAATCATGGGCTTCCATATGCCGGGCGCCTCCTTCGTCAATCCCGGCACGCCGCTGCGCGAAGCCCTGACGCGCGAGGCGGCCAAGCGCGCGCTCGCGATTACCGCCATGGGCAATGAGTTCACGCCGGCCGGCGAGATGATCGACGAGCGCTCGATCGTCAACGGCGTCGTCGGCCTGCACGCGACGGGCGGTTCGACGAACCATACGATGCATCTCGTCGCCATGGCGCGCGCGGCCGGCATCGTGCTCACTTGGCAGGATATTTCCGAGCTCTCCGACATCATCCCGCTGCTTGCCCGCGTCTACCCGAACGGCCTTGCCGACGTGAACCATTTCCACGCCGCCGGCGGCATGGGCTTCCTCATCAAGGAGCTCTTGAAACAGGGGCTGCTGCACGACGACGTGCGCACCGTTTACGGCCAGGGCCTCAGCGGCTACTCCATCGACATCAAGCTCGGCGCCGACGGCAATGTCCAGCGCGAGCCGGCACCGGAAAAGAGCGCCGATCCGAAGGTGCTGGCAAGCATCGAGACCCCTTTCCAGAACAGTGGCGGCCTGAAGATGCTGCGCGGCAATATCGGCAAGGCGGTCATCAAGATTTCCGCCGTCAAGCCGGAGCGTCACATCGTTGAAGCGCCGGCCGTGATCTTCCATGATCAGCTGGAGATGCAGCAGGCCTTCAAGGACGGCAAGCTGAACCGCGATTTCGTCGCCGTCGTCCGTTTCCAGGGACCGAAGGCCAACGGCATGCCGGAACTGCACAAGCTGACACCGGCGCTCGGCGTGCTGCAGGATCGCGGTTTCCACGTAGCGCTTTTGACGGACGGACGCATGTCCGGCGCATCGGGCAAAGTTCCGGCCGCCATCCATGTGACGCCGGAAGCCATCGACGGCGGCCCGATCGCCCGCATCAGGGAAGGTGACATCATCCGCATCGATGCGATCGCCGGCACGCTGGAAGTCCTCGTCGATGCCGCCGACATGGCAGAGCGCGAGCCTGTCGTCGCCGATCTCTCGGAGAACGAATTCGGCATGGGCCGGGAACTCTTCGCCCCCTTCCGCCACGCCGCAGGGCCGGCGGATCAGGGCGCGAGCGTCCTGTTCCGCCATTAAGGTTTTCCGCCGAATATAGGCAAGACTGCATCGAAGGCTGATTACGGGGCCTTCGATGCCGTTTTTTCCGTATTCGCCGGAGCCTTGTCCGTCCATGCGGGCGGAAGACCAAGGCGGGCTCCCACGAAGCCCTTCACACCCGGCGACTTGCCGAATACTTTGCAGGCTTCATATTTCGGTGTGCGGCCGACGAGCGCGGCAAGCTTCGCTTTGGATGGCATCGAAGGCGTTGCTCCGAACGGCGTCTTGCCCTTGACCAGCATCTTGCTGAAATCGCCGCCGAATTTGACGGCAAGGCTATAGGCATCCCCTTCCCTGGCAACCGTTCCCGAATCGAGAAATGCGTTTGCGCCACGTCCCCAGATCATGACAGCCCTCTGCACGCCCTGGGGGTTGAGAGCCTCCGCCTCGAGGGAGAGGCTGCCCATGCCGATCGGAATGCGGGGGACGGGCACGGGCACATTCGGCAACAATAGGCTCTTGCCCACGGACGCGACTTTCGAGATGCCGACGGCAGTCGCATTCGTCGCTTTGACTTGCGTCACGACGGCGCGGATGGTCAGATCCGCCGGCTCGGACAGGCCGACGACGACGAAGCGTTCGCTCAATCCGGAGCAAAGCGCCCTGTCCACGGCATTGGTGACGAGGTTGCGTTGCTCGGGCGTGAAAGCGGCGCTTTCAGCCCGCATCGAAAAAGCAGTCGGAATGATCTTTATGGTCTTCGCCGCAAGAATATCATCCCTGCTCACCCGAAGAAGCGAGCGGGCGACCAGCCCGTTCGATCGGGTCAGGCCGTCATAGGACCGCAAGGATCCCGCGCGATCCAGCGGCGCGGCGGCGCAGCCCGTCAGCAGGCTCAATAGAAGAGCCGTCGACCAGATATCGGGCCTCCGACGACTTTCGGCGACACATGGACCATAGGCCCTATTTCCATCATGATTTGAGATTGCATTGGCTGGCATCGATGTTTGTGCTCCTGCACCCGGTTATGAACATTCAGCATCAACATTAAATATCGCACTTGGTGTAAAAATTAATGTTGGCCACTTTGCGGCAATCGGGAGGCGAAGCGAAAGAATTATTTTACCGTGAATTGAGATCTCTAAGAAGGAAGCCAGAAGGCATGTCCATGATTTGAGTGGCGTTGCGACTCATGCCAGAATGGCCCGATGCAAGATGCAACCTCAAAGCCGGAAGGCCTGCGCGAGCGCAAGCGGCGCCTTACATTTCAACGCATAGCGGAAGCCGGAATGAAATCCTTTCTTGCGAAGGGATATCAGGAAACGACGATCGACGAGATTGCGGCAGCGGCCGGCATTTCCCGCCGGACCTTCTTCTATTACTTCAAAAGCAAGGACGACATTCTTCTGGCGCATCAGCGCGGATACATGGACGCGCTTCGGGTGGGCATCATGGAGAATGCTTCAGCCGGGCGACCGGTCGAGGTGGTTCATCAAGCAACCCTGGGACTTGTGACCCGCCTCGAGGCGGAAGCACCACAGCTTCTTGAGACGGCCAGGCTTTTACGTCAAAGCGAAACCCTGCGCGCCCGTACGCGAGGTAACTCCCTGCAGCTCGAACAAATCGCCTATCAAGCCCTGTGCGAACTGTTTCCGACGAGGGACCGGGACGGTCTACGGCTGGTTTCGATGATCGCAGTGAGCCCGCTTCGCCTGTCGGTCGACAAATGGCTACAGGAAAATGGCAGGCTGCCGCTGCTTGAGTATCTTGAGGATGCTCTCCGGAAATGGCGAACGGAAATCTGATCCGTCAGCCGCATGGATCGCTCAAACCTGCCTCTTGTGGTCGTTGATCAAGCCTTGATGTCGAGCACGCGGTTTTTGTGGGCCGGATGCGTGCTGTAGACGAAGATCTTGTTCATTTCCTTATCCGTGAGGAGCCGCAGGAAACGGACTTCCACCGTATTGTTGGGGAATACCTTCATGAGCACGCAGCCAACCTTGGTGATGCGGGCATCGGGAATATCCAGATAGAATTGCTTCGGTAGATTATATTGGGTGAGGATCGCGAGAACCGCGCTGCTCTGCGAGATGCGGATAATATCGCAACGGCGGGACGCAAGGTTCATCACACCTTTTTCGGTGTATTCGAGCCGCGCCGCGTTCATCGTATCCTCCATGCGGAACCGCGCTTCGCGGTCATACATGAAGGATTCTTCCTTGTTGAGGAAATGCTGACCTGAATTAGCTCTGCCGAAAGCGGCCATCTTAGTAAATCCCTGGGGTATATTACAAAGACGAGACTATCAGCGGGTATTTAACAGAAGGTTTGAACGCGCCAGCCCAAGTTGAATTTTGTTGTTCACCTTTGCTTGAGCCGGCGTCGTCCCATGAGCGCCTACTTGCGATAGGAATGGCCCTCGGCATCGAAGAGATGCGGCTTCTGCCGGTCGGCGGCGAAGCGCATCTTCTGGCCCCGGTGGATATCGGCGATACCGGGGATCTTGACGATGATCGGCTCGCCATCGACCAGGCCTTCGATATAGAGCTGCGTCACCTCCCCGAGCGCCTCGACGATGGAAACCTCGCCTTCGAAAAGATAGTCGTCACCGGTCGCGATACGCAGGTCTTCCGGACGCACGCCGAAGCTTGCCGTCTTGCCCTTCTCGGAGGCTGCCGTCTGAATGTCGAGCGTCACCGACTTGCCGCCCGTCAGCGTCACGGTCGTCGTCGCGCCGGCCTCGGTGACGGTGGCGGGGATGATGTTCATGGCCGGCGAGCCGATGAACTTTGCGACGAACAGGTTGGCCGGGCGCTCGTAGAGTTCGAGGGGGGCGCCGACCTGCTCCACGCGGCCGGCCGACAGCACGACGATGCGATCGGCAAGCGTCATGGCCTCCACCTGGTCGTGGGTGACGTAGATCATCGTCGTATCGGGCATGGAGTCGCTGAGCTTGGCGATCTCGATGCGGGTCGCGACGCGCAGGGCCGCGTCGAGGTTCGACAGCGGCTCGTCGAACAGGAAGACCTTCGGATTGCGGCAGATGGCGCGGCCGATGGCGACGCGCTGGCGCTGACCGCCCGAAAGTGCTTTCGGCAGACGCGCGAGATACTGCGTGAGCTGCAGGCTTGCCGCCGCCCCGCGCACGCGGCGGTCGATCTCCTGCTTGCTTTCGCCGGCAATGCGCATGCCGAAGGCCATGTTGTCGTAGACGGTCATATGCGGATAGAGCGCATAGGACTGGAAGACCATGGCGATGCCGCGCCGGGAGGGCGGCACCTCGTTCACCTTCTGCCCGGCGATCATCATATCGCCTGAGGTGATGCTCTCGAGGCCGGCGATCATGCGCAGCAAGGTGGATTTGCCGCAGCCGGACGGACCGACGAAGACGATGAACTCGCCCTCGTTGATCTCCAGATCGATGCCGTGCAGCACATGCACGCTGCCGTAGGATTTCTTGATATCCTTCAGAACAAGTCCCGTCATTATGCTCCTCCTCCCAAAGGTCAGGCAAGACGCGCGAAATAAGCGCTCCAGGCCGGAATATCGATCTTGTTGCCGTAGTTGTTGCTGGTGAAGCCGTGTCCCGTCAACACCTGCCAGTTCCCGTCAGGCAGAGCCACCATCGCTTCGACAGGGCTCATGTTGAAGGCGCAAAGAATGGTCTCGCCGGCATAAGTGCGGCTGTAGACGAGCACGTCGCCCTGCGGCTCCCAGAACGCGATCTCGCCCTTGGCGAAGGCCGGATGCTGTTTGCGGAAGGCGAGGAAGCGGCGGTACTGTTCCAGCACCGAAGTCTCATCGCCCTGCTGGACGCTGACGGCGCGCAGGATGTGCTCGACCGGCACCGGCAGCCAGGGCTTGACGGTGGAAAAGCCGCCCTGCGTAACCTGGCTGTCCCAGACCATGGGCGTGCGGCAGCCATCGCGGCCCTTGAACTCCGGCCAGAATTGAATGCCGTAAGGATCCTGCAGGTCCTGATAGGCGAGATCGGCTTCCGTGAGCGCCAGTTCCTCGCCCTGATAGAGGCAGACGGAACCGCGCAGGGTCAGCAGCAGCGCCGCATAAAGCTTGGCGAAGGCATCGCGATCGGCGACCAGATTGCCCCAGCGGCTGATATGGCGCACGACGTCATGATTGGAGAACGCCCAGCAGGCCCAACCCTCGGGAGCGGCCGCTGCAAAATCCTTCATGACCTCCTCGACGCGATCTGGCGACAGCGCGTCCGGCGACAGGAATTCGAAGGCGTAGCACATATGCATCTTGTCGCCGCCGGAGGTGTACTCTCCGACGATCTCAAGGCCGCGCTGGCTGTCGCCGACTTCGCCGACGGCGGCGATGGCCGGATATTCGTCGAGCACGGCACGGAAACGCTTCAGGAATTCCAGGTTCTCGGGACGGTTCTTGTCGTAGAGATGCTCCTGAAAATTATAGGGATTGACCGCCGGCGCGGTGGAGGCGTTGCGGCGCGCGGGCTCCAGCGCCGGATTGTCGCGCAGTTCCTTGTCGTGGAAGTAGAAGTTGATCGTATCGAGGCGGAAGCCATCGACACCGCGGTCGAGCCAGAAACGCACGACATCAAGCAAGCGCTCCTGCACTTCGGGATTGTGCAGGTTCATATCCGGCTGCGAGGTCAGGAAATTGTGCAGGTAATATTGCATGCGGGTCGGATCCCACGCCCAGGCCGAGCCGCCGAAGATCGACAGCCAGTTGCTGGGCGGCGTGCCATCCGGCTTGGCGTCGGCCCAGACGTACCAGTCAGCCTTGGGATTGTTCTTGCCCGAACGGCTTTCGACGAACCAAGGATGACGATCCGAGCTATGTGACAGCACCAGATCGATCATCACCTTGATGCCGAGGCGATGGGCTTCCGTCATCATCGCATCGAAATCGGCCAGCGAGCCGAAGATCGGGTCGACGTCTTCGTAATTGGAGACGTCGTAGCCGAAATCACGCATCGGCGAGGTGAAGAACGGCGAAATCCAGATCGCGTCGACACCGAGTGCTGCGACATGCGGCAGACGGACGGCGATACCCTTGAGGTCGCCGATGCCGTCGCCGTTGGAGTCCTGATAGGAGCGCGGATAGATCTGATAGATCACCGCGCCGCGCCACCAGTCCTTGTCAACTTCCGAAGCCGATTGAAGAGCAATGCTCATGCTGAATGGGTCCTGTGTGAGTATGTGTTTTTGTATCAGCCCCCCTTCACCGACCCGGCAAGCAGACCGCGCACGAGATAGCGCTGCAGACCGAAGAAGACGAGGAGCGGAATAATGATGGTGACAAAGGCCGATGCCGTCAGAATCTCCCAATTGCCGCCGCGCGAGCCGAGCAGCGCGTTGAGAGCGGCTGTCAGGACCAGGTGGTCCTTATCGGTGCCGAGGAACACCATGGCGATCAAGAGGTCGTTCCATACCCAGAGGAACTGGAAGATCGCGAAGGAGGCAAGCGCCGGGAACGACAGCGGCAGGATGATCTTGACGAAGATATCGAAATCGCTGGCGCCGTCGACGCGGGCGGATTCGATGATCTCCTTGGGTAGGCCGGAAATATAATTGCGCAGCAGATAGATGGCGAGCGGCAGGCCGAAGGCCGTATGCGCCATCCAGATGCCCGGATAGGTCTTCGACGGTACGCCGAAGATCTGGCCGATCTCGTTATAGATACGCAGGAGCGGGATCAGTGACATCTGCAGCGGCACGACGATCAGGCCCACGACGAGCGCGATCAGGATCGCGCGTCCGGGAAACTCCATCCAGGCCAGCGCATAGGCCGCAAAGGCGGCGATCAGGATCGGAATGACCGTCGCCGGGATCGTCACCGTCAGCGAGTTGATGAAGGACTGGCCGATGCCCTCGCCGCCGAGCACGCCGCGGTAGTTGTCGAGGGTGAATTGCGGCGGCGTGGCGACGGTCAAATAGACCCGCTTGGCGCGCGCATCGGCTTCAAACGCGCCGCTCTTCTGATAGCGGTAGCTGCCGTCGGCGTTGATGGTGAGGGTCTCGCCGTTCTCCAGTTGCGCAGGCGAGCCGGCCTTGTAGGCCGCCGGCTCCTGCACGCGCAGACCGAAGGACTGGATCTTGCCGCCGCCTTCAACAGTAAGCGCGCCTGATATCACGAAATTCGCGCCATCGGGCTTTGCCTTGTCCGGCCCGTCGAGACGGGCGGCCGTGGTGCGCGAGGAACCGGCAAACGCCGTCCACCAGCCGGAAGCGACGATCTGATCCCTGTCGCGCAGCGCAGTGACGAAGATGCCGAGCGTCGGCAGCAGCCAGAGGAGGACGATGAGCAGCACCGCGGCATGAACGAAGATGCGGGCGGGACCGATACGACCGAGATTTCCAATCATGTCAGCGCCCCTTCGTTTCTGCGTTTGCACGACGGATGTTCCAGATCATGATCGGCGTCACCGCGACCATGATGACGAGCGCTATGACGGCACTTCGGCCGGAATCGCCGCCGCCGCGGAACAACCAGTTGAACATCAGGTTTGCAAGGACCATCGTGTTCCACTGACCGTTGGTCATGGTGAGCACGATATCGAAAACCTTGAGGACGAGGATGGTGATGGTGGTCCAGACCGTGGCGATCGTGCCCCATACCTGCGGCACCATGATCTTCCAGAAGATCTGCCAGCCATTGGCGCCATCGATGACGGCGGCTTCGATGGTTTCTTCCGGAATGCCGCGCAGGGCCGCCGAGAGGATGACCATGGCAAAGCCGGTCTGGATCCAGATCAGCATCACCATCAGGAAGAAGTTGTTCCAGAACGGAATGGTGATCCAGACCTCCGGCGTGCCGCCGAAAAGCTTGACGATCGCATTCAGGAGGCCGATCTGCGTGTCGGTGCCGCCACGATATTCGTAAATGAACTTCCAGATGACCGAGGCGCCGACAAAGGAGATCGCCATCGGCATGAAGATGACCGCCTTGGCGATATTGCCCCACCAGATGCGGTCGGTCATGACGGCGATGACAAGGCCGAAGAAGGTGCAGGCGGCCGGCACGACGGCAAGCCAGAGGATGTTGTTGAAGATCGATTGGCGGAATTCGGTGTCGTTGAGCGCCCAGAGATAGTTGGCGCCGCCGACGAATTTGCTGCCGTCCGGTCCATAGAAGGACAGGATGAACGTCGCCACGACGGGATAGACGAGATAGACGACCAACAGGAACAGCGCCGGCCCCAGGAACAGCCAGGGGCGGATGAGACCGCGGCGTCGAAGGTTGACGGCCGCCCGATGGACGTCATCTCCTTCCCTTGCCGGGAAGATCAAGTCCAAGAGCTTGTTGGAGAACCAGAAATAAGCGGCGCAAATGGCAACGCCGAATATCATGGCGCCAATCGCCGATACGATCTGCGAAAACATCCATTCCCTCCCCGAATTTACCTGCTTTAAGTCCATCAGTCCGGCATCGGCCGCGCATAGGGGCGCGCCGTTATATGTTGTTTGGCGCCGCCGGCTTTGACCGGCGGCGCTGGACTATGATGTCTTACTTGATGGCGTCCCAGGACTTCTGAACACCGTCGGCAACGTCCTGGGCAGACTTGCCGCCGACAAAGTCCACCATACCGGTCCAGAACGAGCCCGCGCCGATCTTGCCCGGCATCAGGTCGGAACCGTCAAAGCGGAAGGTGGTCGCCGAAGTCAGGGTCTCGCCTTCCTTGCGCAGGGTGTCGTTGGCGTAAGCCGCGGTATTGACGGCCTTGTACGGCGTCAGGAAGCCGGACTGCGCCATCCAGACCTCCTGGGCGATCGGCGTCTGCAGGAACTGGATGAAAGCGCGCGCAGCCTTCGAATCCTTGGTAACGGCTGCCAGCGTGCCTGCGCCGAGAACCGGCTTGCCGAGTTCCGGATGCGCGGCGAAGGGCGGGAAGTAGAAGAAGTCCGCATCCTGGCCGAGCTTGGTGCCTTCCGGGAAGAAGGACGGGATGAAGGATGCCTGCTTGTGCATGTAGCACTTCGGCGGAACCGTGAAGAGGCCCTTCGGGCTGTCGCGGAAGTCGGTCGAAGCCACGGCGGCCACGCCGCCGGCGACATATTTCGCGTTCTTGGCGAACTTGCCGAATTCCTCGACGACCGAGACGACCTTCGGATCGTTGAACTTCAGCGAGTTATCGACCCAATGATCATAGTCCTGCGGCGCGTTCATGCGCAGCATCAGGTCTTCGACCCAGTCGGTCGCCGGCCAGCCGGTCGCACCGCCCGAACCGAGACCGATGCACCAGGGCGTGCCGCCATCCTTGACGATCTGGTCGGACAGCTTGAGCAGGTCCTCCATCGTTGTCGGAACCTTGTAGCCGGCTTCCTCGAAATTCTCGGGCACATACCAGACCAGCGACTTCAGGTCGGCTTTGTAGGGGAAGGCATAGAAGGCATCCTTGCCGTCCTTGCCCTTGTAGGTGCCGTAGCCGACCCAGCTGTCGCCGGCGCCGTAGTTCGTCTTGACCCAGCTCGCGAGATCATCGCCGAGCGGCGTCAGATAGCCCTTGCTGGCGAGGTTGGCGAGAAGGCCCGGCTGCGGGAGGATGGCGACGTTCGGCGGCGAACCGGCCTGCGTATCGATGACGATCTGCTGCTCGTAATTTTCCGAGGACGAATATTTGGCGTTCACGCCGGTCGCTTCGGTGAAGTAGTTCAAGACGCTGGTGAAAAGGGCTTCGTCCTCGCCGCGCCAGGGGCCGAAGATGGTCAGCGTCTCGCCCTTCAGGTCGGCATGCGCCGTCTTGAAGTCGTCATAGCTCTTCCAGTTGAACTTGGAGTCCTGGCCGGGCTGGAACTTCAGATCGGCCGCCATCGCCGTACCGGCCACCAAGGCGGCGGCAGCGACGGTCATCAGAAACATCTTTTTCATGCGGTTGTCCTCCCAAATAACGAAACCCATGAGCCCAAACACAATTTTGTGCTGCGCGCCCCATTCCTCAAAGCGCTTTGGCTACATCTCTCATCCATTGGGAGCGGGAGAAAGTCAAGCGATTTTCAATTTCGGGCTAATATTCACGGCATATCTCGCGCTGCAGCATAAAATAGGAGGCGATATTTTGCTATTTATCTTGTCTCGAGCGCATCGCCTGCTACATATTAAAAGCGCTTTGGATGCTGGCGATATTCGGGAGGTGTGCTGGCAGCCGAGCAGTCTGGAATTGGAGGAGCCGAAATTCGTGAATCTGAAGCAGCTATCGCAAATGCTCGGGCTGTCGCAGACGACAGTCAGCCGGGCATTGAACGGATATCCGGAGGTTAATCGCGAGACACGCGAGCGCGTTCTCAAAGCGGTTCGGGAAACCGGCTATCGTCCCAATAAGGCAGCTCAAAGACTTGCGACCGGCAAGGCGGGCTCGATCGGGCTTGTCATGCCGACTTCACCCGGCAATTCCTCCGACGCGCATTTCTCGGAGTTCCTGACCGGTCTCGGCGAAGAGGCCCTGCGGCACGATTTCCATTTCGTGCTGACGCCCGCGGATCCGAATGATGAGGTCGGCGCGTTAAGACGGCTCGCGGCCAGCGGTAATGTCGATGCTCTCTTCGTCAATTATATGCGTGGCCATGATCCGCGCCTGGAAATGCTGAAGTCTCTGTCCATGCCTTTCCTCGTGCATGGACGCTCGATCGGCTCCGAACCGGATTATCCCTTCCTCGACATCGACAACGAAGCCGCCTTCTATGATGCCACGAAGCTGTTGCTGCAGCTCGGACATCGGCGCTTCGCCCTGTTGAACGGCCCGATCTATCTCGACTTCGCCATTCGCCGGAAGAACGGCATGGAAGCGGCCCTTGCCGAACGTGGCCTGGCGCTCGATGAGGCCTGCACCAGCCACTCGCCGATGACCGACGAGCAGGGCCTGTTCGCCATGGAACGCATCCTGCAGATGGAGAAGGAAAAGCGTCCGACGGCGGTGCTCTGCTCCAGTACCGTGCTGGCGCTTGGCGCCGTTCGCGCCATCAACCAGGCTAGGCTCAAGCTGGGTGAGGATATTTCACTCATCGCCCATGACGACGTGCTGACGCTTTTGAAGCCGGAAAGCTTCACCGTGCCGCTGACGACGACCCGCTCGTCGCTGCGTGCTGCGGGCGTGCGCATCGCCGAGCGACTGATCGGCGAAATCAAGCATACGGAGACGTTTCCGGCCCAGGAACTATGGAAGGCCGAATTGATCGTGCGCGCATCGACCGGCGTCGCGCCGGCCGATTGATTTGGTTCAAAACTTCGGCGGTTTCTTTCCTGCGGCGCGGTGGGCTGCAATGACGGTATTGGCCATCAGCATGGCGATCGTCATCGGGCCGACACCGCCCGGAACCGGCGTGATGGCGGCAGCGACATCGGAGGCCTCGGCATAGGCGACATCGCCCACCAGCCGGCTCTTGCCCTCGCCGCGCTCAGGTGCATCGATGCGGTTGATGCCGACATCGATGACCGTCGCGCCCGGCTTCACCCAGTCGGCCTTCACCATCTCAGGCCGGCCGACGGCGGCCACAAGGATATCGGCGCCCCGCGCCACGGACCGCAGATCCTTCGTCCTCGAATGCGCCGTCGTGACAGTCGCATTGGCATTGAGCAGCAATTGCGCCATCGGCTTGCCGAACAGGTTGGAACGGCCGATGACCACAGCGGTAAGCCCCGACAGGTCCTCGCCATGGATCGAGCGCACCAGCAGCATGGCGCCGGCCGGCGTGCAGGAGATCAGCCCTGTCTCAAGATCGCCGGTTGCCAGCTTGCCGGCATTGACGACATGCAGGCCGTCGACATCCTTGTCCGGCCGGATCGACTGGATGATCGCATCGGAATCCAGATGCTTCGGCAGCGGCAGCTGCACGAGAATACCGTGGATCGACGGATCGTCGTTCAGCGACCGTACCAAACCAGCAAGCGCTTCCTGCGTGGTCTCGGCCGGCAGCGTCTGCTGGACCGACTTGAAGCCGCATTCCTTGGCCATCTTGCTCTTGGAATTCACATAGGCATGGCTGGCCGGATCATCGCCGACGATGACGACCGCAAGCCCGGTCTTCAAGCCGCTCTCAGCCTCAAGCCCCGCCGCCGCAACCTTCACAGCTTCGATCACCGAAGCCGCCGCCTTCTTCCCGTCGATCACTGTCGTCACGCTCGTCTCCCGATCATGAATTCGGTGGCAATCTACAGACCATCGGCCCGGCATAATTGCCTGCTAACGCCCTATGGTGTCTGAAAGCGGTAATTGCAAGGGAAAACCAAGTGGCGGTCAGCCGTGTTCCTGATGCCTGCGCACCGCATAGATCTCGACCTTGGCACGCAAGGACGCAAGCTCGCGCTGAATGCGGACCCATTCATCCGCAACGTCAGGCCCGCTTCCGATTTCGGGAACAGCCGCCGGCGGTTCAAGCGCGATGGCGGGCAAAGGCGGAAGCGACATGTCGCTATCCCGATGGAAAGAAGGCATGGCCGGCATGACGCCGTCGTCAGCCATGTAGTCTTCCGCAGCTTCAGCACCGGCAAGCCACCTGCGCAGAAATATCGCGCCAAGTGCCATGCCAAGGGCGGCCAGGAAACTGATTGCCTGGTTGCTCGCGAGATGATCGTCCAGCGGCAGAGCCGACGCGACGGCTTGCGAAATCAGCGTCAACGGCTGTTTGGCCTCCGGCACTGACAGGGTGGCATTCTGCTGATCGGCCTCATAGCGGCTCTTCGCGACGGCAGCTGCATCCTGCAACTGCGCGAGGCTGATGACATCGACATCGATGTTTTTCTGGCTGAGGGCCGTCATCTCAGCCGAGAGAGCCCTCTGCTTTTCGACGGCCGCCTTCACATCCGCATCGCTACTGACGACAAGCCGCTGCAGTTGGCTGCGCATGTTGGCGGCAAGATCGTCAACCGTTGCCTGCTGCGCAAGCAAGCGGGGATGGCGCGGACCGAGCTGCGAAAGCTGGGCCTTGGCGGCACTATAGCGGCTGCGCAGGTCGTCGAGTCCGGCGGAGGCTAGATCGCCCGGCAAGGCGCCGCTCAGCACGGAGGCCGGCGTGGCCGACTTGACCGACGCAAGGCGGGACCTGGCCGCGCGCACTGTCAGCTCGGCCGCCTTTATTTCACCGTCCAACTGCTGACGCTGCTGCTGAAGCGCCAGCGCCGCCGCGATCTTGTCCTCGCCATGTCGTGCCTTGAACTCGGCCAGAGCCGCAGATGCGCGATCGAATTCCTTGCGGCTGCGATCGGCTGCCGTCTCGAGCCCGAGCGACGTGCCGGCCGCCTTTGCGACGGCGGCATCGTAGAGGGTGGCGCCAGCCAGACGATTGGCAATATCGGCCGATCTGGCGGGATCGCCGCTCATCACGGTCAATCGCAGCAGACCTGTCTGGCCGTCGATGCCGACGGCAATGCTCTTGCGAAGGGTCGCCTGGGCGCGCGAGGGCGCATCGGAGGCGTTGCCGCTGCCGGACAGGAGCTCGGCGGCAACACCGAGGGCGCCCGCCCGACTGCCGGTAAATTCCGGATCGTGGTCGAGCTTCATTCTGGCGACGACGTCGGACAGCACGGATGGCGCGACGGCACGTTTCGCCGCGACGTCGAGCAATGTCTGCCGTCCGCCGCCCTCGCCTTCCGCATGCAGGACGGCCTGCGACATATAGAGCGGCGGCGACGCGAGCATTGTCGGGACGGCCGCTCCCGCCAAGGCGGCTATAATGACGAAACCGAGAGAGCGGATACCGGGAGACCAGCGGCCGGCACGAGGCCGATGCTCGGCAAGATTGGGGATCGCAGTCTGCGAGGGAAGTTCCGGCACTGCTTCGAGCAGGTCGGGCACGAATTCCAGCAGATCGGGCACGGGCTCGGATGCCGGTTCCCGCGTCTGTTCGTGTTCCGCGTGGCGGAACATCTGGGCGTCTTGGATATGAGCCAAGGCGGGCCGATAGTCCGATGGCCCCGCGCCCACCAGTCCCCCTCGCCCCGAGACCGGATAAGGATCGCCATCAAGCGCCCTGCGCAGAATGGCGCGCAGCTCAGTATCGCGCGGGTCGTCCGAATTGGCGGCTCGCAAATGGGCTGTGCGGCGCAAGCCATCTTCGCCCCGACGGGGAGAGACGTGCCGGCCCGGCCCGCGCGACACCTCGAAGGTTTCCGCATCGTCTGGGTAAAATCCGGGCCTGGCTTTGCTTTCAAACATGGCGGGCTATCTCGCGCACATGGTCGGAGACCAATGCAATGGTTAACCCACTCTAAACTTTCATGCCAAAGAAAGAGTTAACGCCGCGCCCCGCGAATACCGGCACGGCTTAGCACTTTTCTTGAAATTGCTCTAACTTGCTAATTTATCCGGAGGGGCGATACGCCGCTGCGGCAGCTGTTGCGGTTCAGCGTGAAGGACACGCCCCTCGCGGCCGAACTGATGCCTGATGACCTGATAGAGGAAAAGCGGCACGCCCAGAACATAGCGTCGCCACAGCCTGCCCGGCTCAAGAACCAGACGGAACAACCACTCGCTGCGCACCGCGCGCACGAGCGAGGGAGCTCGCGGCACGGTTCCGGACACGAAGTCGAACAGCGCGCCGACGGTCAACACCAACCGCGCATGCTGCGGTCCGACATGTTCGGCGACCCACTTTTCCTGCAAAGGCGTTCCCATGCCGACGATCAGCACATCGATCTTCTGCCGGCCGATTTCCGCGGCAACGGCGTTGCTTCTCGCGGGATCGAAGAAACCATCGGAAACGACAATGAACTCGTGCCACGGCGCATGCCGGCGAAATTTCTCCGCCGCATTTTCGACAACCGAGCGCTTGCCGCCCAACAGGCCGATCCGCTTCGGCCGCTCCATGAACGTCAGCAGCGCCGGCACGAAATCCGTGCCGTTCAAGTTTGCCGGGAACGGCTCACCATGAGCGGCGCGCGAAGCGATATCGAGGCCAACACCATCCGGGAGCACCAGATTGCGCTCGAGGACGTTGCGATAGTTTTCGTCACGCAGCATCACCAGCATGTTATGGGCATTCACGAAGGAGATCGCGGTCTGTCCGACCGGCAGGGATGCAAGCTCATTGACGAAGGTCAGGGCATCGTCCCAATCGAGATCGCAGACCGGCAGATCGAAGATCATGCGGCGTGACGCTGCGGCGGCAAAATCGGCAACCTGGTTCAATCCAACAACCTCCTGCCCGACATCGCAAATGCGCATGATGCCGGGAATAACAAGGCTCATGCCTCTCACCGTTCATCGGTGCGGCGACTACGAGGCGTCACTGGGAGGAGTTTATAGCAAGATAAATCCAACTTTCCGTTAGGATGGAAAGTGGGATTTATCGGAAACAATCAAGAATTCATTAATGGTATCGCCGGCCCTGCAGCCTTTGAATGGAGCGGCACCCGCAAGGCCAGGACGCCACTACTCCAGCGGCACCTTATCCTTCGCCGCGTCCTGCACGATCTTGACCGGCTTGACCGTTTTCCTGCCGATGCTCTCCCCACCATGGGTTTCTTCCTTGGAGAGATAGTCAAGCTGTTCGATCAGCACGTCGGCGACATAGTCGCCGCCGAGCCGCTCGTTCATCCGCTTCTTCAGGTCGCTGCGAAAGGCGGCAACGTCGAAGTTCTGCGTGTGGGCAATGTCGATCGCCTTGTTGCCGATCAGCAGCGAAAAGAGTTCGTCCGTCGTCAGTTCCGGCAGGGGTATCTGAAGCGCATTCGCCTTGCCCTTCTCCATCATGAAGGAGATGCGCGTCAGGAAATAGCCGGTCACCTGGCCGTTGGCGATGACGGGAACGTTGATCGATTCGCCCTTGATCAGTTCCTGCTGCGCCTTCTTGGCGTCGTCAGGGCTGATCGCGGGCGCCGTCGCCACCTGCACCGAAAAATAGACCGAGGCCAATGTCACGGCGCAGACCCACAGGCCGGTGAGAACGAGCTTGATCATCCGGCCTCACGGACGCGGAATTGCTCCTGCGAATAGGTGCCGTCCGCATCGGCGTTCTGCACGGCGTTCTTCAGAATGTCGGCAACGGCGCGCACGGCCTCGAGATGGGCTTCGACGCGGCGGGCGTTCAGAACGAGCTTCTTCTTCAGATCGTGCAGCTGCTCGATATGCGCGGCGGCAAGATCGGCCGGCTCGGTATCGCGAAACAGCATCGACAACTCATAGAGGCAGCGGCTCTTATGGGTGTTCGATACCTTGAGATCGAATTCCGGGTCGGTGCCGATCCGGTTGTTCTCATTGTCGATAATCATCTCCAGGCGGCCAAGGACAGACTTGATCCGATAGTCCTGCGACATCATTTCCATGTTTGCTACCTCGCTCATGCTTTCTGGGACGTCAAATTATTCTGATTGGTGATGCTGGCATTGCCGTCATTATCGGCATCCGCGGCGGCGAGCGTCTTGCGCTGAAAATCGGCAACCGCGCTCAGAGCCATCTTCTTGTCGTTTTCATCGGTCGCGGCGTTGATGGCACCGGTATTGCGCATCTTGTCGACCTGTTCCTTATACATCTTCTCGGCAATGCCGACGCCGCCACTCTTGGCGAGCGTATTGCCCACTTGCTCGGCCATCATGCCTTTCCAGATCTCGCCGGCCGAACCCTTGCCGTAGAGCGTCTCGCTGCTCGGCAGCATGTTCTTCACGAAATTCTGCAGCACCATCGCTTCGAACTTGCGATAGGCCTGCGGCACCTTCGTCCCGGCCACATGCGTGTTGGCATTGGCAAGGCCTGCCTGGGTGGCCGCGCTGTTCATCGCATCCACCGTCGCGCCGAAGCCGGTGCCGTTCTCGGCGAGGCTCGTGGCGGCAAAGGCGGCCCGGTTGGCGGCAAGCTTGGCCTGCGCAGCCTCGACATCGGCCGGATTGGCGGCCTTGACGACATCGAGGACCAAATCACTTGGAGGCGAAATAGCCACGTCACGTCTCCTTCTGCTATCGCACACCCTGAAGCCACACGCAGTGCGGCAATCGAATCAGGGCATCGAATCAAAACTTCGGAACAGGCCGGCAACCCAACGATGCGCATCCTGTTCCATGATCGCGGCGATTATGGTTTTTGAACCTTGCTGGAGGCTGGCGTTGCGGCGGCTAAGCGCTGATCGATGATGTCGTAGACCGCATTGTCGTCGGCCTCCCGCGTTTCGAGCTCGCGGGCATCCTTCATATGCTCTTCGAGCCGGTCGGCCTTGGTGCGCTCCTGCTGGACCTTCATCTGGATGAGTCTCTGGATGCTTTCCAGCTGCTGATCCTTGATCATCAGACGGCCGTAGCGTTCGGCATAGTGGATCGAGAATGCCATGTGCACGGGATCGACCGAGCCGATCGCAACCATGACCCGCTCCATCGATTCCGTGACTTCCGCGCGCTGGCGGGTCGTATCGGCAAGCTCGTTTTCCGCTATCCGCTCCAGATGGCGCTGCACCGCGACCAGGCGCTTCAGTTTTTCAGAACGTTTTTTTTCCGCCATCGCCTACCTACCCACCGGCTGCCCGGTCCCGGATGCGTCCGAATCGGACCTCATCATCTCGCCGCCCGCGGGCTTGAGCTTCCGCTTTTCGGCATCATGCTCTAGTGCCCATTGAAGACGGTGAGAAACGCACTGGAAAACTGGCTGACCAATGCCGCGATGCTGAGATAGAGCATAAACAGCCCTCCCATCAGCAGATATGGCGTGGAAATGAAATAGATCGGGATCTGCGGCGCCAGCTTGTTGATGAAACCGATCGAAATCTGGAACATCAGGCCATAGAGCAGGAAGGGGCTTGCCAGCCGCAGCATGATGAAGAAGGTGGTCTCCAGCGTATCCGTGATCGAGATCAACGCGGCACGCGGCTCGATATGACCACCCAGGGGAACGACGGAATAGGAATCGACCAGCGCCTGCAGGATATAATGATGAAAATCGAGGATGAAGAGCATCATCAGCCCGCAAAAGCTGATGAGGCTCGTGAGCGACGTCTCGCTTGACTCTTCGACGATATCCGCGCCGCCCGGCGCGTTAAAGCCGATCAGCATCGATATGCTTGCGCCGGCGAATTGCAGCCCCAGCGTATAAATCCGCGCCATCATGCCATACATCAATCCGATGACCGTTTCGGTGAAGATGAGGCCGATAAAACTCGCGTCGCCCTTCGATACCTGGGGATAGATCGTGTTCCAGAGCAACGGCAAAATCGCCATCGACAGGGCCACGGAAAGAAGCAGCCTGATCTGCGGCGGGATACGACCCGATGAAAATCCCGGGAGAACCATCATGCAGCCGCCGATGCGGCAGAAGGCGACGAACAGCGCCAGAATGGTCCCCTGGGGATCTGTTATCATGAAATCGAACCTAGAATCTTGATCTCGATCCCCTTGGCCAGTTCCACATGCGACAGGACCGGAAGCGTCGCGAACAGGCGTTCGATGATCATGCGCACATAGGAGCGCGTTTCCGGCGACGTGACAAGAACGAAGGGCATGCCGCGATCCATATATTCACGGATAACTTTGCCCGCCTGCTCGCTGAATTCTTCCAGGCTGCGCGGATCGATGTCGAATTCGACGATTTCGCCCTTCTGGTCGCGCTTCAGCGCCTGATGGAAGATCAGGTCCCATTTGCTGCCAAGACGCAACACGCGCAGCACGCCATTGTCGGCCAGATCGCCACAGAGCTGCTGCGCCATGCGCACGCGCACGTGTTCGACGATCTGCTCCGTCTTGCGCACATGCGGCGCGAGTTCGGCGACGGCTTCAAGAATGAGGTGCAGGTTGCGGATCGAAACACGCTCGGCGAGCAGCAGCTTCAGCACCGCCTGCAGGCCCGAATAGGACATGTGCGACGAGCAGATCTCGTCGGCGAGCTTCTTGTATTCCGGATCGAGGCGCTCGATCAGGATCTTCACGTCCTTGTAGGAGAGAAGCGCCGGCAGGTTGTTGCGGATGACCTCGCTCATATGGGTGAGCACGACGGACACGTTGTCGATCGGCTGGAAGCCCTCGCGCTTCAGATCGTCGGTAAATGCCTCAAGAACGGAAACGGCGGGCATGCCGAAAGCGGGTTCGCGAATCTCGTCGCCGGGCACGGTCGGCTTGCGGCCCGAGCCGGTGACGACGAGCACTTCGCCAACGCGCAGCACGTTGGAGGCGATGGTCGTGCCGTGGATGCGGATCTGATAGGACTTGTCGGCAATCGCCATATCGTCGATCACCTTGATTTCAGGCACGACGAAGCCGTATTGCGTCGCGAATTTCTTGCGCATCTTGCCGACGCGGAAGGCCAACTCCTGATGCGCGCCGAGCAGGCGGGTGGAGACGATCTTGCCGAGCGCCAGTTCGATCTCGGCGGTCTTCAGAACCGACTTGACCGAATCCTTTTCCATTTCCTTCGTCTGCATCACCTTCTGCTCTTCGGCATCGCGGCGAAGCTTGTTTTCGGCCTCGATCTGGCGCGGGATGAACCAGGCGCCGGCCGCCATCAGACCACCGAGGAAAACGAAGGGCAGGAAGGGCAGGCCGGGCATGACGGCCAGGATGCCCATGAGGACCGCCGAGACGGCGAGCGCGCGCGGATAGCCGCTCAGCTGACTGACGACGGCCTGGTCGGTCGAACCGGCCGTACCGCCGCGCGAAACGAGGAGGCCGGCGGCAAGAGAGACGATGAGCGCCGGCATCTGCGACACCAGACCGTCGCCGACCGAGAGCTTGACGAAAACGTCCGCGGCCTGGCCGATCGGCATGCTGTGCCGGAAATAGCCGATGATGATGCCGCCGAAGACGTTGATGCAGGTGATCAGGAGGCCGGCAACCGCGTCGCCGCGAACGAACTTCGAAGCACCGTCCATCGCGCCGAAGAAGGAGCTTTCCTCCTCCAGCTCGCGGCGGCGGCGCTGCGCCTCCTTTTCATCGATCAGGCCGGCCGAAAGATCGGCATCGATCGCCATCTGCTTGCCGGGGATGGCATCCAGGGTGAAGCGGGCGCCGACTTCCGCGATACGCGTCGCACCCTTGGTGATGACGATGAAATTGATGGTGATGAGGATCAGGAAGACGATCAGACCGATGACGAAATCGCCCGACATCACCAGGCTGGAGAAGCCCGCGATGACGCCGCCGGCAGCATCATGCCCTTCATAGCCGTGTGAAAGGATGACGCGCGTGGTCGCGATGTTCAGCGACAGGCGCGTCATGGTGGCGATCAGCAGGATCGTCGGGAAGGACGAGAATTCCAGCGGCTTCTTGATCCAGAGCGCCACCATGAGGATGAGGACCGAGAGAGCGATCGAGAAGGCCAGCCCGAGGTCGATCAGGAATGGCGGGATCGGCAGGAACAGCACGCACAGGATGACCATGATACCGAGCGCGAAGCCGATATCACGCACGCTGGGATTGGCTTTGGGAAGTGCTATTGCGGGTGGTTGTGCCATCGACCGGTTCCGTCTCTTCATGAGAGGAGGCAAACGGCTGAACCGCTTGCCCTATTGGAACCGAGATTTAAAAGCCGAAGCTTGCGCGAGCATGGCTTATGCCGGCAAAGCTCATGATCCGAAAGCCGTTTCGGCCATCGGACCCGATGTTTAGAACCCGGACTGGATACGCGAGAAGACGAGATTGGTGAAGATCGAAATCTGCGAACCGACGAAGGGAGCCGTGACGCCGATCGTCACCATGACGGCGACGATCTTCGGCACGAAGGTCAATGTCGCTTCCTGTACCTGGGTCAATGCCTGGATCAAGGCAATCACCAGACCAACGACCATGGCGGCTAGAACCGCCGGACCGGAAGCCACCAGCACCGTCCAGATCGCCGCCTGGAAGATATCCAACGCATCGGCTTCATTCATGGCAACGTCATCCCTTGTTCAGCAGCTACTCATTAGCTGCCGGTCGAACCCGTATTCGACGAATCGGTGTTGCTAGTATCCGTCGAAGCGGGCGGCGTATCAATGGTCGTGCCCGCGGGAGCGATCGTCACGCCGGCCTGAATCAGGATCTTGTCGCCGGCATTGGTCTCGGCGATAACACCGTCCGTATAGACGGTTACTTCCTTGATCGTGCCCGTGGTCTTACCGTCGGCACTCATGATCTGCTTGCCGATATAGTCGGTCGCCTGCGAAATCCATTGGTTCTGAAGCACAGTTTCCAGATGAGAATTCGTCTGGATCTGCTGCTCGACCTGGGAGAAGCTCGCCAGCTGCGAAATCTGCTGGCTCGCATCCATCGGCGAGGTCGGGTCCTGGTTCTTCATCTGCGCAATGAGGAGTTGCAGGAAGTCGTTATAGTTCAGGTTGGCGCTCGTCGATGCGGTAGCAGAATTTTTCGAGGCAGTGGCGGAAGAGTTGCTTGTGTTGTCAACGGCGCCTACCGCTGCCATGGAGCGATCTCCCGACGGATATGCTCGATCGTCGCCGCCGGCATTTCCTGATTGTTCAGGATATTGTCCTCGACCGGATAGAGACCGCGGATCGCCTTCAACGCATCGAAGGCGCGGCCGGTTGCGACGAGACCGTCGATGCGTTTCAGCTCGGCCAGCACTTCATCATTGTGGAAGCACGAAAGCAGCATGACGATCGACTTGCGGAACATAGCCGTCGACTGCTCCTTGCCCTCCGGATTGACGAGGATCATCTGCGCGATGAAATAGAGCTGGCGCAGCGGCGTCGTCGCATCTTCCGGCTGGAGTACATGGTTCTCAAGCAGGAATGTCACATCATTCAGGAATTCCAGGGCGACCTTGCGATCGACGCGCAGGACGGCCCCGTTGATAAAGATCTTTTCCCCGGCTTTGAGCGATATGCGAAGCGTACTTTTCATTTAAGTCCATCCCTGATGATGGTGGTGACATCGATGATGCCTTGATAATTTTCCGACTGGCGCCGCTGGATTCGATCGCATTCCTTCAAAATCCAGATGGCGATCGAGATAAGGTTGGCACGCAGTTCGACATTGAGCTGATTCTCCGGACTTTTGAGGTCCTCCACGAAGCTGACCCATACGCGTCGCGTATAGAAGAGCGCCTCGATCGCTTCGCGGCCGTATTTCGCCGCATCACGGGCCGCGGAGAGGAGAGCTATCGACCGGTCCAGAACTTGCCGTTCTCTTTCCTTGGCGTCGGCCACCGCATCCTGCATGACTTCCGCATATGAGAACTGATACATTCACGCATCCTTCCTGGTCATTACTTCCCTTTGATCATCAAAGGTAATTTACAAGGCTTAGCTGCTGGATCTTGGAGACAATAGTATAAGCCGTCTGGAGCTGGGTTTCGAGGCTGTTGACTTTGGTCGACGCCTCGTAAGGGTCGACTCCCGTCAGATCCCCGATGCTGGTGTTGAGTATGGTCTTCTGGGCGTTCAGCATCGTGTTCGCATCCGAGAGGCGCGACTGCGACAGGCCAAGCTGACTTGCCTGGCTGTTCAAGCCGTCGACAGCCTGCCGCGAATAGCTGATGGCCTGATCGGTCACCGCATTCAGCGCGTCCGAACTCAAGGCCGGCGTCGTCTTCATCAGCGCATTGGTGACGCTGGTTGCAAGTGCCAGATAGCGAATGCCGGAAGAATTCGAGTTCGTCGACGTCTCCACCACTTCCGAATTGCTGATGCGGCTCGTCATATTCTGGTCCGACGCGCTCGACCAGCTTGCCCAGCTGCTATCTGAGGTAAACATCGGCTCCACCTTGGTGGTGATGAAGTCCTTCATCTGGGCACCCGTCAGATTGCTTGTCGACGCTACTGGCGGGGTCTGAGCAGCCATATAGGCTGATAGTGCGGTCTGGATTGCCGTGTTCGTCGTGGCGGAATTATTCGTCATCGGCTGAACATCGGTATTGGTGCCGGCAAAGAGATATTCGCCGTTGACCATCACATTGGCGGAAGCAACGACGCTCGACAGCGTCGAAGTCGCCGTCGACTGCGTCAGCGCGACGCTGCTGCCATCCGTATTGCCGCGAAGCGCCACCAGCTGATCCATCAGTTTTTGCGCCTGGCTACCCATATCGCTCAGCGCCGTCTGCGACGACGTCATCCGCTGGTTTGCAATGGAATTGCTGCTGAGAATGGAGTCGATGCGGGACACCTCCCGCGTCAGGTTCACGTTAAGTGAGGTGCTGCTGCCCAACGAAACCCCGATGTCGGCATAAACGCCCGTGGTTGCTTCCGTTGAAGCGCTGGTCATCTCGTTCTGCGCCTGACGGATCGTCTGACGCATGGAATTCTGAATGGCCGTGCTCGAAATGAAGGAAAGTTTCATGGCTTAGCTCTTAAGATCCAATACAGATTGAAGCATCTCGTTGACTGCGTTCAATATCTTCGTTCCAGCCTTATAGGACTGTTCGATATTCATCATCAGAGTCAGTTCTTCGTCGAGGTTGACGCCGGTCGCATTCGAATAAGCGCCCGAAGAGCGCGATAGTGCCGCGGATGTGTTTTCGGCCGCGGTCGTCGCCGTGCTGCGCTGCCCTTCAAGCCAGCCGATGGAACTCGATGCATAGTCCATGAGGCTGGCCCTGGTATCGGAGCCGGCCGTGGCATCGAAATTCATCTTCGTATTCATGGCAGTGATAAAGGCATCCAGCTGGGTGGAATAGCCGCTGCCGCCGCTGGTATTCTTCGTGTAACCCGTTTCTCCAGTCGCGGCATTGTTGTTAATACCACCATCACGCAGCAATGTCGGATCGCCGCCTTGAGACGTGATTAACTTCGGATTAACGGTTATCGAGCCGGCCAGGCCGGTGACAGCGGTAGCACCGGTCGGAACGCTGCCACCGCTCCAGGTAAACAGGCCGGGCAGGGTCGGCTTTGCGGGATTGCTGTTCGTTTCCGCGAACGTCGTCACCAGGCCGCGCGCGATCTCATCGAGCTGCTTCTGGTAGGTCGGCGCGACATCGTCCCGAACCTGCAGCCCCGCCTGAAGGCTGCCCTGCGCGGTGGTGCTCGCACTCTGGCCGGGGGTCAGCGAGACGCCGTCGATATAGACATTGTTGCCGACCGTGCTGGCCGTATAGGAATTCGTCGGCTGAAACGTCACCGTGCGCGGAATGGTTTCGAACAGGGTCGTTCCGCTCGTGGTGTAGAGCGCCATATCGTTATTGCCGCGCGTTACCGCCGTCACGCCGACAATCTTCGAGATCTGGTTCAGGATCGAATCGCGCTGGTCGAGGGCATCGGCAAGGGCGCTGGACGTCGGTCCGGCGGTCGTCGTCGCCGATTGCACCGTATCGTTTGCTTCCTGGAACTGCTTCAGCAGGCTGTTCAGTGAATCGACGTCGGAGCTGATCTGCTTGTCGGCATCGGTTCGTGCACTCTGCACCGCAGTCGTCGCATTGTTCAGCGACGTAACCAGGCTCTGGGCCGCGTTGACCGCCGACTGCGCCGCCGTGGTGCTGGACGGAGAACCGGAATAAGTCTGCATCGCCTTCTGGAACGCCGAAAGAAGGGTCGCCGGAGCGATTTCATTGTCGTTACCGCCGAGCGTGGCCGACTGCAGGTTGCCGTAGGCGTTCAAAAGCAGCTGCTGCGCCGAATCCGATGACGAAGAGCCGAGATAGGCCTTCTGCAGCGCCGGCTCACTGCTGCGGTCGATCTTCACCACCTGGGCGCCGGCCATGTCGGTGGTCACCATCGCCTGCCGACGCGAATAATTCGTATTGCTAGCGTTGGAGATATTGTTCGACACGACGCTGCTCTGCGTGCCGGTATTGTTGAATATTGCCTGCGCGTTATTGAGAGCTGTTGTGAGCGACATGACTGACTCGATACCCTATTCGTTTTAGCGCCGCAGAATGGCCGATGGCGCGCCGGAAGTGTCGGAATAGCCTGTCGGAGCGAGGCCGGCGAAGTTGCAGCGGAGATCGGGACCGGCGGCTGGAATATGCGAGACAGCCACCCCGGCATGATGAGACGGCATCACACCGGCAACATCTTCAAAAGCAGCGCCCAGGCGAGCTGCCCGTGCATCCACTTCCGCAAATGCGGTCTTCATGCTGCCGAAATTCCTCATCTGGAATCCTCGTTATTCTTCATACGACTGAGAGTAGGTGGCGGGCCTTGCGTGAAGCTGTCTGAGAGGACGAAAAACCGATCATCGCGAAAAGCTCATCTGCAAGCGCCGCATTGCGGGTTCATCGTCGGCCGACACAGGCGAAAATCGTAAGGAACGACGCACCTATAGCGCCGGCGACGATCCGGCACGGTACAAAAGGATAGGCCCGAGAATCGAGTGATTCTCGGGCCTATTCATGAATTTAGCATCGCGGATGCCGATTGGAGACATCAGCTCCAGTCGATGCAATAGCCGAGGAAGCGCTTGGAATCGACCGGATCGAAACCGAGCTTCTTGCGCAGTTTCTTGCGCAGTTTCGAAATATGGCTTTCAACCACGTTTTCTTCGACTTCTTCGTCGAAGATACCGTAGATGGCGTTGAAGATCTGCGTCTTCGTCACCCGGCGGCCGCGATTGGCGATCAGGTATTCGAGGATGCGGCGCTCTCGGCGCGGCAAGGCGAACACGGAACCGTTGACTTCCGGATCACGACCGTCCGCGAAGACGCGAATCGGGCCGATATCGGTATAGTTGTTGATCGCCTTCAGCCTACGGCGGATCGCCGCGGCCCTGGCCAGGATCTCCCGAGGATGCACTGGCTTGCGCACGACATCGTCGACGCCGCAATCGAAGAGTGCAAGCGTGGCTTCCAGCGAGGGCTGGTCGCTGACCGCGATCACAGGCGCCGTGGTCCGATCGCGAATCGCCCTGGGAAGCTCGAGCACATGCTGGCCCTGCCCGATCAGAAAGGCTTCAACTGCAGCAATATCGCCCTCTGCCGCCGTTGATACCCATTCGCCGAATTCGCGTGGATCGAACCCTGTGGAAGGGATGCCCTCGCGTCCAAACAGTGATGTATATCCGTCCTTAACGAGCTCTCGCTCATCAACCACTACGATCATTCGTCCGCCTCCGAATCAGTGTGGTGTTTCGATGAACTATGGGTACGAATCGGGCGAATCACGAACAACTGTCGGAAATGAGTGACGGAAATTAATAATTGATTAACTTTGGAGGTGCGATTTGCACTAGATGTAGTGGGTACCTTGTGTTTTGCACCGATAAAAAACTGTTTGTTAGCATTTCATTAACAAGCGCATTTCTGGCTAATCAACGGCAGTCAATTGCTTCCTTTGAGTTAGCGCTGGCTAACCGGAAGCGCGATGCAACTTCAGATAGCTTAGTTTTGACAGAAAGTCGCCGCGTTGGGCGTCCATTTCCCGTAGCCGGTGGCAACCAGATTGGCGATCACGCGGCAGACATAGACCTTCTGGGCGGGGTCATTGTTCGGGCCGGCGTGGTATCTAGCTACCGCCATCGTCCAGGTCTCATGCCTGTCGTGCAGATTGCGGAGAAACTTCGCGGCATACTCGACGTTGCTGCGGGGATCGAACATCGCGTCGACGGAAGCAAAATTTTCACCGTGAAAATACTGGTTGATCTGCATGCAGCCGACGTCGATAAGCTTTGCGCCGTTCTGCCGGGCCGCGGCGAATATCTGCAGGGCGGCGCCCTCCGATGGCGGGAAGATCGGCCGCCCCTCGACATTGAGAGCATAGGGATAGAGCGATCCCTTGCGTCCCGTCTCCGTCAGGCCGACCGAATAGAGAATTCCTTCCGGTATCCCATATTTCACGGCAGCAGACTGGATTTCACGTTCGCAAAGGCCCGCGGCACCGTTGTCGGGCGGTGCCGGATTGCCCGACGCGAGCGCCTCAGAGGTAAACCGCCCCAGAACCAGAACGCTGAACGCCACCAGCAGCGCCGTCTTCAACACCGCGCTCACCCGAACTGCGATTGCCATTGTTTCCATCTGACTGCTGTCCCGAATAGTTCTGGCCCCTGGGACGCGCGTCGCCCCCTTGTCCCTGGTTCAACAGGGATTGTTGCTGGTTCGATCCGGAATTGCGGCCGCTATCCGACTGCTGATCCGCGTTGGAGGCCAGGGTGACGGTGATATTGTCCACCTGGTAGCCTTGGGCGCGCAGTGCCTCGACCATGTGGCTCTGATCGGCATGAAGCTGCCTGTAGGCCTCACCCGTCTGCACTTTCAGGTCGACGCTCAGCTGACCTCCCGAAAGCCGCATGGTGGCCGTGACATCGCCGAGATTATCGGGGCGCAGTTGGATCTTGAGCGTGTTGACGACCTTGCCCGTGCTGGACAGGGTTGCGGCATTGGAAAGCGCCGAACCCGGCTGCAACGCGGCCGACCATTCGCGATCGCCCGCCAGTGCCCCGGCGACGAGCGCCGAATTGGAGTTGGTGGCAAACCCCAGATAGCGGCGGGAATCCAAGACTGTAATCGCCGGGGTATCGCCGCCCGCGGAAGCCGCCACTTTCACGTCCGCCGCATCATCTCCGCTCTTGCTGATCGACAGGTCGAGCGCGCTGCCGCGACCATCCGACCGCGTCAGGCGGAAGGTCTGCGCGGCATCCGATCCCTTGCCGCCGTCGGGCAGCGTCACCGTCGCATCCGATGCATCATCCGTGACAGCCGCGTTGCCGAGCGGCATTCCCTGGATTTTCGCATCGTCGGTCGCCTTGCCCGCCAGCGCCGTGCCCGCCTGCGCGGCAACAACCGGCTGCGCGGCAACGACGGGCTGCGGAACGTTCAGCAGCGATAGGGCATCGGAAATCGTAGTCGTCGCCTGATTGTCTTGCGTCGGCGCAGACTTACTATCATCCGTCGACTGCGCGTCCTTCCCGCCTTTCACGACAGGTGTTTTTCCATCGCCCTTCACCGGCGTGGTTCGACCGTCGGTCGCCGTGACGTCGGCCAATTGCTGCGCGAGCTCGGCAAGCTGATCGAGCGTGGTCGATTGTGCCGGTGCCTTGCTCGTATCGACAGCCGGCATAACCGGGTCGGCGACTGCCGCCGTCTGATCGCCTTCCGCGGGAACCGCGTCGCCTTTCGCCGCTGCCGATACCGCCTTCTGCAGCTCTATCAGCGATTTCGAGAGCGTGGCTGCACCGGCACCCTGGGAAGGCTTTGTCCCCTTGGTCAGGCCGGCGAGGTCTGTGAGATTGGCTCCGGACGTATCGATCATCCCAACCCCAGCGTTGGCGCCTTCATCGATGGCTAGGGTTATCGACGCGGGGTTGCTCGCTGCCGTCTTTACGGCACTCGTATCTTCATCCGCATCGCCACCGGCTGTCGTGTTTGCGTTCGCCGTCGCGTCCGTCCCGGCGTTCGGGCCGGAGGGCTTGCGCCCGTTGCCGAGCGAACTGGTCAGCGCATCGATAAAGCCCTTGCCGTCGTCCTGCTTCGCGGAGCGGGCGCCCTTGGCGGCAGCAAGAATATCCGCCCCGGATGAGGCGCTGGATACACCGATGTCGTTCATGATCAATGACTTTCCTGCTTCAACAGGCCGTCGATGGCATCCAGCTTCGAGCGGCTCGTCGTGACGAATGCATTGAACGAAGAACCGGCCTCCTGCCGTCCTCCCTCCGGGGCGGGAGCCGCGTTCGCCGAGGCCCCCTGCTCAACACCCGCCGTGCCGGGAGATTGGCCTCCCGATTGCTTCGTCACAGCAGCATCGTGTTCAGTATTCTGTTGGTTGGACAGGTTAGAAACATTGGCTTGCCCGAGGCTTGCAGGATCGGGGACACGCAATATCTCCTGCGCCACCGCCTTTGCTGCATCGCGCAGGGCACGATCGCGCGCGTTCAGCTCGCCCGCCGGCATCTGATTGAGATCGTTGATCGCCGACTTCAGTTCCGGCGTGGATATGCCCGCCACCCCACCATAGAAATTCGCCAGCGCGCCGAAGGCGTCGCCGCCGTCGGTGGAGATCGCCTGGGCGCGGTTGGCCGCCAGCGCGGCGAGATCGGCCTTGCCGGCGATCGCGGCCCGGCGCGCCATGCGCAGATAGATCTCCCTTTGCCTGGGAGGGTCCATGAAGGACAGGATATCGACAATGTCCTGCTGCTTGACGTCGGAATCGTGATCCACCACAAGCTGCACGAAAAGATCGGCAAACTGACTGGCGTAGGGCGAATGCAGAAAGCGCCTCGTATAGCGCCGCGCATAGTCGAGCCCGGCCGGCACAGTTCCCGCATCTGCGCACAAAGCCAGCGAGCGACGCAGCGCCGATTCCTCGACGATCGTACCGGGGGCCATCAAACGCGCCCAATCGTAAAGTTGCAGGGCGGCCTTGGCGTTCTTGCCGGACATGACATTGCCGGCAACGAGCGAGAGATAGGGACCGATCGGCTTGTCGCGATATTCCCTGGCGATGTCGGCAAGCGTGTTGACGACCAGCAGCCCCTTGCCGTTCAGATATTTTCTCAGGACATCCGCGACGCGATTGTCGAAATTGCCGTTGAGGTCGCGCGACATCAGATATTCGAGCGTTTCGGGGTTGCCGCCGCTCATGGCGTAGATCAGGGCGGCATCGACATTGCGGTTGTCCTCGAACACGGCTTTATCCGCATTGCGCAGGCGTTCGTCGATGGTGGCGAGCAGGAAGCGCTGCATCTCTCCGGCGGAGCTGTCGCCCGCCGCGACGGAATCCTGGACGAATTCAAGCGAGCGCAGCATCTTGTAGAGCGGCAGGCTGTCCTGCCCCTCGGCACTCGCAGCCGCCGGCATCAGCATGCCGAGGGTGAGTGTGAGCGCGAGGTGACGACGATGCTGTTTGCGCGCCATGGACTAGCCCTGTTTGCCTTGGCCTGATTTGCCCTTCCCCGAAGCGGGCTTGGCCGGGCTCTGCACATCCGGGCTGGCCCCTTGCTTCACGGCTTGGTCTGAAGGATTGGCAATCAGGATCTCGATACGGCGATTGGCATCGTTGAAAGGATCCTCGGGCAGCTTCAGCCGTCGGTCCGCGAAGCCGGAAACCTGCGCGATCCGTTTCTCGTCCAGCCCGCTACTGGTCAGCATATAGTAGGCGCTCTGGGCGCGATCGAGCGACAGGCGCCAGTTGTCGTTGCGGCCGCCGACCATATAGGGGCGCCCGTCCGTGTGGCCCCGGATCAGAAGCGATCCCTTGCGCTCGGCCAGGATCTTGCCGATCTTCTCCATCGCCAGCACCATCTCCCGGCGCGGAACGGCCGAGCCGATATTGAACATCGGATCATTGCTCTGATCGGAAATCGTGACCAGCACGCCGCCTTCGGCCGCGGTGACCTGCAGCCCCTCGGCGAGCTGCCCGGCAACGCCGTTGATCTCGGCCTGGATCGCCTGCTGCAGATCCTTGGCCTCCTGCTGCTGCGCCTTCGTCGGCGTCACGTCCTTGCCCTGAGTCAGGGCGGCATTGTCTTCAGGCATGGACGCGTCGCTTTGCCCGGAAGCCTTGGCGATTTGCTGGGCCTGCGTCTGCTTTTCCTGCTGTTTGCCGGTCGCCTGCTGCGCGCTCACGGTCGGCTGCTGTTCAGGCGTCTGCGGCTGCTCGGCCGGCTGGCCGGTATCGGCGGCCGTTGCCTTCGACAGCGCGATAACTTCGCCCTTGTCCTTTTGATCCGACTTGGCGGACTGTTCCTCATTCGCTTTCTTCGAGGCGCTGGAAACCCGAACCTGCTTGGTCCAGAAATCAGGATCGAAGGGATCGCGGTAGGCCTGACCGCCGTCCGCGCCCGTGGCAGGGCCGGACTGGGCGGCACCGCCCTCGCCCTTGGCGCTGACATTGGCCTGCTGACCGACTTCCTGTGCGATTTCAGCCAGGACCGAATAGGGATTCTCGAAGAAATCGGCTTCGGAATAGTTCGTCTGGTCGCCCGAGGTCGATGTCAGGTCCTCGCCGGTCTTGGCGGATTTGCCGTCGTTCGGCTTGTCCTGCGGTTTTTCCGACTTTTGCTGGTTCTTTTCACCGTTAGCCTGGTCGACGGGCTTCTTGAGCCCCTTCTCGGTCGGCTTTTCGTCGGCAAGCTTGATGGGATTGAAATAGGAGGCGACAGATGCCTTCGTCTCCTCGTTGGCGGCGTTTACCAGCCACATCACCAGGAAGAAAGCCATCATGGCTGTCATGAAGTCGGCATAGGCGATCTTCCATGCACCGCCATGGCCTGCATCATGATCGCCGCCGCCGTGGCGCTTGACGATGATGATCTCGTGCTTGCCGTGATTTTGATCGCCGTCGCTCATTTCAATATCTCTTTCAGACCAGCGGCCCAGGCTGACATTCGGGTCACGAGAACGCTCTCGCCGATGGTGACGGTGAGATCGACGTCCGGCGTCTCGACGTGACGCAACAGGGCGCCGTCGTCACCGAGATGTGCCCGCAGGGCCTCGAAGAGGCGATGCGGGCCGCTGACGGAGATCGATCCGGCACTGCCGTCGAGAATCGCGCTCCTGACCAGATCGGCGAGGTCGGCAACGGCCTTGGCTGTCAGCGTTTCGGTCATGATCGGCGCAAGGATGGCCGCCGTTTCCGCGCTGATCGCCTGCCCGAGCATCGTGGCCACGCGCGTCACACCGGCCGCGATCTTCTCGGCCGCCTGCTCTTCGTAGCGCGTCCGCAAAGCCTCCGTTTCGGCTCGAAACGAACCGGCCATGGCATCGAGCTCGGCCTGATGTTTCTGCGACAGCTCCCGCGTTGCGGCCTCATGTCCTTCCGCATAGGCGGCCCGGCGCTCGGCCTCGATATCGACAGGCGGCTCGATCGGACTTTCGGGAAACTCCATCATCTCCGCAAACGCTGTATCGTCTACAGGCGGCGGGGCCTGTTCAGCGCTGAAATCCTTGAGGTATCGGGATAGGGCGAGGCTCAAGCGCGCATCTCCCCATTCGCATCGGAAAGACGCAGCACGTCTATGCCGGCTGAGGGCAGCTCCATTCCCATTCTCAAAACGTCGATCATCACGCTTCCGGTTTCCGTCCTCGGGCTACGCTTTCCGGAAACGACTGACGTTACCGGCACATTGCGCAACCATGCCACTGCGAAGGACCGTAGGCAGTCAAACTTGTGCGAAGATGAATGCGGCGGCCCTGCCGGTCGAGGGCCTATCGAGCCGGGCCGCCCGCCCGTCATTTCCCCTGAAGAAGAATCAGCACCTTGCTTGCCATGCTGTTGGCGATCGACAACGCCTGAATGCCCATCTGCTGGGCTGTCTGCAGGGCATTCTGCCGCACCGACGCCTCTTCCATATTCGTGTCGACGAGATCGCCGACGCTGCTCTTGATGGCGTCGCTGAGCTTGGAAATATAGTCCGACTGATCGTCGATGTTCGACTTCATCAGACCCAGCGTCGAATCCGCCGAGGTCGCGGACTTCAGGAGCGAGTTGGTGACATTGAGCATGTCGGTCAGCTCGTTGTCCGTCGTGCTGCTCGATATGGCGATCTCCGTTCCGCCCGTCGGCGTCGTGCCGCTATCGGCGGCCAGGAGATAGTAGTTACGGGCCGTGGGGCTGCCGCTGCTCGATGTGTCGAACGTGCTCGCGTCGATATTCTTCGTCAGCAATCCCCGGCTCGGATCGGCGGTATCGATCATCAGGGTCTGCGAACTGTCGTAACCGATCGTCGTGAGGCTGATCTGGCTGCCGGCGCCGCGCGTGAAATTGCTGATCACGGAATGCTGCGTGCTGGGCTGCTGGTCGGTGTTGTAGAGCCAGTTCTCGCCGGAGAAGGACGCCGATTGGGTAACGGATTGCAGCTGATTCTTAAGCTGCTGAATATCGGAGTTGATCGCATCCTTGTTGGTGCCCGACTCCTTTGCCGAAACCAGTTTCGACTGGATCTGGGTCAAAAGGTTGACGACCGTATCCATGGCGGTGGAGGCGATGTCGACCTTGGAGGAGCCGAGGCCCAGCGCATCCGTGATCGTGGAAAGGCTGCTCCGGTCGGAGCGCATGGTGGTCGCCATCGACCAGTAGGTCGGATCGTCGCTCGCCGTCTCGATGCGGTAAGCGGACGAGACCTGATGCTGCACGACACCGAGATCTTTGTTGATTCCGCGTAACACGGTCAGCGCCGCGGACGCAGCATGATTCGTCGTCACATTGCTCATCTGAGAATCCGTCATTCCATTGGAACTGGCAAACCGGGCCGATCCGGTAGCAACGATTGGCCTCATGCCCACCAGCGGGAGATATCCCAGCGCGGCCCGTCGCTAAAGCAATGCCCGGCTATCGTTCCGAAGACGATCGAAGGCCGGACCCTGCGCAAAGATTGCAAATCAATCAGTAGCAACGTTAACAAAAGCTTATGCGCGGCGGCAAGAGGGAAATGCCGCCGCGCCGTCCTAACGCAAGCTCCGGTCAAGGCTCACTTGAAGAGGGACAGAACGTTCTGCGCGCTGGTGTTGGCGATCTGCAGCGACTGGATGGCCAATTGCTGCTGCGTCTGCAAGGCCGACAGCCTGCTCGACTCCTCTTCCATATTCGCATCGACGAGCTTGCCGACGCCGGAATCGATCGTATCGCGCAGCGTGGAAACGAAGCTGGTCTGCAGATCGATGCGGGTCGAAAGCGAGCCGAGCTGCGAGGCCGTGCTTGTCATGGCGTTGAGGGCGCCCTGCACGAGGTTCATCGCATTGCCGATATCGCCGCTCGTCATGTTGGTGATATCGAGGCTGAAGACGGAATAGGATGTGCCGTTGATGTTCTGCTCAGTGCCGAGAATACCAGAGCTGGTATCGATCGTGCCACCGCCGGTCGCGCCGAACATGACGTTGCCTTGCGAACCGGTATCGAAGCTGTAACTGGTGCTGTTGACTGCGACCGTTCCGTCATTGTTGCGCACGAAAGAGGAAACGACGGAGGCGGAGGCGCCATTGGCTGCATACATCCAGTTCTGGCCCGAGAAGGACGCGGACTGCGCGATGCTTTCCAACTGCTGCTGCAGCTGAGTGACTTCTTCTTGAACGTCCGCCTTGGAGACGCTGTTCTCAGTTGCCGCGACGAGTTTGTCCTTGATCTGCTGAACGACCTTGATGGAATTGTCCATCGCCGTATAGGCCGTATCGACCTTGGCGGCACCCAGGCCCAATGCGTCCGACACGGCGGAAAGCGCGCTGTTGTCCGAGCGCATGGTGGTCGCGATCGACCAATAGGCGGCATTGTCGGCTGCCTTGGCGACGCGATAGCCCGAGGAAACGCGGCTTTGCGTATCCTGCAGGTTCGTGTTGATGCCGCGCAGGGTTTGAAGCGCGGACATTGCCGCGTCGTTGGTGAGAATGCTGGTCATTGGATGGTGCCCCTTGTGGCTGAATTTGGAAGGGACATTCCGGTCTGCGGCCGGGAACGGCAATCAGCCTCATGCTTGTTAACCGCCTCTTAGGAGTGGTTAACCAACCGTTGCGTTAGCTGCAACTGACAGCATTAGGGTTAATAAAAGGTTAACGCCGCCAGCAAAAGTTAACGAATTCATGCTGATGATGACCGGCAGGCTCGCAAGTCAGCCTCGCGCCACCTTGGACGTCGTAGCATGGCGGCGATCCGTCCGATGTCGGATGGGAAGCGGCCGATCACCCTTCACGGGCATTCCGACGGCAGCGTCGATGCGGCCGGCCATAGACGAGGTTGAGATGTTCAGTTTGCAGGACGCCGGACGAGCGGCAGTTGATCGCCATGAGCGAACAAGCCTCGACCCGGACGACTGGCAGGCCCTGCGCAAACAGGGTCACCAGATGCTTGACGACATGCTCGATCATCTCGAGACGCTCGGCACGAAGCCGGTTTGGCAACATGCTCCCGCCTCCGCCCGTGCCTTGTTCGATGCGCCGTTGCCCGTGGAGGCCAGTGATCTGGCTGAAGTCCATGCCATCTTCCGGGAAAACGTCCTGCCCTACGGCAGCGGCAACACCCATCCCGGCTTCATGGGCTGGGTCCAGGGCGGAGGCACCGTCGCCGGCATGCTGGCCGAAATGCTGGCCGGCGGGCTTAATGCCAATCTCGGCGGACGCGACCACATGCCGATCGAGGTCGAGCGCCAGATCGTCCGCTGGACGCGCCAGATCTTCTCCTTCCCGGAAACGGCCGGCGGCATATTCCTGACCGGCGCATCGCAGGCCAATTTCGTTGCGGTGCAAATCGCCAGATGCCGCAAGCTCGGCCGTAATGTGCGCGCAACCGGCCTGTCCGACGAATCCCCTCTGGTCGCCTATGCGTCGAGCGAGGTGCATGGTTGCGTTCCGCGCGCCTTCGAAATGTCCGGCATCGGCAGCAATCAGCTGCGGCGCATTCCGGTCGACGCCCTTGGCCGGATCGATCTTGATGCGCTGGAGCAGGTGATCCTGCGCGACAGACAGGACGGCTTCATGCCATTCCTCCTCATCGGCAGCGCGGGAACGGTCAACACCGGCGCCGTCGACGATCTCGCCGCCTTGCGCGGCATTGCCGACACCTATGATCTTCATTTTCACGTCGACGGCGCGCTCGGCGCGCTTGGCATTCTTAACGACGAGCTCGCACCTTTGTTTGCGGGGATCGAAACCTGCGATTCGCTTGCTTTCGATTTCCACAAGTGGGGCCAGGTACCCTATGATGCCGGCTTCCTCCTAGTGCGCCACAGCGAGTGGCAGCGGCAAACCTTTGCTTCGGATGCCGCCTATCTCAGCCGGGCGGCGACCGGGCTTGCAGGCGGAGATTGGTGGCCCTGCGACTACGGCCCGGATCTTTCGCGTGGCTTCAGGGCGCTGAAGACCTGGTTCACGCTCAAAACTTATGGCGTCAAAGCGTTGGGGGAGGCAATGAGCGCCAACTGCATGCTGGCACGCGAGCTTGCGCGACGGATCGAGCAGGAGCCTGCGCTGAAATTGCTCGCGCCCGTCGCCCTCAACATCGTCTGCTTCGCCTATGTCGGAGCCGACGGAACAATGCCGGCATCCGTCAATTCCCAGATCGTCGAGCGTCTCCACGCCGAAGGCCGGGTCGCTCCGTCCCTGACCCATCTGAACGGTCAGCCGGCAATCCGCGCGGCGATCGTAAACCACCGTACGCGACAGACGGATATCGACGCGCTCGTTCGGAGCGTTTTGACAATCGGCTCCCAACAGGATCTTCCGCAATGCTGATGACCAAAGCCCCCATGGCCGATCCGGCCCCACTGAACATGCCGGTCGGCGCTCGAATTCTCGGCATGCAGAGAATAGTCTCGCTCGTCTATGCCGGCCACGACGTCGCCCCGCTCTGGAGCGAGCTCATGCAACGCGTGACGGCGGATCCAACCGACGCCGCCGCGCTGTTGGACATGGCGATCATCCTTCAAACCCTCGCCCGTGGCGACGAGGCCCGCCAGATCCTGAAGAGCGCCGTGCAGATGCGCCGTGACTTCTGCATAGTTCATGGCGATGGAGCGGGACCACGGCTGCTGGCTTTCGTCACCGAGGGCGATTTCATGGCCAATACACCGCTGGATTTTCTGCTGGCGGGCAGCGACTGCGTACTGTGGCTGCGCTATGTCGACCTGGAGACATCCGTGCTCGCTGATCTGCCGGACCATGACGTCGCCTTCATGGCGATTGGCGAATCGACCGAAAACGCCCCTCTGCTCGCCCATATGCAGGCGCTGCTTGCCAAATTCGACGGTCCGGTGATGAATTGCAATCCGGAACTGATCGCCAGGCTGACGCGCGACGGCGTCAGCAGCATGTTGGCGAATGAGCCCTCCATCCTCTCGCCCTTTACCTACCGCGTATCGCACGCCGATCTTACGGCAGTCGCAGCGCGCGCGAGGCGACTGGACGATTGCGCTCCCGGCCTCGCCTACCCGCTCGTCGTGCGCCCGATCAGCACGCATGCCGGCAACGGCATGGAACGCATCACCGACTCCGCCGAGCTTGCCGCCTTTCTGGAGGCCCAGCCCGTTCCGGAACTCTACGTCGCGCCCTTCATCGATTTTCGCGGTACTGACGGCCTCTACAACAAGCAGCGCGTCGTGTTCATCGACGGCAAGGCTTTCGCAAGCCACATGGCGCTCTCAGACCATTGGATCGTGCATTATCTGAGCGCCGGCATGGCGCAGAGCGCGGCAAAACGCGCCGTCGAGCAGGCATGGATGGAAAATTTCGATCAGGATTTCGCCGTGCGCCACAAGGAAAGCTTCGCAGCCCTTTGCCGCTATATCCAGCTCGACTATTTCGGCATCGACTGCGCGGAACTTCCCGACGGACGTCTGCTGGTGTTCGAGCTCGATGTCGCAATGGTGGTCCACGACATGGATGATCCGATCATCTATCCCTACAAGCAGGTCGCCATGCGCAAACTGTTCGATGGCTTCGTCGATGCCGTCAGGCAAAGGGCTGCCGCGACCCTGGCAAAGGCGTCCTGAGCCGGTCGGCACCGATGCGCCGGGCCAAAAAGAAAACCGCGCCTTCCGGGGAAGGCGCGGCGAAGGTCTTGTCTCTTGCTGTCATCCGGCGCGATGCGCCGGTGCTTCCTATTAACGGAAGAGGGAGAGGATCGACTGGGTCGAGGAGTTGGCGATCGACAGGGACTGGACGGCCAGCTGCTGCTGCGTCTGCAGAGCGGACAGCCTGCTCGATTCCTGTTCCATGTTGGCGTCAACCAGCTTGCCGACGCCCGACTGGATCGAGTTGGAGAGCGAGGAAGCGAAGCTCGTCTGCAGGTCGATGCGGCCGGAGATCGAGCCGAGGCGGGAGTTCATGCTGGTCATGGAGTTCAGAGCGGTCTGAACCATGTTCAGGGCGCTGGAGATCTGGCCGCCAGTCATGTTGGAGATATCGAGGCTGAAGACCGAAGCGCCAACCGTACTATCCGACGTACCCAGGATGCCCGAAGTCGTGTCGATCGCGCCGCTGGCTGAGCCGAACAGAACGTTGCCGGTTGCGCTGGAGTCGAAGGCGTAAGATGTCGTGCTGACCGAAACGGTGCCGTTGGTGCCGCGGATGAAGGAGGAGACGACCGAAGCGGAGTCGCCGCTCTGAGCCATGACCCAGTTTTCGCCGTTGAACGAAGCCGACTGGGCGACGCTCTGCAGCTGCTGCTGCAGCTGGCCGATTTCTTCCTGAACAGACTTCTTGTCGACCGACGCTTCCATGGCGGTGACGAGCTTGTTCTTGATCTGGCCGACGATGTCGATGGCGCTGGTGACGGCGGTGGTTGCAGTGTCAACCTTGGCGGCGCCGAGGCCGAGAGCGTCGGAAACGGCGCCGATGGCGCTGTTGTCGGACTTCATGCTGGTGGCGATCGACCAGTAAGCGGCGTTGTCGGAAGCCTTGGAGATGCGCAGGCCGGAAGACACGGCGCTCTGCGTCTGCTGCAGGTTGGAGCCGATGCTGCGCAGCGTCTGGAGAGCAGCCATTGCGGCGTTGTTGGTAAGAATGCTCGTCATGATATTTGCCCCTTTGGCAGTGGTTAAATAAGGGACATTCCGGACCTAAAACCGGTAACGGCATTCAGCATCATGCCTATTAACCAAAATCGTTAAGGTTAACTCGCCGCTTCGATGGTCCTAAGAAACAGCAATATGGTTAAGAAAAGCTGAACCGCTTTGAGCCAGAAAATATAAAAAAAACCGCGCCTTAGATAGGCGCGGTTAACTTGTTGTTTAGGATTTTCGACCAACGCGGAGCGCCGGTGCTTCCTATTAACGGAAGAGGGAGAGGATCGACTGGGTCGAGGAGTTGGCGATCGACAGGGACTGGACGGCCAGCTGCTGCTGCGTCTGCAGAGCGGACAGCTTGCTCGATTCCTGTTCCATGTTGGCGTCAACCAGCTTGCCGACGCCCGACTGGATCGAGTTGGAGAGCGAGGAAGCGAAGCTCGTCTGCAGGTCGATGCGGCTGGAGATCGAACCCAGCTTCGAACCCATGCTGGTCATGGAGTTCAGAGCGGTCTGAACCATGTTCAGGGCGCTGGAGATCTGGCCGCCAGTCATGCTGGAGATGTCGAGGCTGAAGACCGAAGCGCCAACCGAACCATCCGACGTACCCAGGATGCCCGAAGTCGTGTCGATCGTGCCACCGCTTGAGCCGAACAGAACGTTGCCGGTTGCGCTGGAGTCGAAGGCGTAAGAGGTCGTGCTGACCGAAACGCTGCCGTTGGTGCCGCGGATGAAGGACGAGACGACCGAAGCGGAGTCGCCGCTCTGAGCCATGACCCAGTTTTCGCCGTTGAACGAAGCCGACTGGGCGACGCTCTGCAGCTGCTGCTGCAGCTGGCCGATTTCTTCCTGAACAGACTTCTTGTCAACCGAACCTTCCATGGCGGTGGCAAGCTTGTTCTTGATCTGGCCGACGATGTCGATCGCGCTGGTGACAGCGGTCGATGCCGTGTCAACCTTGGCGGCGCCGAGGCCGAGAGCGTCGGAAACGGCGCCGATGGCGCTGTTGTCGGACTTCATGCTGGTGGCGATCGACCAGTAAGCGGCGTTGTCGGAAGCCTTGGAGATGCGCAGGCCGGACGATACGTGGCTCTGCGTCTGTTGCAGGTTGCCGCTGATGCTCTTCAGCGTCTGGAGAGCGGCCATTGCGGAGTTGTTGGTGATAATGCTGGTCATTGAGTGTGTCCCCTGGAAACTGGATACGAAAGGAGGACATACCGGACTGGAAATACCGGCGATGACGGAGCAGCTTCATGCCCCTCGATCCATTTTCCTGGAGGACCAAACCCGTCATGTTGCGAGGAAGGTCGCACCCATTGCTTGCCAATTTCTTAAACGCGGGGCCGTCGGGAACCGCATGTCCTGAACGTGGCTAAAAATGCGTAAAGGCGTTTTCAATCGTTGCTTCGGTTTCAGGCAAGCTACGTGAGGGATCATCAGGCGAATCCATGATGCCGGGCCCTCGACCTTAATCGGGAGCCGGTCAACATATCGCTTGGAGTTCTTGCTCGTGAATACGAAAAATGCCTTTGTGACGGCGTCCGGCTTCTATCAAAAGGGGCAATATACACGCGCACTCGAAACGCTGAACGAGTTGCTTAACGTCGACAGATCGCCCAAGATCTATGCGTTGCTGGCAAAAACACTGCTCAAGCTCGGGTTCAGATCGGATGCGGCGAGCGCCTATGAGCTGGCGGGCCGGCAAAAGCCGCAGCGCGACGACTATCTTCGCGAAGCCCTGTTGCTGCACAACGATTGCGGCAATGACGAACAGGCTCTTGCCGTGGGAAGCCTGATCCTTCCAATGGCGTTCAAGGACCCAGAGCTTGCCTTCATCCTCGTTCGCATTTTCCTGAGCCGACAGCAGAAAGAGCTCCTGACCGGCTTCAAGACGGTACTGGTCGAAGGACCGGAGCTCAAGCATCGGCTCATGGCAGCGAAACTGCTCACCGACGATCTCTATGACGAAAGCAACCGACACCTCGTTACGACGCTGTTCAAGAAACATCCCGACAGTATCGTCACTCGCATTCTCCATCTGATCTTTGCTCGCGAAATATCCGATCTCGCTGCCGTCGACAGGTACATGGCGCCGATTTCAGCGGCCCTGGCAAAGGGCAATCTCGACTACGTGATCCCGGACAACCCCTTCTTCCACCTGCATTGGTGTGGCGACGAAGCAATTAACAAGCATGCGGTCCACGACACCAAACCCCTGCCCGCCGGCCATGCCGAGGCTCGTCGCAAGTTGCCACACGCCTGGAGCAACAAGATCCGCGTCGGCTATCTCTCGTCCGATTTCTGGCCTGGCCACGCGACGATGAAGTTGATACAGCGGACCCTGGAGCTGCACGACAGGGATCGGTTCGAGATCACCCTCTTCGACCATTCCGATCTCGTTTCCCAGAAGGAACAGGGGTTCGACCATCAGAAGTGGGGAACGATGGTCGACGTTCGCGGTCTGTCCGACCAGGGCGCGGCAGAGGCGATCCGCGCCCGGAATATCGACATTCTTGTCGATCTCAAGGGGCACACCAAAGGAAGCCGCGCGCCTATCCTCAACCATATGGCAGCACCGATCCATGTTTCCTGGCTCGGTTTTCCCGGCTCTGTCGTCAATATCGACCTCGACTACATCATCGGCGATCAATATGTGCTGCCGGATCATTCGAAGCCGCATTTCCACGAGAAGTTCTGCCGCCTGCCCGAGTGCTATCAGCCGAACGATCCGCTATATCGCCCGAAGCCGCGGCCGACGACCCGCGCGCAGCATGGGCTGCCCGAAGACGCCTTCGTCTTCGCCTCGTTCAACGGCAACCGCAAGATCACCTCGCAGATGATGGACGTGTGGAGCAACATCCTGAAGCGCAGCAAGAACAGCGTGCTCTGGCTGCTCTGCAACGGTCCTCGGGCGGAGGCCAACATCTGGTCGCGCCTGGAAGCCCACGGCATCAACCGCAAGCGCGTCGTCTTCACCACACGTATTCGCTACGAGGATCACATCGATCGCCAGCAGCTGGCCGATCTCGGCCTCGACACTTTCCCGGTCAACGGCCACACGACCACGTCGGAGCAGCTCTGGGGCGGTCTGCCGGTTCTCACCGTGAAGGGCACCAATTTCGCCTCTCGCGTCAGCGAAAGCCTTCTGAACGCCATCGGTCTGCCGGAACTGGTGGCCGATGACATCAAGGCCTATGAGGACATGGCGGTAGAGCTCGCCGGCCAGCCGGAGCGTATCGCGCAGTTCAAGGAAACCCTCGCCGCCAATCGCTACATCCAGCCGCTTTTCGACGCGGAGCGCTTCACGCACCATCTGGAAACCGCCTTCGAGATGATGGCGACGCGGGCCAAGCAGGGGCTCGAACCCGACCATATGGATGTGCCGGCGCTGCCAGCGCGCACGGAAGCGTTTATGGAAGAAGACCAGAATTCGGCGGCGATCGCGGCCGAGTGACGCTCGGCGATCGTCGGAGCGGAAACCTCCGGCGATCGCTTCACGCCTGTCTTTTCATTCTCGCATGTCTTTTCAGTGGAAAGAGCGAACCAGGCTGCCGACCAGCAGGTTCCAGCCGTCGATCAGCACGAAGAAGAGAATCTTGAACGGCAGCGAGATCGAGGTCGGCGGCAGCATCATCATGCCCATGGCCATCACGATGGTCGACACGATCAGGTCGATCACCAGAAACGGCAGTACCACAAGGAAGCCGATTTCGAAGCCGCGGCGAATCTCCGAGATCATGAAGGCCGGGATCAGGACGCGATAATCGATCTTGTTGTCGACCACGGTCGTCTGGCCGCGCTCCTGCGCCAGATCGACGAAAAGCTTCAGGTCCTTGTCGCGCGTATTGTTCGACATGAAGGTGCGGAACGGCTCGGCAATGCGCTGCACGGCGTCGGCTTCGGAAATCTGATTGGCAAGCAGCGGCTGCACGCCATCCTTCCACGCCTGATCGAAAGTCGGCGACATGACATAAAAGGTCATGAACAGGGCGAGACTCAGCAGGATCATGTTCGACGGCGTCGACGAAAGGCCCATGCCGGTGCGCAGGATCGAAAACGCGATGATGAAGCGCGGAAAGCTCGTCACCATGATCAGGATGCCGGGCGCGATCGACAGGATCGTCAGGAGCCCGAACGTGCGGATGATCCAGGCGGCGACCGAGCCGTTGACCGGCGCGTTCAGAAGATCGGTGGGAAGCTGTTGCGACAATTGCTGCGCCATCGCCAGTTCAGGCGACAATACAGAAATCACTAATATAGATAGGGCAAGTATTAATCGAATCATTCAATCACGAAAGTTCTGAACATAACTTTCGATACTCGTCCTTCCGAGCGTAGGTCAACACGCTCCTGAATGTCATCCCGAAGATATTGCAGGCCCCGCGCACCCTCGATCTGCTGCAGGGAAACCGTGCGGATATAAGCAAGGATATCCTGATGGATCGCCTGGGCGAGCTGAGCATCGACAGGCCCCTTGAAAATCAAGGCGAGCTCCAGCCTTACCCAGCTCTGCGAGGGATAGGCAAGATTGGCGGTGATCGGATCGAGCGCTACGATGCCGTTCGCCTGTGCCGCGGCGGCCGCCTGCTTGCTGCCGCCGGCGACCTGCACCGTCGATTGCACGGCGGCGGTAGCAGCCTTGATCCTCGGCGCGACGACGGTTCCAACCATCCAGCCGCCGCCGCCGCCAAGAACGGTGAGCACCAGCAGCCCGACGACCGTCATGATCAACGGCGATCCCTTGCCCTTTGCCGGTTCGTCTGTGGCTGCCATGGTCCCTGTCCGTCCGTTTTCTACTGGAGCATGATGCCGAAAAAGTGTCAGCGGCTTTCGGACGACATCATGCTCTATCTATTTGATTCCAGCGCGGATTCAGATTTCAGGTCGAATGGACCTAAAATCATCCGGCGCTAGCCGATACCGTCAGCGGTCAGAGCGGCGACAGCAGGTCCACGGCCTGCTGGCCTCTCGGCGGCTGCTGTATTTCCGTCAGACGACCGCGTCCGCCATAGGAGATGCGCGCTTCGGCGATCTTGTCGTAGGAAATGGTGTTATCCGCGGTGACGTCCTGCGGACGCACGATACCGGCGACGTTGAGAATGCGGATTTCCTGGTTCATGCGGACTTCCTGCGAGCCGCTGATCATCAGGTTGCCGTTTTCGAGAATGCCGGTTACGACAGCAGCGACCAGAAGGTTGATCTGCTCGGAGCGCTGCATCTTGCCTTTGCCGTCGGTGCTGGTGTCGGAGCCGGAGGTAGCGTTCGCATTCGTGCTCGGCTGCCAGCCAAAGATCTTGGCGGTGACGTTCCAGCCCATATCGCTCTTGTTCACGCGGCTGCGGTTGGTCTCGTTGTCCCAGTTCGCCTTGTCGTCGATCTTGATCGTGACCGTCAGGATGTCGCCGACATTGAGCGCGCGCGAATCCTTGAACAAGGCGGCCTGCGAATCGTTCCAGAGCGAGTAACCCTGCGCGACCTGGTGCGGCCGCTTGGGATATTGCAGCATCTGCGGCGTCTGCGCATATTGCAGGCCGCTGCCGATCGGACTCATGGCAGGCGCCCTGCCGATTTCCCTGAGGGCCTGCGACTGGCAACCGGCGAGAAAGACGACGATTGCGCAGGCGGCCGTAAGACGCGTGTTCATGAGGGGTCCTTCGACTTCGATGTATTCGGGTCGGATGCGCTGGCGATGATATTGGTGATGACGGCCGCCTTCTTCGCATCCATTTCCGCAAGGATGAGGCTCGATTGGCGCGCCGAGAGCTTCATGATGATCGCGGCGGCTGTCGTGGTCTTGACGTCGTTGAGGCTCGCCGCCGCCGCATCCGGTTTCATGTTCTTGTAGATATCGACTAGGCCGAGATTCGCCGTCTTGAGGAAATCGTCGCGGCGTTTCAGCCAGTCCTCGTATTCAGCCTTGCGCTTGTCCATGGTGGCGATGCGCTGATCGACGTCGGCCTGCAGCTTTTCCAGCTCTTGCTTCTGCAGCAGGTAGCGCTGGTCGCGGGCCGGATCGGCGATGTTGGTGCAGAACTGCCGGATCTCGTCCTGGCTGGATGCCGGATCGACGACGGGCTTCGGTGCCTGCTGCGCCACGCCGACGCCGAGCGACAACAGCAGGACGCCCGCTGCCGCGATGGCCGAAAGACCGAAGGAGATCAGCATTTTTCTGGAGCTGACGATCGAGATCATTGCAACACGAGCTCCGCTTGCAGGGCGCCGGCCGACTTGATGCCTTGCAGGATGGCGATGATGCCGTCCGGCTTGACGCCGATATTGTTGAGGCCGGAGACCAGCGTCTTCAGGTCAGGCCCTTCCAGCACCGCGACCCGGCCGCCGCTCTTGGTGGCGGTAATGTCGGTCTGGTCCTGTATGGCCGTCTCCCCGTTCGAGAAGGGTTCCGGCTGGATCACCTGCGGATTCTCGCTCACCTGCACGGTCAGCGTTCCATAGCTGACGGCGACGGGCGAGACGCGGACATCGGCGCCGATGACGATCGTTCCGGTGCGCTCGTTGATGACGACCTTGGCCGGCGTATCGGTCTGGACGTTGAGGTTTTCGATATCGGCCATCAGCCGCGTCAGATCCGCCATCTTAGGCTTGGCGACCGTCACTTCCTGCGAGTCCTTCGCCTCCGCGATCGGGGCACCGAAACGCGAGGTCGCCCAGGTATTGACCGTGTCAGCAATGCGGATCGAGGTGGAGAAGTCCGGATTGCGCAGCTGCAGGACCAGGTTGACCGAATCCTTGAAGCGGGACGGCAGCTCGCGCTCGATGATCGCGCCGCCGGGCACGCGGCCTGCCGTCGTAACGCCCTCGGTCACCGTTGCGGCGGCGCCCTGCGCCTGGAAGCCGGAGACGATGACTGAGCCTTGCGCCACGGCATAGATCTGCCCGTCCGCGCCGCTCAGCGAGGTCATGATCAGCGTGCCGCCGCGCAGCGACGTCGCATCGCCGAGCGAACTCACCGTCACGTCGATGCGGCTGCCCGGGCTTGCAAAGGGCGGCAGGTTCGCCGTCACCATGACGGCGGCCGTATTCTTCGCGGCGGATTGACCGCCCTGGGTCGAGATGCCGAGGTTCTGCAGCATGGCGCGCATGGATTGCTCGGTAAACGGCGAGGAACGCAGGCCGTCGCCGGTCCCTTGGAGGCCGACGATCAGACCATAGCCGATAAGCTGGTTGTCGCGGCCGGATTGCAGCGACGCGATGTCCTTGATGCGCGATTGCATCGCCGCGGCCGGATCGGCGACGATCAGGCTTGGCAATGCGAGGAGGACTGCGAGAAGTTGACGAAGCCGTTTCATTTCGCGACCACGCGGATCGTACCGTTCTGGAGAACCGTGCCGTTGACGATGATGCCCGAGTCCATGTTGCGGGCGCGCACACTGTCGCCGACGGCGCCATCATCCAGCGGCGTGCCCGCCGCCGTGATGGTCATGCTGCCCATGCTCATCACCAGGCGAACATTGGAACCGCGCGTCACGGCATAGGGCTGGCGCAGGGCGGAAATGGAAATCGTGCGGCCGGGAAGAAGCGTCCGCTTCGATACCAACCCCGTGACATCGCGAAGCCGCTTGGCATAGTCGCCGCTCAGGTTGGGGTTGGTGACCTCGACCTCTTCGAGCTGACCGCTGCCGATGATATCGCCTGGATAGATCGTCTCGGTCGGCACCACGGCGGTACCGAGCGCGGAACCATCGGCGCTCACAGCCCAGACGGGCATGGCCGAAGCAAATACGACGGAAAGGCTCGCCGCGGCGAACCATGCCATTGCCAAGCTTTTCATCCGGCGAAACCTCATGTTCGGCCCGTCCCTCTCGTTACTTCAGGTTCTTGCTGACGATCTGCGCCATTTCGTCGGCCGTCGTGATGACCTTGGAATTCATCTCATAGGCGCGCTGCGCCGTGATCAGATCGGTGATTTCCTTGACAGGATCGACGTTCGACGATTCCAGGTAATGTTGCTTCATGTAGGCGAAGCCGTTCTCGTTCGGATCGGAAACAACCGGATCGCCGGAAGCCGGCGTTTGAACGAAGAGGTTGCTTCCCATCGGCTGCAGGCCCGCTTCGTTGACGAAATTGGCGATCTGCAGCTGGCCGAGCACGGTCGGCGTCGTCGCGGTGCCGATGATCGCGGACACCTGGCCGGACTGGTTGATGGTGAGGCTGCTGGCATTGTTCGGGACGGTGATGCCCGGTTGCAGCACATTGCCATCCGGCGTGACGATCTGGCCTGTGTCGCTCTTGTTGAAGGAGCCGGCGCGGGTATAGGCGGTCGTGCCGTCGGCCATCTTGATCTGGAACCAGCCACGGCCGACGAGCGCGACGTCGAGATCGTTCTGGGTCTGCGAAAGCTGGCCCTGGATCTGGATGTTGCGGACCGCGGTCGTCTGCACGCCGAGACCGATATTGGCGCCTTCCGGCACCACCGCCTGGTTCGGCCTGTTGGCAATGCCCTTGGCACGCTCCGTCTGGTAGAGAAGGTCGGAGAACTCGGCGCGCGAGCGCTTGTAACCCGTCGTATTGATGTTCGCGATGTTGTTCGCGATGACTTCGAGATTGGTCTGCTGGGCGTCCATGCCCGTCGCGGCGATTGCGAGCGCTCTCATGCTTTCGTCCTTGGATCTAGGGCGGAACCTTCGAAGCCGCGGAAGGGCTTTTGAAAGACACTCGCCAAATCAGGTAATTAGAACGGGCAGACCCGGCCTATATCTGCATCTTCGTGATATCGAGAAACGCTGAGACAACCTTGTCGCGCAAAGCGATCGCGGTCTGCAGGGTCTGGTCGGCCTGCATGACCTTGTCGACCACCTCGCGGGTGCTCATCGTGCCCTTGATACCGGCAAAGGAGGCGTTTTCCGCTTCCTTCAGCGAATTGACGGAATCCTTCGCGACGTTCGACATGACCGACGCGAAGCTCATTCCGGCATCCGCTCCCATGGCGACGGCCGGCGAGGCGTTCATCGCGCTGGAGGCGGCGGAGGTCAGATCCGTGGCGATGCTGCCGAGGCCGCGGGTCGCCGAGAGGGAGGCTACATTCTTAATCGTGTCGATCATTGGTTCTTCAGGAGATCAATAGTGGAGGAGATGAGATCACGGGCCTGCCGGACCGTCTGCAGATTGGCCTCGTAGGAGCGATTGGCTTCGCGCATATCGGCCATCTCGACGAGGACATTGACATTGGGCATCTTGACGTAGCCCTTCTGATCCGCCGCCGGGTTGTCGGGGTCGTATTCTTCGACGAACTTGCCCGTGTCTTCACCGAGTTTCTTGACACCAACCGTGGTGAGGCCGTTGGCGCGATCCATTTCCGCGCCGAAGGTCACCGTCTTGCGCCGGTAGGGATCGGCGCCGGGCGTATCGCCCGTCGAACGGGCGTTGGCGATATTTTCGGAGACGATTCGCAGACGAGTCGATTGAGCCTCCAGGCCGGAGCCTGCAATTTTCAATGCGGCTGATAAGGGGTCCATGACATCTTCACTTCATCTATTGTTTTACGGCCATCAACATCATGCGATGAAAGGAGCCTATAAGCGCGGTGTTCAAGCTGTATTGGCGCTTGATGTCACCGGCCTTGGCGAGCTCGTCTTCCAGGCCGACGGTGTTACCCGATTCCTGGACGCCAATTTCCTGACTGAGCGGCGCCTCATCGACGTTGACGTTGCCGCTCGTGCTGAATTCATTGCCCGAAAGATGCGCGGGATCGGTCCGGACCATGTTGGCGTTCTGATTATCCAGAACGGCCTGGAACGGCGTCACATCCTTGGCGCGATATTTCGGCGTATTGGCATTGGCGATATTGCCGGCAACAACCTCCTGACGCACCTGGAGCCACTCGGCTTGCCGCGAGGCCAGGTCAAAGAGCTGTATGGGTTGCATGGCCTTCTCTCCGTTCTTACACTTGAAACCTAGCGGGATAATCTTGCGTGGGACTTGCGGGAAATGCGTTCCTGTAAAGGTCTTCGAAATGCCTGAAATCCCGGCGTTTGCGGGTCTTTCAATTGTTGCCGTAGACATCGCCCGCCGACGTGACGATGACCCACTTTCCGTCTCGTTGTTCGATCGAAGCCAGCTGGCTGTTGTCGGGCAGAACCGATCCGACCCGCACGACATACATGCCGGTATCATCCTCGATGAGCGCGCGGCCATTTGCGACGTGCAGCAGGTGGAACGGTGACTTGCCGGGGAATGGCTGCTGGTCGGCCGGTTCCCCCTTGTCGTCCTCGCGGCCGGCATTGCTGACCGTCGCCGTCGTCAGCGGATCGGGAATAAGATCCTTCGGCGCGCTTGGGTTTTTGTTGACCATGGCGAGCGGCGAGACGCTGACGATCTCGCGGCCGGGCCAATTCGGCAGATCGCGCGTGTGATCGCCTTCAGCCACGTGGATGCCGAACTTGTCCGGATTGAGAAACACGTACCAGGGAAAGAAGGCCGAGGCGCCGGCAAGCGCCAGCCCCGTAAAGGCCAGCGCCTTGTCCGCAACGGTTCGCTTTCTTGCCTGCTTCGGCGGGGCGACCGGATCGTCTGCGTCGGATTCTCTCACTTCTGGCCCCTCTTCCGGCACGAAATTCGGCAATGCCCGGCCGGATGCGGGCAAGGAACAATCGAGCTAAGCGTCCTGGCGATCATCACTTGCCCCTGACCGGAACGCCGCCCGAGGCGTTCCTGAGAGCGGTGGCAAGATCGGTGAAGGCATCCGCCGACGGCTCTTCGCCCGGCGTCTGCTTCAGAATGTCGTAGATGATCGGCACCTGGCGCACCGCGATATCGAGATCGGCGTCGCTGCCCTGGCGATAGCCGCCGATCAGGCGCAGATCGCGCGTCTCCTCGTAGCGGTGGACAAGGGCCTTCAGCCGCGAAACCAGTTTTTCCTGATCGGATGTCCAGGCCTTGCGGGCGAGACGCGATACGGATGCGAGCGGATCGATCGGCGGGTAGCGACCTTCCTCGGCAAGGCTGCGCTGGAGAACGATGTGGCCGTCGAGAATGCCGCGGGTGGAATCGGCGATCGGATCGTTGTGATTGTCGCCATCGACAAGGATCGAAATGATGGCGGTGATCGTGCCGGTGCCCTCCGGTCCCGGGCCGGCGCGCTCGAGAAGGCGCGGCAGCTCGGTGAAGACCGAAGCCGGATAGCCGCGCGCGATCGGCGGCTCGCCGGATGCGGTCGCCACCTCGCGGATGGCATGGGCGAAACGGGTGACGCTATCGACGATCAGCAGCACATTGTCGCCCTGGTCGCGGAAATGCTCGGCGATGGTGATGGCCGAAAGCGGCGCCATCTTGCGCAGCATCGGGCTTTCATCGCTCGTCGCGACGACCGCCACCGATTTCTGCATGTGCGAACCCAGCGTATCCTCGATGAATTCGCGCACCTCGCGGCCGCGCTCGCCGACGAGCGCGATCACCACCTTGTCGAAGGCTTCGGCTCTCGCCAGCATCGACAACAGCGTCGATTTGCCGACGCCGGAGCCGGCGAAGATGCCGAGGCGCTGACCGAGGCAGAGCGGCGAGAAGATATCGATAGCGCGCACGCCGGTCTTGAACCCGGTTTCGACGCGCTTGCGCGTCATCGACGGCGGGGCGGTATTCGAGATCGAGCGCGATTCCAGACCCGCCGTCAGCGGCCCGAGCCCGTCGATCGGTTCGCCCAGCGAATTGATCGTGCGGCCGCACCAGCTTTCGTCGGGCGCAATACGGAAGGCGCCCTTGCGGATGATGGTGTCCTGAATGCCGATCGGCTCGCCCGGTTCGATCGGACAGACATAGGTGAGTTCCGGCTCGACGCGGACGACTTCGCCGAGGTGAATGCCGGTCTGGGAACGATGCGCGACGAAATCGCCGAGACGCACCTGCCTGGAAAGGCCCGCGACGGTGTAGTGCCCGGCGGCGATGGTGCGCACATGGCCGCCATGGGCCACGGCATTCTCCGCCATCGCATATTGGCCCGCCAGAACGGCCATATGCGAAAGCTTCGGCGACAATGCGCCTTCCGGCAACCGATCCTCGACCATCATCCGCCTCTTTACTGGCTGCCGCCGAGGGTCTTGATGGCGTCGGTGAGCGTGCCCTCACTGCTGCTGGTGAGCGTGCTGATATTGTCGAAGGCGCGGCTGACCTCGATCAGGTTGGTCATTTCCCGCATGCCGTTGACATTGGAGTTTTCCAGGTAGCCCTGGGCGATGCCAATATTCGAACGGTCGATCACCGGCTGAGGCGTATCGGTCGGCAGGATGCCGCTGTTTTCGTAGCGCAGGAAGCCCTTGCCGACATCAGCGCTATAGAGGCCGATCTGACCCATGCTCCGGCCGTTCTGCGTGATCACGCCGTTCGATGCAACGGTCGGGGCGCCGCCCGCCGGATCGAGCTGGATCGGGGCCCCGCCGGGATCGAGCACGGGAAAGCCGCGCGTGGAGACCAGCGCACCGCTGTCGGTCATGGTGAAACGGCCGTCGCGCGTGATCACCAGGCCTGCCGGCGTGTTGAGGCCGAAATAGGCGTCGCCCTTGACCGCGAAATCGAAGAGATTGCCGGTATTTTGAAGTTCGCCATTGTCGGTGGAGAGGTAATCATTGCCTTGCGAGACGAAGGCGACCTTGGCGTTGAGCTTGTTTTGGGTATTGCTGAGGACCTGATCGAACTTGACCTCCGTGCCGCGGAAGCCCGTCGTGTTCACATTGGCCAAATTATCGGCGATCGTGGTCAGGCGCCGCTCGAGCGCCATCTGGGACGATAGCGCGACATAGATACCAGACTGCATTTTCAACGCCCTCCGGACATTGGAGAATAACGGGAAAGGAAACGCCACCGGCGCTCCTACATTTCGTTAGCGGGGCATGGATGCCCTTAGCCGTCATCCTGCAGGGCTTGGCTTGTGCGAAGCTGACAAGGCAAAAAGCGCTTCCGCAGGCCCATCGAACAGCCTCACGCAAGGCAGCTCCCCTAGTTCATCATATGAAGCAACGTTCAGGTGTGTGGACCGGCGATGAATATTATTATCGGATTTGTAGTGACCTGCGGCTGCATCATAGGCAGCTTCATGGCCATGGGCGGAGACGTGGGGGCACTGTTCCAGCCCTTCGAATTTGTCATTATCGCAGGCGCCGGTCTCGGTGGCTTCATCATGGCTAATCCGATGAAAGTGGTGAAGGATTCGGGCAAAGCGCTCGGAGAAGCCTTCAGCCACAAGGTGCCGAAGGAGCGCGATTATCTCGACACGCTCGGCGCGCTCTATGCCCTGATGCGCGACCTACGCACCAAGTCGCGCAACGAGATCGAGGCCCATATCGACAATCCGGATGAATCGACGATCTTCAAGGCCGCGCCGACGGTTCTGAAGAACAAGGATCTGACGGCTTTCATCTGCGATTATGTCCGCCTCATCATCATCGGCAACGCCCGCTCGCACGAGATCGAGGCGCTGATGGACGAAGAGCTCGAGACGATGCAGCACGACAAGATGAAGCCTTATCACGCGATCACGATCATGGGCGATTCCTTCCCGGCGATCGGTATCGTCGCCGCCGTTCTCGGCGTCATCAAGGCGATGAGCCACATCAACGAATCGCCCGAAGTGCTCGGCCATCTCATCGGCTCGGCGCTGGTCGGCACCTTCCTCGGCATCATCCTGTCCTATTCGGTCTGCGCGCCGCTGGTTTCGCAGATCAAGGTCGTGCGCAACAAGCAGCATCGCCTCTACGTGATCGTGAAGCAGACGCTGCTCGCCTACATGAACGGATCGGTGCCACAGGTCGCGCTCGAATACGGCCGCAAGACCATCTCCTCCTACGAGCGTCCCTCGATCGACGCCGTCGAGCAGGAAATGATGAACCCCGGCGGTGAAAGCAAGGCAGCCTGACGATCATGAGCCAGCAACCCGCGTATAAGGCACAGACGATGGACCGCACCCTCTTTGCCAGGCTCACCGGCAATCTCGGCGATCAGGCAGCGCTTGCCAAGCTCGGCGCCACCTTCACCCAAGTCTATGCCGAATTCCTGCCCGACATCGTCAAGAGCGAGACCGGTCTGGATGTCAATATCGCCTATGCCGGCTGTCAGTCCGGTCCGATGAGCGACCTGATCGCCGGACTGGGCGGCAACCATGCCCTCGTAAACGGCTCGCTGCGCAACTGGGCGCCGAAATTCGTCCTCGGCTGCGGCGCCGGTTTCATCATGACGCTGATGGAACACATGCTGGGCGCCCGCCCGGAAGACATGGAAGCCGCCGTCGCCCGGCCGCTTTCCGTGATCGAGCTCGACCTCTCCGTCATGATGTTCGACAAGATCGCCAATGTGCTGCGCTCGGCCGTCAATGCGCCCGGCGGCTTCGAACCCTATCTCGACCCGCCCTACAACGTCGAGGATCGCCCGAAAACCGTCGGCGACGAGGGCAATGATTTCGCGGCCGCGATCACCATGGCGATCTCGCTCGGCAAATCGATTTCCCACATCGTCATTATCGTGCCGCAATGCGATCTGCTGCGCACCGTCGTCAGCGCGCCGCGCGCCAAGAACCCGACGACCGCCTCCCAGGCGTGGTCCGATCAGCTCAGCGAGCAGGTACGCCGCTCGCAGGTGACTCTGGAGGCACGCGTCCGGCTGCAGTCACTGACGCTCGACACCATTTCCAAGCTCGCGGTCGGCGATGTCATCCCCTTCATGGATACCGACGAGGTCCGGGTCGAGGTCAGCGCCAACAGCAAGGATCTCTACATCTGCGAATTCGGCCGTTCTGGCGAAAATTATACGGTGCGCGTCAAGGATAACGTCAATTCCGACGACGAGCTTCTTCGGCACCTGATGAATTGACCGGCTGGCGGGTGGTCGATCGTCCACCCACGGCAGCTTGAGGCAAGTTTCAACTGGAATAGTGATTTCATGGCTACGAAGACGATACAGCAAAGCAGCGAGGAATCGCTGGAAGTTTCAAGCAGCGACGCCGCCCTGGACGAGGCCATCGACGGTCTTCGCGGCGTTCTGAAGAAGGATAGCGACGGCGACCTGCCTGATTTCGACGCCGATACGTTCGGCGCGGAAACGAGCACCGACCTTTCTACCTTTGGCGATTTCGGCGACGACAATTCCGGTCCCGCCTTCGATGATGGTGACTTCGGCGGCGTTTCCGCGGCGCCTGCGGCCCCCGGCAGCGCACTGACGGCCAATCTCGACCTGATCATGGATATCCCGATCGACGTCCAGATCGTGCTCGGCAGCAGCCGCATGCAGGTGTCGGGCCTGATGAATCTGACCGAGGGCGCAATCATCGCGCTCGACAAGAAGATCGGCGAACCCGTCGAGATCACAGTGAACGGCCGCAAGATCGGCCGGGGCGAAATTACCGTTCTGGAACATGATGACACCAGGTTCGGTATCAAGCTCACGGAAATCTACAACACGAAGAAAAGCTGAACCGGCTCAGGATGAGCCCACTCCCCCTGCGGGATGGAGATGAAGACCATGATGGACTTTGACGATTTCAGCGGCGCACTAGCCGAGAAACCGTTGACTCAGACTGAAAAAGCAGCGGCCGTCCTTCTCGCAATGGGAAAGCAGGTAGCTGGACGGCTGCTCAAATATTTCACGCAGAACGAGTTGCAGATGATCATTGCCTCGGCGCAATCGCTGAGGCTCATTCCGCCGGACGAGCTCGCGCAGCTCGTGGCGGAATTCGAAGACCTCTTCACCGAGGGCGCCGGTCTCATGGACAACGCCAAGGCCATCGAGAGCATTCTCGAGGAGGGCCTTACGCCCGACGAGGTGGACAGCCTGCTCGGCCGACGCACCGCGTTCCAGGCCTATGAGACGTCCATCTGGGATCGCCTGGGCGAAGCCGACCCGGTCTTCGTCGCCAAGTTCTTCCTGCGGGAGCATCCGCAGACCATCGCCTACGTGCTGTCCATGATGCCTTCGGCCTTCGGCGCGAAGATCCTGCTGCAGCTTCCCGAAGCCCAGCGCGCCGATGTCATGAACCGCACCGTCAATATCAAGGACGTCAGCCCCAAGGCCGCCCAGATCATTGATAACCGCGTGCTCGGACTGATGGCCGAGATCGATGCCGAACGCAGCACGTCCGGCTCCGCGAAGGTCGCCGACCTGATGAACGAGCTCGACAAGCCGCAGGTCGATACCCTGTTGACCTCGCTGGAATCGATCAACAAGGAATCGGTCGAGAAGGTCCGCCCGAAGATCTTCCTCTTCGACGATCTCATGCGCATGCCGCAGCCGAGCCGCGTGCTGCTGCTCAACGACATCGCCTCCGACATTCTGACGATGGCGCTGCGGGGATCCGGCAACGAGATTCGCGAGGTCGTTCTGTCCTCGATCAGCCCGCGTCAGCGCCGCATGATCGAATCCGATCTGCAGATGGGCAATACCGGCATCAATCCGCGCGAAATCGCCATTGCCCGGCGCGCCATCGCCCAGGAAGCCATCCGGCTTGCCAATTCCGGCCAGATCGAGCTCAAGCCCAAGGAAAATACGCCTGTGGAAGAAGCAGCGTGACCTCGGCGCGACTCAGCTAAATCGTCTTAAACTGTTCAGAACCGGGCCGCGTATGATGCGCGGCCCCTTTCAGTTTCGCAAAGGGCGGCTGCTTTGGCTGACGAAGACAAGGACAGTAAAACAGAACGACCGACGGAGAAGAAACTCCGCGATACCATCGAGAAGGGCAATGTGCCCCAATCCAGGGAGGCGACGCTCTTTGCCTCCATGCTGGCAACGGTCATCTACGTCACCTTCTTCCTGCCGGCGCGCATGGGCCGCATGGGCGAGGTATTGCGCGATCTTTTCGAAAAGCCGGATCAATGGCGGCTCGATACGGGTCCCGACGCCATCTCCCTGTTTACCCGCATAGGCTGGGAGGCCGGAAACATGGTGTTGCCCGCCGTGGTGCTGTTCCTCGTCTTCGGCGTCGGCGCCTCGATATTCCAGAATCTGCCCACACCTGTCCTTGAGCGAATCCGGCCGCAGTTTTCGCGCATATCGCCCGCGTCGGGTTTCAAGCGCATCTTCAGCGCGACCGGCCTGGTGGAATTCGGCAAATCGCTCGCAAAGATCGTGCTCGTCAGCATCGTCATGTTTTTCGTGTTGCGCGGCCAGTTCTTCCACGCAATCGATTCGATGGTTTCCGATCCGCAGACCATCTTCGTGCGCCTGTCGACGGTGGTTCAGCGGATCCTCGTCATCGTGCTGATGGCAACCGCGATCGTCGGCATCGCCGACCTGCTGTGGAGCCGCTACCACTGGTTCGACCAGCTGAAAATGACCAAGCAGGAGGTCAAGGACGAACACAAGCAGTCCCAGGGCGACCCCATCGTTAAATCGCGCCAGCGCTCGGTCGCACGCGACCGCGCCCGCCGCCGCATGATGAAGCAGGTGCCCCGCGCCACCCTCGTCATCGCCAACCCGACTCACTTCGCCGTTGCGCTGCGCTATGTGCAAGCGGAAAACGATGCGCCTGTCGTCGTCGCCAAGGGCCAGGATCTGATTGCCTTGAAGATCAGAGAGATAGCCGAGGCAAACAATATTCCCGTTTTCGAAGATCCGCCGCTCGCGCGCTCCATGTTTGCGCAAGTCTCGGTTGATAGCGTCATACCGTCAGTATTTTACAAGGCTGTCGCCGAGCTCATCCATCGGATCTACGCCGCGCAGTCGAATAGAAAACGGGTACGATAAACCAAATGAAAAAATGCCCCTACTCTGCCCAGCGCGAACAAATACTAGCCGAAGCCATCAGCCCCGTCGCCAGCGAGCTGCGCCTTCTCGACGCAGCTGACCTGATCTCGCTGCTGCGCTTCGAACGATACGGCAATCTCGGTGACCTCGTAGCCTCGGCCGCCGAGCTCTACTTCCTTCCAGGCACCATCAATTTCGGGCTTGGCGGTGACTACAAGCTCGATTGGGGCGGGCCGGCGGAGGTCACGCTCGACCTGGAAATCAAGCCACAGGGCGTCACCATCTACGCCAAGCTGGCGCTGACAGAGCACTATGCCGGCATCGAGATCAATCACATCGCCTTCGACAGGGCATCAGCCGATCCGGACGAGAACACGGCGCTGCTCGCACGCAGCCTGAAAGAAGCGTGCTACGTCATTCGCGGCGAAGCGGCCTACGCAATCTGAAGAGATTCACCATTTCGAAATTTGCAGAGATGATTCGCCGAGGCGCTGCAATGTCAGCTTATGTAGCCGAAGCGGATCGCCTTTGCGATTGCCTGGATCCGGTTGACGCTGTCGAGCTTGATCGTCGCCGATCCGAGATAGGCATTGACGGTATGGACCGATAATCCCAGCTTTTCGGCAATTTCCTCGCTGATGCGCCCGTCACCGGCAAGCTGCAGGCAGGCAATCTCACGCTCGCTCAATGCTTCGGTGGTCTGCGAGCGGCGCTCATCCAGCGACAGAAGCTCCATCATGATCTGGCAGCTGCGGCCATGCAGCTCGATGATCATGTCGCTCGCAAGATCCATGAACTTCGCCGTGAAGACGATATAGCCGTTGCCGACCGCGCCCAGCCGCACCGGAAAAGCCACGCCGGCGAAGGGCAGAAGATGCGGCTTCAAGCGCTGCGTGAAAACGGCAAAGTCCGGCGTCTCGGCCGTGCTGTCGCTATCGCGCCCATTCCACATGAGCGGAAGCAGCGATTTGTCGATATGCTCGATCATGGCCTCGCCATAGGCTTCCACGAAGGATTTGCCGACGACGGAATTGGCCGAGCCCCAGTTGTCGAGTTCGCATACCAGCCGCTGCTTGTGCGGCAGGCCGGAGCCATGAAGGCGATAGACGGCGAAATGCTGCGCATCGATCAGCTTCTGCATCGACACCAGCTTCGGAAAGAGATCGGAGCGGCCAGAAATCCTGCCGGAACGGCTAAGCCGCGATTCGTTCGGCCTATCCGTCGTCCTGTCTGGCTGATAGCGCATCCGGTAAGCCCTTAAACGAGATTGTTTCGCACCGCGAAGGCGATGGCCTCCGAGCGGGTCTTGGTGGCGGTCTTGCGCATGACGCTGGTGATGTAATTGTTGATGGTGTTGCGCGAGATCCCGAGAATCATGGCAATCTCGTCGCTCGTCTTGCCCTCGGCGATCCAGGACAGGCATTCCAGCTCGCGCTCGGTCAGATCGAAATCGCGCTCCGGCTTGCCTTCGGCGCACCGGGTGGAGCTCGCGAGATAGCCCGACAGCAGGCCGACATCGCGCAACCGCTCCGATGAAAGCATCGCTGCTTCACGCGCCAGCAACAGCAGAGAGAAACGCGTACGCCCGACATTGAAGCTCAGGGCATGATATTGCCGGCCGACGCCATCAGGCAGGGTGACGTCGTCTGGCAAGAGCGCGACGTTCGGCTGAAACAACGACAGGCATTTTTCCAGCTCGCCGATGCGGCTATAACCGCTGGTCAGTTCGGCCGCCAGGCGCCTGACGAGATCAAAGGGCCAATCGGAGGCAATGACGAAGTCGAGGCCGCTTTCCTGGATAAGATCGGAGCGCACGAGCAGATAGTGGGAGGCGCCGGCATAGCTGGCCAACGCATGCAGGCCGGCCTGTAGATAGGCCGGGCCCGAAACGGCATTCAGGTGCGGAACGAGCTGCTCGCGTGACATGGCTCCGGCAGGCACGGCTGGTCGCACATCCCTATCGCCTCTGCTCGCCTGCGATATCTGCATGTCCATACTTGCATTTCCTGCCACTGTTGGGCGATAGGCCGTCAACGAGAGCATTGTTTCATCAGAAACCGGCAGGTCACACCGGAAAATCGACAAGGATTCTCCATAAGCGTCCAAGCCGGATATTCTCTACCGCGACACAAATACATCCCGGCGGAAGCGGGGAGATGAGCGCACCCATCTCTGAATTTCACGTCGGCAATCGTGCTGGCATGGACCGCCGCCAACTCGATCCACGAAGCATGAACTGATTTTTCCGCGCTCCGGAATCTGCAGACGCTTTAAACATGCGAAACGCGGAAAACCAGGGCCAATTGGCTCCCAATACACGGCTATTACGCAATAGGCATGCCGTTTGTAAGTCGATTCTTTCTACCCAGCAACTGGATATCCGGGGAAATTCCATCTTACGAACGCGTCAATTTACTTGGAAGCGGCTAATTGATCACAGTTGAAACGGCAAATATCGGCAAGATTAACGCGCCGCCGTTGCTGTAACGAAAAAGGACCGGGAGATCTCCCGGTCCTTTGTTCAGGCCGCTTGGTCGACAGCCCATTTTCTGAGGATCTTTGCGGCGCGCTCTTCGCTGATTTCCACCATGCGCGACAGGCGACGCTCCGGCCCTTCCTTGACGCGACGGTTGAAGGTGCCGCCATCGTCGCCCATCGTCAGCATATCGTCGGTGCCGTCGAAGCCGAAGTCCGAGCCGAAGCCGTCCATCAGCGCCGCGCCGGGACCACCCACGGCAGGCGCGAAGTCCGGCAATTCCAGCCCGGCCGCTTCCGGCAATGCCGTGCCATTTGCGGAGCCGCCGAGCGAGCGGATCAGCGGACGGAAGCCCATCCAGACGATGAGGAAGGCGACCGCGACGAAGGCGAGCGAATTGATGATGCCGGCCATGTTGCGGCTCAGCATGTCCGTGATGCTGAAGCTGGAAGATGTATCTTCAAGCAGCTGGTTGTCGAGGAAATCCATTGCGTTGACTGTGACCATGTCGCCGCGCGCCGTGTCGACGCCAGCGGCCGTCGCGACGATCTTCTGCATCTCGGCGATATAGGCATCGACTTTGGCCTGATCCGCGCCTTCGCCGAGCATCTTCGCAATGCGGCCCTTGTTGACCACCACCGCGACGGACAGCTTTTCGATCTTGTAGCTGTTGCGCGTCGTCGCCGTCATCTTGCTGTTGATTTCGTAGTTGGTCTGCTCTTCGCGCTTGTCGGACTGGTCGTTCGACGTCGGCGTCTTGCCGCCGGATTGCGGGGCCGCCTGCGGAATATTCTGTTCCACGGTTGCGGCGGTGTCGGGCTGGTTCTGCTGCGACTTCTGCGCTTCCTTCACCGTGCGGACCGAGCGTTCGACTTTCGAGTCCGGATCGTAGGTGGTTTCCTGCACCTGCTGACTGTCGGTGTTGAGCTGCGCCGTGACGCTCGAGCGGAAGTTGTCCGTGCCGAGGAAAGGTGCGAGCGCCTTGTTGATGTTGGATTCGACTTCGCTCTGTACATTCTGCACGATGCCGAGATTGCGGCTCAGGGCGCCATTGCTCGCGTCATCACCCGATGCAAGCAGCTGCCCCGTCGAGTCGAGGATCGTGACGTCATCGACCTCCAGGCCCGGAACGGCGGAGGCGACAAGGTGGCGGATAGCCGCCGCGGATTTGCGGGCCGCTTCCGCGCTGGCGCGGATCATGACGGACGCCGTCGGCTTCTGATCCGCCTTCCGGAAATTGCCGACGTCCTGCATGACGATATGGACGCGGGCGGCGCTGATGCCGGCGATCGAGGTAATGGTGCGGCCGATTTCACCCTCGAGTGCGCGCACGCGGGTGACTTCCTGCATGAAGGAAGTCAGGCCAAGCGAACCGACATTATCGAACAGCTCGTAACCGGCCTTGCCGCTATTGGGGAGGCCGCGCTCGGCGAGCAGGGCGCGGGCCTTGCCGGTCATGCCGGCCGGAACGGTCAGGCTCGTGCCGTCAGTGCCGACCTGGAAATTGATCTTTGCCTCTGCGAGAGCGATGCTGATCTGGTTGAGATCGGTCGCATCCAGGCCGACATAAAGCGTCTCCTGCGCGGGCTTATTGACGTAAAGGGCCGCAAAAAGGATCAGCAGCATGGAGACAGCGCCGACACCTCCCAGGATCATCAGCCGCGTTCTCCCGAGATTCTGAATATTCCGAAGCAGGGGAACTAATTGATTTAACAGATTCATTCTGTTCTCGCACGATTCGTCAAAGACCTGATGGCTTTGCACCCTGCGGCGAAAATAGAAATCGAAACTTGTGCGAGCGTTTCGTCCGGCTGGAAAAACCAGGAAAAAGTCGTAGGAAACGATGCGGATTATATAAGAAAAACAGTATCCATTGCCGCCGGCCGGATCAGAAGAAATCAAAATCGCCGGCAGCCTTCGCCATGGGCTGAGAATGTGCGTGGAAACCGCCGCCGCCAAGCGCCTTTTGCATCTCCGTCAGCTTGACCAGGCTCAATGCCGTTGCCAGATCGACCGTCCAGCCCTCGGGCATGGTTCCGGCGATCGTGTCGATGAATTCGGCGATGCCGCGGGTCTTCTGCACCGCAAGGTCGATGCCCTGAACAACCTTCATCGCCTCCGGCGAGGCCATCATGTTGGCGTCGCTGATATCGAGCAGCTGCGGCTCGATGCGTTCGATCAGATAGGCGACATCATGCAATTCGGAAACGACCCGCAGGAGGATGGCGGGAAGCGTCTCCTCGTTGGCTGCCGTTTCAATGCGCTGGAAGGGGGTCATGCGGAAGCCTCGCTGATCAGAAAAATTCGATCGTATTGTCGACCGGCTTGGGAGCCACGACCGGACGCTGTTCCAGCGCAACGGTCTTCTGCGTTTCCGCACCGGTCAGCGGGTATTGCCTGGCTCTTCCGGAGATCGGCCAAAATTCGATCTTGCGTCCATGCTCGCCGCCCGTGCTGGAGCTGACGACCGGTATGCCTTCGTCTTTCAAAAACTGCATGGCGAAAACAGCATTCTGCTCGCCGACATTGGAGAAGGTCGCGATCGTCTTGGCACCGCCGAAGATTTTTGCCTCCAGCCGATCGCGCCGTGCGCCCTTCTTCAAGAGGCCGTTGATCAGAAGCTCCATCAGGTGCACGCCGTAACGCGTCGCATCGCCGCCACTCATCGGCGAGCTGGCCATTCCCGGGAGGAGGAAATGGTTCATCCCGCCGACGCCGGCGATGGGATCGCGCAGGCAAGCCGCCACGCAAGAGCCGAGGATGGTCGTCAGCACCACTTCGGGATCGCTGATGACCTTGTACTCGCCCTGAATGATATGCACGCGACGGGCAGCACCCTCGACGATCATTTCAGCGCTCCGAAGACAGCCTCGATGGCGGCTTTCATCTTCTCGATGGTGAAGGGCTTGGCAAGCACGTTGTTGGCCCCGAGCTGCGCCGCCTTCTGGACCAGCGCGCGGTCGCCTTGCGCCGTCAGGATGATGAAGGCCGCCTTCTTCGTCGTCGGGTTTGTCCGGACTGCCTGCAGCAGACCGAGCCCGTCCATTTTCGGCATGTTGAAATCGGAGATGACCAGATGGTGCGGCTGCTGCTCCATGATCTTCATTCCCTGCTCACCGTCGCCGGCGGCCGTGATCTGCTTGAAGCCGAGCTGCGTCAGAGCATCGCTCAGCAACAGGCGGCTGGTGACCTGATCGTCGACGATCAGAACTTTGATTTTCTCCGCTAGAGACATTATTCGCTCCCTTCCTTTCGGGCGGCTGTTATCTTCAAAATTTCCTCGCCAATGGCGTTCAGCGGAAACTGGTGTTCGACGGCGCCAAGCTCGTGGGCGACCCTCGGCATGCCGTAGACCACGCAGGTCTTTTCGTTCTGGCCGATGGTGCGCGCACCGGCGTGGCGCATCTTGAGGAGACCGGCGGCGCCATCGCGCCCCATACCGGTCAGGATTACGCCGACGGAATTGCGGCCTGCCAATTCGGCAACCGAATCAAAGAGCACGTCGACGGAAGGGCGATGTCCGTTCACCGGCCCGCCGTCTACAAGACGGCAATGGGGCGCAGAGGCGTTGGCAACCCGCAGGTGCCTTTCGCCGCCCGGCGCCAGATAGATCTTGCCGATTTCCAGCCGCGCGCCATCGGTCGCCTCCTGGACAACAGGCGCGCAGAGCCGGTTCAGCCGTTCCGCGAAACTGCGCGTGAAGGTCGGCGGCATATGCTGCGTGATGACTGTCGGCGGGCAGTTGGCCGGGAATTTCTGCAGCACATTGATCAGTGCCTCGACACCGCCGGTGGAGGAGCCGATAGCGACGATCTTGCGTCCCACGCGGAAATCCGAAACGGCCGGGGGCGGCACGCGCTGGGCGGCCGGCTTGACATATTGCCGCTGGGAGCGGGCCGCCGCCTTTACCTTATCCGCCAGGTCGCCGAAAGGATGCGGCTCGCCCGGCGAAGGCTTTCCGACGCAGTCGAATGCGCCGATCTCGAGGGCTGCGAGCGTCGCATCGGCACCGCGATGCGTCATCGTGGAGACCATGATGACGGGCATGGGCCTCAGCGTCATGATCTTTTCGAGGAATTCGAGGCCGTTCATGTTCGGCATCTCGATGTCGAGGGTGACGACGTCGGGATTGAGCGCCTTGATCGCGGCGCGCGCCTCAAGCGCGTCACCGGCCTGGCCGACGACGTCGACTTCCGGGTCGGCGCGCAATACGGCCGTGATCAGGCCGCGCATGGTCGGGGAGTCGTCGACCACAAGAACACGGGCAGCTGCACTCATGGCTTCCTCCCCGCGTTCTTGCCGAGATAGCGATAGGTGGTGATGCCGATATTGTCGAAGACGTGCTTCGCGTCGCCGGAGACCCGCTCGGAATGACCGATATAAAGATGGCCGCTGTCATGCAGCTGGCCGGCAAAGCGCGACCAGATCTTCGTCTGTGTCGGCTCGTCGAAATAGATGACGACGTTGCGGCAGAAGATGACGTCGAACATGCCCTTGAAGGGCCATTGCGCCAGCAGGTTCAGCTCGTTGAAGGTGATCAGCCGCTTGACGCGATCGTCGATCTGGAATTTGCGCCTGCCCTGGACATTGACCTCCTGGAACCATTGCTTGCGCATGGCGGGCGAGATCGTTTCGACCGCGGTGTCATCATAGGCGCCGGCGCGGGCAAGCCCGAGGATCTTGGGATCGATATCCGTCGCCAGGATCTTGAAATCGAAGTCCGCGGCATTCGGCATCAGCCCCAGCACGGTCAACGCTATCGAATAGGGCTCCTGCCCATCGGAGCAGGCGGCCGACCAGATGCGCACCCGGCCGCCGGCCTTGGCCCGCGCCAAGAGGCCCGGCAGAACCTCGTCGCGCAGATGATCGAAATGATGGTTTTCGCGGAAAAAGCGCGTGAAATTGGTCGTCAGATGCGACAGCATCTCACGTCGGGCCGCACTTCCCGCCGGCGAGGAAACCAGCATGCAGTAATCGCGGAAACCGGCGAGACCCAGCGCGCGGATATGCTTCGACAGTCGCGAATAGACGAGCGACGCCTTGCTCTCGTTGAGCGAAATGCCCGCATCCGCATAGATCATGGCGGCGATTTCCATGAGGTCGCGCCGCGTCAGCGGATATTCGCCGCTTGCCAGCACCTCGTCCGGAGACGCCTTGAAATCCATAGCTCCCATCATGCTCATGCAGCCTCGCTTTCGCTTTCAGGGAATAGGGCTTCCAACTCGATCAGGCAGATCATCCGACGATCGATCGCCACGATGCCGCGCGCAAACTGCCGCTCGTGATCGGAGGAGACTTCCGGTGTCGGCTGGATGCTGTCGTCGGTGATCGTCAGGATGTCCGACACCGCGGCGACGAGAAGACCGACCGCCTTGCGCTTGACCTGGGCCACGATGATGACATGCCGCGCCGTCGGCTCCGTGCGCTTCATGCCGAGCCGCGCGGAGAGATCGATGATCGGCAAGACCGCTCCGCGCAGATTGATGACGCCGAGCACATAGCCAGGCGCATGCGGCATGGTCGTCGCGGGCGTCCAGCCGCGAATTTCGCGGACCGACATGATGTCGACGCAGAATTCCTGGTCGCCGATGCGGAAGGCGATCAGCTCGCGGACCCCCTGGGTCAGGTTCTTGACGGCATAGGACATAAACTCACCCCACCGCTGCGTAAGACATTTCGGGCTTCAGCGACTGGCCGCGCGAAGCGCCGACCACGGCATCAACATCAAGGATCAGCGCCACGCGGCCATCGCCGAGAATGGTCGCGGCCGCAATGCCCGCCACATGGGTGTAGTTGGCCTCGAGGCTCTTGATGACCACCTGACGCTGGCCCTGGATGGCATCGACCATGAGGGCGCGCTGTCCGCCGCCTTCCGATTCCACCAGCAGCGCGACGCCTTCGACCGGATTGGCCTGGGTGGCCCGGAAGTTCAGGATGCGGCCGACATCGACCAGCGGGCAGAAACTGTTGCGGATCGAGATCAGGCGATGGTTCGAGCCGAAGGAATGGATGGCGGAAGCCTCGGGCTGCAGCGTCTCGACGATCGCCGTCAGCGGCACGACCAGGGTCTGGCCGGCAACCGTCACCACCATGCCGTCTAGGACGGCGAGCGTCAGCGGCAGGCTCATGGTGAAGACCGAGCCCTGCCCCGGCCTGGAGCTGATGTTGATGCGGCCGCCGAGTGCCTGGATCGAGCGCTTGACCACGTCCATACCGACGCCACGGCCGGAAATGTCCGAGATCTTGTCGGCGGTCGAGAAACCCGGCAGGAAGATCAGATTGTCGATCTCTTCGTCCGAAAGATTGGCGTCGGCCGGGATCAGGTCGTTGTCGATGGCCTTCTGGCGCACCTTCTCGCGGTTGATGCCGGCGCCATCGTCGGCAAGTTCGATCAGGATGCGGCCGGAACGGTGCTTCGCGGTCAGGCGAACCGTGCCTTCCGGGTTCTTGCCGAGCGTCGCGCGTTTTTCCGGCGTTTCGATACCGTGGTCGACGGCATTGCGGATCATGTGCGTCAACGGTTCGGCCAGCTTGTCGATAACAGTCTTGTCGACTTCGGTGTTTTCGCCTTCGGTGATCAAGCGGATCGACTTGCCGGTCATGTCGGCGATTTCGCGAACGATGCGCGACATGCGCTGGAAGACGGGCTTCACCGGCTGGGCGCGGATCGCCATGACGCTGTCCTGGATCTCGCGGGTGAGCTGCTGCAGCTCTTCGAGACCCATGTTGATCGAGGATGCGCCGTTGTTATCGTTCTCGATGACGCTCTGGGACAGCATCGCCTGGTTGATGACGAGCTCGCCGACGAGGTTGATCAGGCGATCGACGCGGTCGAGGTCGACGCGGATCGTCTGGCCGACGCCGGCGGCGGCGGCGTTGTTCTGCGCGGCGGCCGCATTGGCGGCAGCGGCGGCGGCAAGGGCAGCTTCCTTCTTTTCGACGCGCGCCGTAGCGGAGGCCAGCTGGGTGACGTTGCTCGCGATTTCCGCGGCGGCCACGGCGGCGGCGACATCATTCTTCGGAGCCGCTGCCTCCTTCACTTGTCCGGCGGCCGGTGCGGCGCCGTCATCATCAAGGGCGGAGAGATCGAAGGGTACAGGCACCATCGGCAATTCGTCGTTGCCAGAGGAGCCGGCGCCGCCTTCGGCCTGCCTGATATCGAGATCGCAATCCCATTCGGCAAATTCGAAGACGGTGCGAATGGCGTCTTCGCCCTTGTCCGTCTTGATCGAGATCGTCCATCTGAAATAGGCGCTTTCGGGATCGAGATCGGGAAGACCCGGCAACATGTCCATGTCGCAAAAGATATTCATTTCGCCCAGCCGCGCGAGGTCTCGCAGCAGCAGCGTCGCGTCGTTGCCCTTGGCGTAGAGCTCGGAGCGCGGCATGAAGTCGACTTCATACGCCGGCACGCCGTCGCCGGCCGGCTCATCACCACCGAAATCGTCATCGAAGCTGAAGGGGATCGGCTGGAAACCGCTTTCGTCCGTCGCAGCCGGTGTCGCGGGCTTGGGAGCGGCCTCGATGACGACCGCGGCAGAGGGCGCGGGCGGATTGCCATTTGCCAGCGCTTCCAGTTCCTTGACCAGGCCGCGGCTGCGGGCCTGATCGACACTGCCGCCATCGCGTGCGGCATTGGTGAGATCCGCCAGAACGTCGGCGGCCTTGAGCATGACCTTCAGGACATCCTGGGTCGGCTCCAGCTTGTTGGATCGAACGCAATCAAGCGTGGTCTCGAAGACGTGGGCGAATGCGACCAGGTCATCCAGACCGAAGGCACCTGCCCCACCCTTGATGGAATGAACGGCGCGGAACACGGCATTGACGGTTTCCGGATCACGGTCGCCGTCATTCATTTTCAGGAGACCGGATTCCAGTTCGGCGAGCTGCTCTTCGCACTCCTGGAAGAAAATCTCTTTGATTTCGTTCATATCCATGAGGGGTGGATCCTGTTTAGGCGGTTACGCGCTCGATGGCATCGATCAGCTTGGCGGGGTCGAACGGCTTGACGATCCAGCCGGTCGCACCAGCCTGGCGGGCACGGTTCTTCTTCTCCGCATCGCTTTCGGTCGTCAGCACGAGGATCGGAACCGCGCGGTATCTGTCGTTGCGGCGCACGCCCTCGATGAACCCGAAGCCATCGAGGCGCGGCATGTTGATGTCCGTGACGATGACGTCGGGATTGGCTTCTTCCAGAATTTCCAGGCCCTCGACGCCGTCTTCGGCCTGAATGGTCTCGAAACCCGCATTGTTGAGGGTGACGAGAAGCATGTTTCGGATGGTTCGTGAATCATCCACGGTCAGCACTTTTTTCTTCATTGCCGGATCTCCTTGGCAAGCAGATGGGAGATATCCACCCCGATCACCTGCATTGTTTTTTGAAATGCATCCGACACCTTGGAGAAGGTGAAGGAGAGCTTGTCCTCATCCCAGGTCTTGGCGGCGGCCATGATGACCTGAACGCACAAGGCCCCGATCCTTTCGACGCTGGACGCATCGATGGCGACATTGCTGCCGCGCATCCCCATCAACGTGCCGCGAAGGGCAGAAGCCTCGTTGAGGTCCAGCACCGCGGCCAGACTGATTGTCTTTTCGCCTTTCTTGCTCGGCATCGCTTCATTCCTCGTTGTCTGAAATCGGACTAACCGGTCCGCATGTGCATGAAACTGAAAGATCAATAGGCATTGCGCTCGCCTCCCGCTGCGGTTCTGCGAGGCGGGAAGTCGAAATCCGCCATCTCGTCCTCGTCCCGCCCGATGCCGGGCTCATCGCGGGTGGGAATCTGTCGCTGCTGAGCGGCTTTCACCGGCGCTGAAGATGCCGCGTGGCGCCGCTCGCGCTCGATACGGAACTCGCGAATGGTCCGGCCGAGCTCGACGACGACGCTATGCAGATGATCGGCGCCTTCCTCGGAGCGGCTTGCCTCGTTCCCGGCGGCTGCCGCACGCTCGCTATAGCCGCCGATATCTGATGTCAGCGTCTTAAGTCCGGCGACCTGCTCGTCACTGGCCGCCGCAATCCCGGAGATCGCCTCGTTGATATCGGTCACCTGGCGGACGATGCTGCCGATCGCATCCTGGGTGCGGCCGACCATCTGGACGCCGGCATCCACCTGCGCCTTGGTGCCCGTCACCAGAACCTTGATCTCGCGCGCGGCATCGGCGGAACGCTGCGCAAGTGCGCGAACCTCTTGCGCGACGACGGCAAAGCCACGGCCGCTGTCGCCGGCACGGGCAGCCTCGATACCGGCATTCAGGGCGAGCAGATTGGTCTGGAAGGCAATCTCGTCGATGACGCCGATGATCTGGCCGATCTTTTCGGCTGATGTCTCGATATCGGACATGGCCGAGATCGCCTGGCCGACGATCCGGCCGCTGTCTTCCGCGGCCACGCGGGTCGATGCCGTGACCCGCTCGGCCGAGCGGGTATTCGCCGCATTGCCGCGCACCTGCTCGGCAAGTTCCGCGAGCTGCCGCGCGGAGACTGCAAGCGCACGCGATTGTTCGGACGATTTTTCCGCCAGCGAGTTTGAGGCACGGGAAAGGGCGTCGCTTGCCGCCTCCGCCGCCTGTACGCCGCCGGACAAAGCCGAAAACTGTTGCTGGATGTCCGCCAGCGCCGCGTTCAAGGCTTCCGCGACCTCGGCATAGGCTTCAGGACAATCGGTCGTCATCCGGGTCGTCAGATCACGATCGGCAAGGCCGTTGGCGAGCTCGGCGATGAACGCCGCCGCCTCGCCGCGATCGGCGGCCCGCTGTTCGACCAGCGCCCGCTGATGACCGACCCGTAATTCGTTGAAGCGCAGCGATACCGCAATCTCGACATCGACCATGACGAGGCGCACGACTGATGTCACGAGCTCGCCGAGCTCCCGGGCGCGGCGCTTGGCCCCGGGCAGGATGGCGCGACCGCCCATTTCGTCGAGGAGACCGGCAAGAATGTGTTCCAGCATCACGCCGTGGCCCGCGACATGCCAGCGCGGGTCGAGACCCATCTTGCTTTCGCTGTCGGAAAGAACCTTGACGCGTTCGGCGTAGAGGCTGTCGAACCGTGCGTCCGTCAGCACATCCCAGTGCGAGGACTGCAGATCCTGAAGGCGTTCGAGCTGATTTTCGCTGGAAAAATTGCGCGCCGCGTCCGGGTGCGTCTGAAAACGATGGAAGAGATCGCGCAGGCCGGCTTTCAGATGCGCCTCGAGCATCGGCCGGTTGCGGCGCAAGGTATCGCACTGTCCGGCATCGAGACCAGCAAAACGCAAGCGGTCGCGAAGGCTGCCCGCCTGCGCCCTGCCTGCCTGATCTGATGGCGAATCCTGCGCCAATATCGTCCCGTCCCCGCCGAACTGCCGCGCGCCCAAGCGCCGGCGAAACCGCTGATGATCCGCGCCAGGCGCAATGAGGAGGCGAGGAAAGGCTGTCATCGCCTTCGATCGATCGATCGCGGCGCTGAAGCTCGCTCGTTCATCAAAGTCTGCTGCGGACCTGTTTGATGAAATGAATACCGGATCGGACCCGGTACGACGGGGCGGCTTCATGCCTGGTGAGAACGAGTCACAATTTTCCCATTCCGACGTTCAGGCTCAATATTTATGGTTAATTCCTTGCCCGAAGGTTAATGACGGAAGAAGGGGCGTTCGGTAATATTTCATCCTAAATTAGGCATTACTTTCAGATATAGTTTTTCGACCGGTAAGGACGCTGATCGCAAGTCACGAGCAAGCTTCATATCCTACTCTTCAGGGGATAGAGACAGCTTCGATGTCGATACGGAGAGAGCAATGATTGTTCTTGGTTTGACCGCCTCGCTGATGGCCAGCCTGACGCTTGCGGCCTTCATGCTTTTGTGCCGCATCGAGGAGACGCGCGGCAAAGCCGCTTCGCGCGTCCTTTAGGCACGCTGCAACAGATCTCGGATTTCAAAATCGGATGCGTGCCGCTTCGCGGCCACGTCGGTGTGTGCCGCCGTCTTCCGGATGACCGGGAGCTAGCTTTGGTCTCAATAGTTCCGTATTAAGCCTCACGATCAGGCACCGAGACCCATCCGTTAATGCTCGACACGACCCATTCCCGAACGACTGCCCGGAAACTTTCCCTGCAGGTGGCCCTCGCGATCATCTTCGGAGGGACGCTCTGGCGTATCCTCATGCTGCTGGTCAACAGGACCGACCTCTTCGTCGACGAGGCGCAATATTGGTTCTGGGGCCAGAATCTCGATTTCGGCTACTATTCCAAGCCGCCGATGATCGCCTGGGTGATCCGTTTCTTCAACACGATCTCCGGGTCGGACTCGACATTCTGGATCCGCATATCGGCGCCGCTCTTCCATCTCGCCACCGCCCTGATGCTCATGTGCACCACGCGGCGGTTGATCGACGGCGAGGAGGGACGCGAGATTGCCCCGTGGGTCGGCGTCATCTTCATCACCCTTCCGGCCGCTTCGCTTTCGGCCGTGCTGGTATCGACCGACACGATCCAGATCCTGTTCGTGACGATCGCGGTCTGGGCCTTTCTCGGCCTAACCAAGCGGTCTTCGGCGCTCGAGGCTTTCATCCTCGGCGCCAGTCTTGGCATCGCCTTCCTGACGAAATATTCGGTGCTCTTCCTTTTGCCGGGGGTCGGCATCGCCATGCTGACAATGCGCTCGGCGCGCATCGCCTGGCGGGACGTTGCCATTGCCGCCATCGTCGGCGCCATCGTCGTTTCCCCCAATCTCTGGTGGAACTTCGCTCATGATGCGGCGACCATAAAGCACACCGAAAACATTGCCCAATGGAGCAAGGATGGTGGCAGCAACGGCCTTTTGAAGCATGTGCTCAACGGGCTCGGCTTTTTCGGCGCGCAATTCGGCGTCGTCGGCCCGGTCATCTTCTATGCCCTGCTGTGGGCGACATGGCGGCTGATCCGCGGACAGAGCGACGACCGGGAAAAGCTGCTGTTCTGGCTATCTGTGCCCGTCGTGGCCCTGATCACGCTGCAGGCCCTGTTTGCCAAGGCCTATGCCAACTGGGCGGTCTCAGCCTATGCCGCCGGCACCATACTCGCGGTCTGGCTGCTTTACCGCCTGACGAAGAAGGGATTGAGCACCTCGCTGATCATCGGCGCCGTCGTCGCCTTCGTCATCCCGGTGATGACGGTCTTTGCCTATGACATCAAGCTGCCGAACGGCGATCTCGTCATGAAGCGCTATGTCGGCCGCACCATCATCAGCCAGGAAATCGCCGACATAGCGACTGAGGCGAAGACACCGGTCATCGTGGCCGAGGATCGCGATATCCTCGCCGATCTTTACTATACGTTGAAGGGCAAGCCCTTCCGGATCTATGCCCGCAAGTTCGCCGGTTTTCCCAATAACTACTACGAGCAGAATTTCTCCCTGCCGGCCGATGTGACCGGGCCGGTGCTGTATATCGACAACGGCTCGTTCGACTGTCCGGGTAGCCAGGTGGACCTCATCAAGAGCTGGTCGCCGCCGTTCGGCGACATGAAGGGCAAGACGCTTCATGCCTATCGCGTCGAAGCATCATGCCTTGCGCCCAAGCCCTGAGCCTTTGGAGACCATTGTCGTAGGACGGCAAGAAATCGCCAGCGCAACGGTTGACCCGTTCGCACAAGTGCATCATGACAGGCCGCACTATGAAGACGCGAGGCGTCCTGATATCATGACCGAACCGCCGGCGTTCGCGCCGGCAAAGGAATAAAGGCATTTCCGACCGTTGAGCCCGCTCGAATTCGGCGCCGCCGACAGCGAAGATAGAGACGACAGGACGCACCGCGCCGGAGCGCGCGTGATCGCCTCGCTGTTCGTCGCGTTTTTCGCCTATATCGGACTGGCGCTCGGTGGCGGCATCAATCTGGCCGCGCGCGCGGATGCGGATGCTCTCTCCTCCGGCAAGGATAGCCGACCGCTCTACCTTTCCCTGCGCGATCCGGTGCGCGGCATCGTCGTTGCCGACCGCCTGGTAACGCCGAAGGCCACCTGGCATGATATCGGACCGGCGATACTCGCGCCCCTCCCCTCTCTCGGCTATCTGGCCACGCCCTGGCAGCCACGCCATCCCGGCGATGCTGCTCGGCTCGAACCCCTGGCATTTAGCGCCTATTTCGCGCGCGGCCCTCCGAGCGACTTCGCGTAAGCTGTCGGCGCGGACGCGCCGTATCTCCGACATGACCTTAAGTCCGCCAGCGGCCCGACCGCCGGCATCAGCGTATTTTCAAGGATAATACCCATGCGCACCTCACCATGGCTCGTGGCGCTTTATACAGTCGTCATCCTGCTTGGCCTTCTTATCGCCCTGCCGAATGTGCTGCCGCCGGCGGCTCTCAGCAAAATCCCATCCTGGTTGCCGCATAGCCAGGTGTCTCTCGGCCTCGACCTTCGCGGCGGTTCCTATCTCGTGCTCGAAGTCGACGAGAAGGATCTGACCAACGGACGGCTGCAGTCGCTGCAGCAGGATGCACGCCGCGTACTGCGCGACAAGAATATCCAGGTCCGTTCGGTCGTCCGCAACGGCGATCAGATCGTCGTGACGCTCAATGACGCCACGCAGAGCAACGATGCCGTGACGCAGCTGCACACGCTCGCCAATACGATCACCGCGGGCCTTTCGGCCGGACAATCCGACCTGAACATCACGCCGAACGGCGCGTCCATCGCGATGTCCTTCTCGAAGGCGGGCATCTCCGCCAATGTCGATTCCGCCGTTCAGCAGAGCCTGGAAGTCATCCGCAAGCGCGTCGACCAAGTCGGCGTCGCCGAGCCGACCATCCAGCGCGTCGGCCCGAACCGCGTTCTCGTCCAGCTTCCGGGCGCGCAAGACCCGTCGCACCTGCGCGAACTTCTCGGCTCCACCGCGAAGATGTCCTTCCACCTGCTTGCCGACAACGCCGATCCGAACAATCCCGGCCCCGGCGTCACCATCCTCAAGGACGATAGGGGCACCAGCTATCCGGTTCTCGACCGTATCGAATTGTCCGGCGACCGGCTGACGGACGCTCGCGTCGGCTTCGATCCGAACACGCACCAGCCGCTCGTCACCTTCCGCTTCGATAGCGCCGGCGCCAACCGCTTTGCCGAAATCACCCGCGAAAATGTCGGCAAGCCCTTCGCCATCGTCCTCGACAACAAGGTGTTGAGCGCACCGAATATTAGCGAGGCGATCACCGGCGGTTCGGGCCAGATCTCCGGCAATTTCACCGCAGACAGCGCCACCACGCTTGCTGCCCTGCTGCGCGCCGGCGCCCTGCCCGCCAAGCTCACGGTCATCGAAGAGCGCACCGTCGGCGCCGACCTCGGCAGCGACGCGATCCAGAAAGGCATCTATAGCGGCCTGATCGGCTTCGCCTTGGTTGCCGCCTTCATCTTCGTGCTCTACGGCGCCTGGGGGATTCTCGCGAATGTTGCGCTGCTCATCCACACGATCCTGACCTTCTCGGCCCTGACGCTGGTCGGCGCCACGCTGACACTGCCCGGCATCGCCGGCGTCGTCCTCGGTATCGGCCTTGCGGTTGATGCCAACGTTCTCATCAACGAGCGCATCCGCGAAGAAACCCGCAAGGGCCGCGGCGCCTTCGCCGCCATCGATAACGGCTTCAAGAAGGCCTATTCGACGATTATCGACGGCAACATGACAGCCCTGATCGCCGCCGCTATCCTGTTCTATTTTGGCTCCGGCCCGGTTCGCGGCTTTGCCGTGACCATGGGTCTCGGCCTTATCATCTCGATGTTCACCTCCGTCGCCTTCGTGCGCGTCGTGATGATCGCCATCACCCGTCGCCGCAAGCTGAAGGTGATCAACATCAGGCCGCTGATCCCCTTCAGCCCCTATGACAAGCACATCCAGTTCATGAAGGCCCGCTTCTTCGGCGTCACCGTCTCGGCGATCCTGTCGATCGCCTCGGTGGTGCTATTCATCCATCCGGGCCTCAACTACGGCGTCGATTTCCGCGGCGGCATCCAGATGTCGGTGAAGACCAAGGATGCGGCCGATCTGGCGACGTTCCGCGAGGGCCTGAACACGCTCGGCCTCGGCGAAATTTCACTGCAGTCCTTCGGCGATAATAACAGCCTTCTTGTCCGCGCCCAGCGCCAGGACGGCGGCGAAGAGGCTCAGACGGCGGCAGTGACCAAGCTCAAGGCAGAAATCATCAAGATCGACCCGAGCGCGACCATCGAAGGCACCGATGTCATCGGTCCGAAGGTCTCGGGCGAGCTTGCCTGGGCCGGCATCCTGTCGGTCGTGATCGCCAGCCTGGCGATGCTGTTCTACATCTGGTATCGTTTCGAATGGCCGTTCGCGGTCGGCGCGATCGTCACGCTGGTACTCGACATCACCAAGGCAATCGGCTTCTTTGCGATCACCGGCCTCGATTTCAACCTGACGGCCATCGCCGCGATCCTGACGCTCGTCGGTTATTCGGTGAACGATAAGGTGGTGGTCTATGACCGCATGCGTGAAAACATGCGGCTCTACAAGTCGATGCCGCTGCGCGATATCATCGACAAGTCGATCAACGAGACCCTGGCGCGAAGCCTCTATACCAACGCCACCGCCTTCCTGGCGCTGGTGCCGATGGCGATCTGGGGCGGCAGCGCCGTCTCCAGCTTCGCGATCCCGATGGTGTTCGGCATACTTGTCGCTGGCGCCTCGTCGATCTTCATCGCAGCGCCGATCCTGCTCTTCCTCGGCGACTGGCGCCGCCGTCATGCCAAGGCTGTCGCCAACGACGCCAAGCCGGCGGACGACAAGTCCGGCAAGGACAACAAGCAGATCCCCGCGGCCGAATAAGCAGCCAATATATGAGAACAGGACATGCCCGGGCGCCGGGCATGTCCGTCAGCAGGACGAAAGCAGACCGAGCAAAATGCACGCGAGCGCCACCCGAAGATCGTAAAGCACTTCAGGAAATGGACGGCATATGCAACGGCAGGCCCGGACGGGGCGCCGTTATCTTCTCCACGACACCCTTTTCCTGTTCGCTGACGAGCAGGTGCTTGCCATCGACGGTGAAGGCGATGCCGCCCGGTCGCGCGCCATTGGTTCGGATATGGCCGGCCATCTTGCCCTCGGTATCGATCAGACAAATTTCGCCAAGGCCAGACATGGCACAATAAAGCGTGCCGCTGCGATCGAAGGCCAGGCCCGATGGCCCGCGCAGCACGTTTACCGCGGGCGACGTCATCGATTGCGCGAACATCTCCTGCCGTCCGCCGACGATCTGCCGATGGATTTTTCCGGTCAGCGTCTCGCTGTAGTAAAGCAGCCCGTCAGGCCCGAAGGCGATGCCGCTGGCAAGCAGCAGGCCGGCGGCCAGGACGCGGATCACCCGGCCTTCGGCGGGATCGATCTGATAGACGCAGCCATTATAGGCAGCCTTGAAAAAATCTGGATGGATATGCCCTCTTTCCAGCAGGTCGGTGAGGCGAATGCCCGAATCGGTCATGTAAAGCAGGCCGTCGGGACCGAAAGCGAGCGCGTTCGGATAGAGAAACGGGCCGTCGGCACTCCCTTCTATCACCTGGCGGATCCGGCCTTGCGGCGAGAGCCTGATGAGCGAATTCTCCGGGCCGCCGGCCACCCAGAAGCAGCCGTCCCCATCGATCGCAATTCCGGTCGGGCTGCCGCCGATCCGACACAGCTCCTCATAGGCGCCGCTCGTGCTTAAAAGCTTCAGATAGCGGCGACTCGGATCCGTCTCAACAAGCGCGATGCGCCCATCCGGCAGAGCCACCAGTCCGCCAGGCAGGCGCAGCCCAGTGGCGATCGTTTCGTTCATATTCGGAAACCTTCACTCAACGCACTACTAACACCCATGCTCAAGACTGCCGCGCCATCATGATACATAAGAACGAACAAAGTCCTTTTCGAGCCACCTCGGCCAAATCCGAATGAAATTCTTACGCAAAACTTCGCATCGACGAGGGAATTTCCCCAAGCTTGACAGGTCCGGTCGATTCGGAACATCCATAGAACGCTCAGATATTTTCATGGCTGCGATTCGTCGCGGATCGTGCCCGGCTTCCTCGTCCATCCAGGAGAATTGATGACTGCCGCCTATCTGGAAAAATTGAACCCGGAGCAGCGGCTGGCGGTGGAACACGGCACGACCGCAGGCAACGGCCATGTCGCCGGACCGCTGCTCGTCATCGCAGGCGCCGGCTCCGGCAAGACGAATACGCTTGCCCATCGCGTGGCGCATCTGATCGTCAAGGGCGCCGACCCGCGCCGGATCCTGCTGATGACATTCTCGCGCCGTGCCGCCGCCGAAATGGGCCGCCGCGTCGAGCGGATCTGCCGCGAGGTGCTGGGTGCGAATGCCGGCATCAACGCCGATGCGCTTGCCTGGAGCGGCACCTTCCATGGCATCGGCGCGCGCCTGCTGCGTGACTATGCCGAACAGATCGGCATCGACCCGGCCTTCACGATCCACGATCGGGAAGACAGCGCCGACCTGATGAACCTCGCGCGCCACGACCTCGGCTTCTCCAAGACCGAGAACCGCTTTCCGACCAAGGCGACATGTCTTGCCATCTATTCGCGCTCCGTCAATGCGGAAGCGCCGCTCGACGGCGTGCTGCGCGACTTCTTCCCCTGGTGCGCCATGTGGGAGCAGCAGCTGCGCGATCTCTTTGCCGCCTATGTCGAGGCGAAGCAGGTGCAGAACGTGCTCGACTACGACGACCTGCTGCTCTACTGGGCGCATATGCTGCAGGAGCCGCTGATCGCGGAGGATATCGGCAGCCGTTTCGATCATGTGCTTGTTGATGAATATCAGGACACCAACCGGCTGCAGTCCTCCATCCTGCTGGCCCTGAAACCGGATGGCCGAGGATTGACCGTCGTCGGCGACGACGCGCAGTCGATCTACTCCTTCCGTGCCGCGACCGTACGCAACATTCTCGATTTCCCCAAGGCTTTCACGCCATCGGCCGATATCGTCACGCTCGACCGCAACTATCGCTCGACACAGCCCATTCTGGCCGCCGCCAATGCCGTGATCGATCTTGCCTCGGAGCGCTTCACCAAGAACCTGCGCACCGAGCGGCAGAGCACGGAACGCCCGCGGCTGGTGACGGTGCGCGACGAGGCCGATCAGGCGCGCTACATCGCCGACCAGGTGCTGGAAAATCGCGAGGGCGGCGCAAGGCTGAAGCAGCAGGCCGTGCTCTTCCGCACCTCCAGCCACAGCGGCCCCTTGGAAGTGGAGCTCACCCGGCGCAACATTCCCTTCGTCAAATTCGGCGGGCTGAAGTTTCTCGACAGCGCCCATGTCAAGGACATGCTGGCGGCGCTGCGCTTCGCCCAGAACCCGCGAGACCGCGTGGCCGGCTTCCGCCTGATGCAGCTTCTGCCCGGCGTCGGTCCTTCCACGGCACAGCGCGTGCTCGATCAGATCGGCGAGGAGGCAAGCCCGATCACGGCGCTGACGCAGCTTCCCCCGCCTCCGCGCACGGGAGACGACTGGACCGCTTTCGTCGAGACGATGCGGGACGTCAAAAGCGGCAAGGCCGGATGGCCGGCGGAAATCGGCCTGGTTCGCCAATGGTATGAGCCGCATCTGGAACGCGTGCATGAGGATGCTGCGACGCGCCAGGCGGATCTCGTCCAGCTCGAACAGATTGCCGCGGGCTACGGCTCGCGCGAGCGCTTCCTCACCGAACTGACGCTCGATCCGCCTGACGCGACCAGCGATCAGGCAGGCGCGCCACTGCTCGACGAGGATTATCTGATCCTTTCGACTATCCATTCCGCCAAGGGGCAGGAATGGACGAAGGTCTTCATCCTCAACGCCGTCGACGGCTGCATCCCCGCCGATCTCGCCGTCGGATCATCCGCCGAGATCGAAGAGGAACGGCGGCTGCTCTATGTCGCCATGACCCGGGCGAAGGACAATCTCGACCTCGTCACCCCGCAACGGTTTTTCGTGCATGGCCAGCATGCGCAGGGCGATAAACATGTCTTCGCCTCACGCACCCGCTTCATCCCGGCGACATTGCTGCAGTTTTTCGAGGTTTGCGGCTGGCCACAAGCGAAAGCCGAAAGCCCCGCCGCCATCCGGGCGCGACAGGTGCGCGTCGATGTGGGTGCGCGGATGCGCGGCATGTGGCGGTGAGTTGAAGCGATTGAGATCGGCAGGTCAGGCATGTTCGTTGACGCCGCCTCCTAGTGCCTCGCCCCTCACCCCGGCCAACTATCGGGCAATCCTCAATTCGCCTCGCGAAACATCTCGATAATGGCCGAAAAATCGCGATTACCATTGCCGAGCTTTTCAAAGAGCCCGTAGAGCTGCGCCGCCTCCGCCCCCAAAGGCGTGGATGCGCCGCTGGAGAGGGCGGCCTCCTGCGACAAGCGCAGATCCTTGAGCATCAAGGCTGCCGCAAAGCCGGGCTTGTAATCGTTGTTGGCGGGCGAGGTCGGTACGGGTCCGGGCACCGGGCAATAGGTGTTGATCGACCAGCATTGGCCTGACGAGGTGGAGGCGACATCGAAGAGGGCCTGATGCGAAAGGCCGAGCTTTTCGCCGAGCACGAAGGCCTCGCAGACGCCGATCATGGAAATGCCGAGGATCATGTTGTTGCAGATCTTCGCCGCCTGGCCGGCGCCGGCATCGCCGCAATGGACGATCTTTTTGCCCATCACCTCAAGCAGCGGCTTGGCGGCCGCAAAGCTCTCTGGGGAGCCGCCGGCCATGAAGGTGAGCGTGCCGGCGGCGGCACCGCCGGTCCCGCCGGACACCGGCGCGTCGAGCGAAAGGCAGCCAACTTCACCGGCCATCGCATGCGCCTTGCGGGCGCTGTCGACATCGATGGTGGAGCTGTCGATCAGCAGGGTCCCCTTCGGCAGGGACCGCAGCACATCAGTCCAGACGGTCAGGACATGCTGGCCCTTCGGCAGCATCGTCACGACCACTTCTGCATCGGCCAGGGCCTCGGTCAGCACGTTGGCGGCCTTCACGCCGGACGCTTCGGCTGCCTTCAGCACATCATGCGAAAGGTCGAAACCGGTGACGGCATGGCCGGCCTTGACGAGATTGGCGGCCATCGGGCCTCCCATATTGCCGAGGCCGATGAATGCGATCCGTGACATGACGTTTTCCTCCCATAATCCGTTAATTCGAGAAAAGCGGCGGTTGCGCCGGCACGAAGAAGCGGTCGATATCACCCGGCGTCACCTCGGCAAGAGTGGCCGGCGACCATTTCGGATTGCGATCCTTGTCGATGACGGCAGCGCGCACGCCTTCGTAGAAATCGTGATTATACAATATGCCCATGCATGCGCCGAGTTCACGATCGAGGCATTCGGCGAGGTCGGCACTTGCCCTCCCCGCCCGCAGCAGCCGCAGCGTCAATTTCAGGCTGGTCGGCGAGCGGCTGGCGATCACGCCGGCGGCCTCAGTGGCAAACTCTGACGGTTCGCTCGCCAATGCCTGCAGGATGCCTTCAACCGTATCGCTTGCAAAGGCGCGGTCGATCACATCGCGGTTTGCCGCAAGCCGGCTCCCGCCTGCTTCCACGGCCATTGTCTTGATCAGCGCATGCACGTCTGCGGCAGAGACCGAGAGGGGAAGTGAAGCGACTGCATCGACCAGAACCGGCAAGTCCGAGGACGGCAGGCAGTGATCAGCGAAGCGCGCATGGATTGCATCGGCGGCGCCGATAACAAGGCCGGCCAGCCCCATCCATGTTCCGGCTTCGCCCGGCGCGCGCGGCAACAGCCAGGTTGCGCCGACATCCGGGAAATAGCCGATGCCTGTCTCCGGCATGGCGAGGCGCGTGCGCTCGGTGACGACACGATGGCTGCCATGCGCCGAGAGGCCGACGCCGCCGCCCATGGTGATGCCATCCATCAGCACGACATAGGGCTTCGGATAGCGCGAGATGGCATGGTTGAGCCGGAATTCCTCGCGCCAGAAGGTTTCCGCGCCATCGGAACCCTCCTTGCCGCTTTGGTGCAGCAGGCGGATATCGCCGCCGGCACAAAAGCCGCGCTCCCCCTCACCCACGACGATGACGCTTGCGAGCGAGGGATCGGCGGCGAAATCTTCCAATGCCGAGGCGATGACCCGCACCATCGGCAACGTCAGGCTGTTCAGCGCCTTCGGGCGATTGAGCCGGATGATCCCAGCCGATCCGCGCCGCTCGATGATGACCTCGTCCGTGCTGTCCATGCAAATCTCCTGTCTCCGCTCCCGTCCATCAATAGGCCTTCATCGGTTGTCGGCAAGGATCATCTCGGCTGCCTTTTCGGCGATCATGATGGTTGGCGAATTGGTGTTGCCCGATGTGATCGACGGCATGATGGAGGCATCGGCAATGCGCAGCCTTGCCAATGCCCGCAGCCGCAAACGGGGATCCACAACACTTTGGGCGTCGCCGCCCATGCGGCAAGTGCCGACGGGATGGAAAATCGTCGTGCCGATATCAGCGGCGGCATGTTCCAGATCCGCATCCGTCTCATAGGCCGGCCCCGGCTTGAATTCCTCCGGCTTGAATTGGGCAAAGGAAGGCTGCTCCACGATCCGCCGCGTCAGGCGAATGGAGCGCACGGCAATTTCCCGGTCGCGCTGAGCCGAGAGATAATTCGGGCTGATGGCCGGCTGCATGGCGAAATCCGGGCTGCGCAAGTGCACGGAGCCGCGGCTTTCGGGGCGGAGATTGCAGACGCTGGCGGTGATCGCCGGAAAGGGATGGACGGGATCGCCGAACTTGTCGAGCGAGACCGGCTGCACGTGATATTGCAGATCCGGTGTTTCCTTGTCCGGTCCGGAGCGGGTGAAAATGCCGAGCTGGCTCGGCGCCATCGCCATCGGACCAGAGCGGCGGATCAGATACTCCAGACCGATCGCCGCTTTGCCGATCAACTTCGTCGCTTTCTCGTTCAGTGTGGGGACGCCGGTGACCTTGTAAGCGAGGCGAAGCTGCAGATGATCCTGCAGGTTTTCGCCGACGGAGCTGACCTCGCGCACGACGTCGATGCCGGCCTTGCTGAGCACATCGCCATGGCCGATGCCCGAAAGCTCCAAGATATGCGGCGAGCCTATCGAGCCGGCTGATAGTACGGTTTCCTTGTTCGCATAGGCGCGTTTAGCCACGCCGTCATGCTGGAATTCGACGCCGGTGACGGCATCGCCCTCGACGATCAGGCGCCGGACCTGCGCCTTGGTGTAAACAATCAGATTGCCGCGCTTCATGGCCGGCCGCAGGAAGGCTTTCGTCGTGTTCCAGCGAATGCCGGAGCGCTGGTTGACGTCGAAATAGCCCGAACCCTCATTGTTGCCGCGGTTGAAATCCGGCGTCTCGGGAATGCCGGCCTCCCTGGCAGCGGCCTGGAAGGCATCGAGTACGGCCCAGCGCACGCGCGCCTTCTCGACCCGCCATTCGCCGCCGGCGCCGTGCATCTCGTCCTTGCCGCGATAATGATCCTCGGACTTGATGAAATAGGGCAGCACATCGTCCCAGCCCCAGCCGGCGCAGCCGAGCTGCCGCCACATATCGTAGTCGCGCGCCTGGCCGCGCATGTAGATCATGCCGTTGATGGAGGAGCAGCCGCCGAGCACCTTGCCGCGCGGATAGTTCAGCGACCGACCGTTGAGGCCCGCTTCCGGCGCCGTGGTGAAACACCAGTCGGTACGGGGATTGTTGATGCAATAGAGATAGCCGACCGGGATGTGGATCCAGTGGTAATTGTCATTGCCGCCCGCTTCCAGTAGCAGCACGCGATTGTTGCGGTCGGCCGAGAGCCGGTTGGCCAGCACGCATCCGGCACTGCCGGCACCGATGATGATGTAGTCGAAGCGATCCATCTGCATGCCCCCTCACCCTCACCCTCTCCCCAAGGGGAGAGGGAACCATTTCGGCGTTTGCCTCGCCCACCAATCCGGTGATTTCTGGGAACAACTCCCCCTCTCCCCTCGGGGAGAGGGCTGGGGTGAGGGGGTGCACCACAAAAACGCATGAGCCTAATCTTCACCGCCGATATTCAAACCCCAGTTTCCGTCCCAGCCGCGAGGCATAAAACTCGCCGACGACGCCGCGGCGGAAGAGCAGGACGCAAACCATGAAGACGATGCCGGTGATGACGGTGACCGGGAATTCCGAGGTCGCGAGGTAGTTCTCGAGGGTCGCCACGAATCCCGCGCCGAAAAGCGGGCCGATCAGCGTACCGATGCCGCCGAGAAGCGTCATGAGGATGACCTCACCGGACATCTGCCAGGCGACGTCGGTGAGCGTCGCGAACTGGAAGACCAGCGCCTTGACAGCGCCGGCCAGCCCCGCCAGCGCCGCCGACATGACGAAGGCGCCAAGCTTGTAGCGGGCGACGGAATAGCCGAGCGAGATCGCCCGCTGCTCGTTCTCGCGGATCGATTTCAGGATCATGCCGAAGGGCGAATTGATGAAACGCCAGATGATCAGCACGCCGATCAGGAAGACGGCAAGGACGAAGTAATACATGTTGAAGGAGTTGTTGAGATCGAGGATGCCGAAGAGATAGCCGCGCGGCACCGACTGAATGCCATCCTCGCCATGGGTGAATCCCGCCTGCAGGCAGAAGAAATAGAACATGTAGGACAGCGCCAGCGTGATCATGGCGAAATAGATGCCCTGCCGCCGGATGGCGACGAAGCCCATCACCAGGCCGAGTAGCGCCGCACCGGCGACGCCGATCAGGATGCCGAGCTCGGGCGGGACGCCCCATTCCTTTACCGCATGGGCCGTGAAATAGGCCGCGCCGCCGAAGAAGGTGGCGTGACCGAAGGAGAGCAGGCCGGCATAGCCGAGCAGCAGATTGAAGGCACAGGCAAACAGCGCGAAGCAGAGCACCTTCATGACGAAGATCGGATAGATGAAGAACGGCGCCCAGATCAGCCCGACGAGGCCGACGACCAGAAGCAGCTTCTGCACGGAAAGCTTCGGCCGCTCCTTGGAACTCAAGGTGATCAATCCAGCCATATCACGCCTCCCGACCGAAGAGGCCGGCTGGCCTCAGAAGCAGCACGATCGCCATGATGACGAAGATGACGATGTTGGAGGCTTCCGGATAGAAGACCTTGGTCAGGCCCTCGGCAATGCCGAGCATATAACCTGTCACGATCGCGCCCATGATCGAGCCCATGCCGCCGACGACGACCACGGCGAAGACGATGATGATCATGTTCGATCCCATCAGCGGCGAGACCTGGTAGATCGGCGCGGCGAGCACGCCGGCAAAGGCGGCGAGCGCCACGCCGAAACCATAGGTCAGCGTCAAAAGTACCGGAACATTGACGCCGAAAACCTGCACGAGCACGGAATTCTCGGTCGCGGCGCGCAGATACGCGCCGAGCTTGGTCTTCTCGATCAGCAGCCAGGTGCCGATGCAGACGACCAGCGAGGCGATGACCACCCAGCCGCGATAGACGGGCAGGAACATGAAGCCGATATTGCGCGCGCCCGCCAGCTCCGTCGGCACGGCGTAGGGCTGACCCGAGGAGCCGTAGAGATAGCGGAAGGTCCCCTCGATGGTCAGCGCCATGCCGAAGGTGAAGAGCAATCCATAGAGCGGATCGATCCTGTAGAGCCGGCGCAGGCAGAGACGCTCGACCAGCGCGCCGAACAGGCCGACGATCAGCGGCGCCAGAACGAGAGCCGGCCAATAGCCGATGCCAGCATAGGCGAACAGCAGATAGGCCGTGAAGGCGCCGAGCATATAGAGCGCGCCATGGGCGAAATTGATGACCCTGAGCATGCCGAAGATGATCGCCAAGCCGAGGCTCAGCAGCGCATAGAAGGAGCCGTTGATGAGGCCGATCAGCAATTGACCAAGAAGGGCCTGGGCGGGGATGCCGAATATCGTCGTCATGGCTCAGACCCCCAGAACCTTGTGCAGCATATCCATGCGCTCGGACAATTCGCCGACCGGAAATTCAGAGACCATCTGGCCGTGATCCATCACATAGAAGCGATCGGCGATGCGGCTGGCGAAACGGAAATTCTGCTCGACGAGCAATATGGTCATGCCGCGGCCTTTCAGCTTCTGCAGGACTTCGCCGATGCGCTGGACGATGACGGGGGCAAGGCCCTCGGTGGGCTCGTCAAGCAGCAGCATGCGAACGCCGGTGCGCAGGATGCGTGCCATGGCGAGCATCTGCTGCTCACCGCCGGAAAGCCTGGTGCCGACGCTGTTGCGCCGCTCATGCAGGTTGGGAAACAGTTCGAATATCTCGTCGAGCGTCATGCCGCCGGCTGCCACGACCGGCGGCAGCATCAGGTTTTCATAGACGCTGAGGGTCGAGAAGATGCCGCGTTCCTCCGGCACGAAACCGATGCCCTGATGTGCCGTCTTGTGCAGCGGCACCTGCATCATGTCCTTGCCTGCGAATGTGATCCTACCCTTGCGGGCGCGGACGATGCCGACGATGGTGCGCAGCGTCGTCGTCTTGCCGACGCCGTTGCGGCCGAGGATGGTAATGGTTTCCCCCTCGCCCACGCGCATATCGACGCCATGCAAAATATGGCTTTCGCCATACCAGGCATTGAGGCCCTGAACGTCCAGAAGCGGCGCCATCGTCAAGCCTCCTCCGTGCCCATATAGGCTTCCCGGACGCGGGGGTCCCGGCTGACCGTGGCATAGTCGCCCTGGGCCAGAATCTCGCCGCGCTGCAAAACAGTGACATGGTGGCAGATATCGGCAACGACGGAGAGATTGTGCTCCACCATGAGCACGGCCCTGTCGCGCGCGACATCGCGGATGATGGCGGAGACGGTATTCACATCCTCCAGCCCCATGCCGGCCATCGGCTCGTCCAGCAGCAACACCTTCGGATCGAGCGCAAGCGTGGTTGCGATCTCCAGCACGCGCTTGCGGCCATAGGAAAGATCGGCGGCGATGGCATCGCGTTCCTTCGAGAGCCCCACCGACGCCAGAAGCTGTTCGGCGCGGGCGTTGAGGCTATCGAGCGCCGCAAGCGGCCGCCAGAACTGGTGCGCGAGATTGCTCGGCCGCTGCAGGGCGACGCGCACATTGTCCAGCACGGTCAGATGCGGGAAGACGGCCGAAATCTGGAAGGAGCGCACGAGGCCCATGCGCGCGACCTTGTCGGGTCTCGTGCGGGTAATGTCGGTGCCGAGCAGTGTGATCGTACCGTGCGTCGGCTGCAGGAATTTTGTGAGCAGATTGAAGACCGTCGTCTTGCCCGCGCCGTTCGGGCCGATCAGCGCGTGGACGCGGGCGTGATGCACATCGAGATCGACATTCTTGACGGCGGTGAAGCCGCCGAAATCGCGGCGCAGTCCCCGGGCGGATAGCACCACCCGGGGTTCTTCCTGCTGATCTGTCGCGGACATCGCCATAAGCTGGTCTGAGCCCTATTGCTTGACGAGGTCGCAGCCGCTCTTGGCGGGATCGATATAGGCCTCCTTGCCCGGGATCGTCGCCAGCACGTTGAAATAATCCCAAGGCTCCTTGCTCTCTTCGGGTTTCTTGACCTGAAGCAGATACATGTCGTGGATCATGCGGCCGTTGGCGCCGACCGTGCCGCCGCGACCGAAGAAATCGTCGACGGGCATTTCGTGCAGCTGCTTGGCGACGGCATCGGTATCATCCGTGCCGGCCTTCTGTACCGCCTTCAAATATTGCATGACGGCGGAATAGGTGCCGGCGTGGATCATGTTCGGCATCTTGCCGGTGCGGGCGAAGAAACGCTTGCCGAATTCGCGGCTCTTGTCGTCGAGGTTCCAGTAATAGCCTTCCGTCAGCGTCAGCCCCTGTGCCGCCTGGAGGCCGAGGCCATGCACTTCCGCCAGCGTGAAGAGCAGCGCCGCCAGATGCTGGCCGCCCTGGGTGATGCCGAATTCGGAGGCCTGCTTGATGGCGTTGGCGGTATCGAGGCCGGCATTGGCAAGACCGATGACCTTGGCGCCGGAGGATTGCGCCTGCAGCAGGAAGGACGAGAAATCGTTGGTCGACAGCGGATGGCGAACGGAGCCCAAGATCTTGCCGCCGCTCGCCTTGACGTAATCGCCCGTCTGCTGCTCCAGCGAATAGCCGAAGGCATAATCGGCCGTCAGGAAGAACCAGGTATCGCCACCCTGCTTGACGAGCGCGCCGCCGGTGCCGACCGCGAGGGCATGCGTGTCATAGGCCCAATGGAAGCCATAGGGCGAGCATTGCTTGCCGGTGAGATCCGTCGTCGCGGCACCCGTGACGATGTCGATCTTCTTCTTTTCCTTGCCGACCGCCTGCACGGCGAGCGCGACTGAAGAGGTCGTCAGCTCCATGATGGCGTCGACCTTGTCCTGGTCATACCATTGGCGGGCAATGTTGGAGGCGATATCGGGCTTGTTCTGGTGATCAGCGTCGACGATCTCGATCGGCACGCCGAGCACCTTGCCGCCGAAATCCTCGGCGGCCATCTTGGCGGCCGCTACTGACGATTTGCCGCCGAAATCCGCATAGACGCCGGACTGGTCGTTGAGGATGCCAATCTTGACGACACCATCGGACGGGCCGGCGGCGAAAGCCGCGGTGCTGGCCGCAAGCAAAAATGCAAAGGATGCAATAAGACTCTTTCGCATGTCCTCTCCTCCCAGAGATTTGGCAAAAACGAATCTGTTCAAAATTGGCCAGCCGCTTTCCTCAAAACGACTTTCCCCAACGGGCAGGATCACGGAATTCGCGCGTTGACGCAAGTCGCGATTGCAATTAATTCCAAACAGGGTCTGTTCATTTTTGAACAGAGGAGGATGCATGAAGCGCACGCCGCACTTTACCTGGGACGATTTGCAGTTCTTCCTCGCCGTTGCGCGGACAGGGCAGCTTTCCACCGCCGCCCGACAATTGCGCACCAGCCATGCCACGGTTTCGCGCCGCATCGACCGGCTGGAATTCGCCCTCAAGGTCAAGCTCTTCGAGCGCAATCCGCGCGGCTACATGCTGACCGGCATGGGACAGCGCTTCATCGACACGGCCGAACGCATGGAACAGGAAACGGAACGCCTTCGCGCCGATCTTTCCGCGGGACCCGCGGCACAACGCGGTGTTGTGCGCATCAGCGCGCCGGAGGGCTTTTCAAATTTCTTCTTCACCGGCGTGCTGCCCGAATTCGCCGCCAGGCATCCAAACATTTCGCTCGAGCTGATCACCATCCAGCAGATCATGTCGCTCTCGCGCAAGGAAGCCGATATCGTCGTGGTGCTCGACCCACCGAAGGCCGGACCCTACTTCACCGAGAAACTGACGGACTATCATCTGCAGGTTTACGGATCGCGCGATTATCTCGCCCGCCATCCGCCGATCGAAAGCCGCGACGACCTGCCTGACTTCGCCTTCATCGGCTACATCGAGGATATGATCTTCGCGCCGGGACTGGATTATCTCGACGATGTCCATCCGCGCATCAGGCCGCAATTCCAGAGTTCGAGCATCTTTGCGCAGCTAACGGCGACGAAGAACGGCCAGGGGCTGTGCGTGCTGCCGTTTTTCATCGCCGGCAAGCACCCCGATCTGCAGGTCGTCCTGCCGCACGAGGTGGATCTCCGGCGCCACTACTGGATCACATGCCATCGCGATCTGCGCCAGTCGCCGCGCGTGCGCACCGTCATCGATTTTCTGGCGGAAGCCGTGCGCAAGAACGCGCCCGCCTTTCTGGGACCCTGGAGAGGCGTGGAGAGCTGAGGCTACAGGATGCTCGGGGCGGCGTAGATCTTCTGGAGCCCGGCCGCGTCGAAGCCCGAGCGTTCGGCAAGGCGAAGCTCCCAATCCAGCGACGAGCGCACGATCGTTTCCAGGCAATTATATCGCGGCGTCCACCCCAGTTCGCGATGGGCAATCGCCGTATCCGCGACAATGCTGGCCATATCGCCGGGCCGGCGCGGCGCGATATGGATGCGGAAGGCACGGCCATGAACACGCATCACCATGTTGAGCACATCCAGCACCGAGTAGCCCTGACCATAGCCGCAATTGGCGACCAGTGAGCGACCGCCGCCGCGCAGATGCCGCAGCGCCGTCAGATGCGCTTCGACCAGATCGCTAACGTGAATATAGTCGCGAACGCCGGTACCGTCATGCGTCGCATAGTCGGTGCCGTAAATCTCCACCTGGGCGCGACGGCCGAGTGCCGCCTCGCAGGCGACCTTGATAAGGTGGGTGGCACCGTTGGTCGATTGCCCCGCCCTCCCCTCGGCATCAGCGCCGGCCACATTGAAATAACGCAGCGCCACATAGCGGAAATCATAGGCCGCGGCGGCATCGCGCAGCATCAGTTCGGACATCAGCTTGGATTGGCCGTAAGGAGATTCCGGCCGCAACGGCGCGTCTTCACCGACCGGTTTATCCGCCGGCTGCTGGCCGTAGACCGCGGCGGTGGACGAAAAGACGAAATGGCGGATGCCGGCCTTGACGGCGGCGCTCATGAGGATGCGGGTCTTGCCGGTGTTGTTCTCATAATAGGCAAGAGGATCCTCGATCGACACGGGAACAACGGCCGAACCGGCAAAATGAATGATGGCCTCTATATGGTTTTCGGCGAAAATCGTCTGCAGGAGCGCTTCATCGGCGATATCGCCGAGATAGAAGCGCGCCGCCGGTGGAACGGCCCAGCGGAAACCGGTCGACAGGCGATCGAGGACGACCACGTCCTCGCCCGCATCAAGTAATCTCCAGACCATGTGGCTGCCGATATAACCGGCCCCGCCCGTCACCAAGACAGTCATTCTTCGCGTCCCCGCCAAGTCTTATCGGCCCCATATGAGGCCGCTTCCCCTGCGAAATTGATTAAAAACGGGAGGGCTGGCGGGAAAGATTGCGGGAATGGTTAGGGTGGGCTTTCGCGGATCGATTGCATTTTATGGATTGGCGGCACTGCTTGATACGGAGAGTGTTCACCCCCCTCTGTCACTGTCGTGACATCTCCCCCACAAGGGGGGAGATCGTTGGGAGTTTGCCGTACGTCCGGCACAGGCAATAAGCTTTGGTTTCAGCAGATACGATTTTGGTTTGATGCGAGAGGCCGCCACGCGTTTCCAATCTCCCCCCTTGTGGGGGAGATGTCGCGAAAGCGACAGAGGGGGGTATCAGGACCAGCCAAGTCGAAAGCTGCCAGCTGCAGCACACAGGCCACTCCTACAACCCCAAAATATACCGGCTCAACCTCTCCCCAGCATCCGCCACCTGCACCGGATCGCGCAGGAAGCAGGCGCGCATGAAGAGTTCGCCGCCCTTTCCGAAGGCCGTACCAGGCGCCAGGCCGACGCCGGTCTTGTCGACGATGTCGATGGCGGTCTTGCGGCTGTCGGTGACGCCGTCGATCTTCAGGAAGGAATAGAGCGCGCCATCCGGCTTCAGCGTCTGCACGCGATTGGTGGCGATCAGCGCGTCGCAGAGGATATCGCGCGAGCGGGTCGCCTTGGCGATGTTGGAGCGGACGAAATCGTCGCCCTCGTTCAGCGCCGCGACCGCGCCCTTCTGCATGAATTGAGCGACGCCGGAGGTCGAATATTGCACGAGGTTTTCGATGACCTGCCCGAGTTCGGCGGGCGCGACGATCCAGCCGACGCGCCAGCCGGTCATCGACCAGTTCTTCGAGAAGGAATTGACGAAGAGGATCTTGTCGTCGGCTTCCTTGATGTCCAGGAAACTCGGCGCGCGGCCGCCGGCATAATAGTAAAGCGCATAGATTTCGTCGGCCATGATCCAGAGATCATGCTTGCGCGCCAAAGCGAGAATATCCCTGAGATCCTGGTGGGTCGCCGTCCAGCCTGTCGGATTGGACGGCGTATTGATGAACAGGCCCTTGGTCTTCGGCGTGATTGCCGCCTCCAGGCGCCCGAGATCGAGCGACCATTTGCCGTGCTCGAACTGCAGCGGCACGGCGACCGAGCGGGCGCCGGCAATTTCCAGCGCTGCGGCGATATTCGGCCAGGCCGGAGAGAGATAGATCATTTCGTCGCCGGGAGAGGTGATCGCCTGCACGGAAAGCTGGATCGCCTGCATGCCGGAGCCGACGACATAGAAATGCTCCATCGGCAGCGAGGTGCCGAAATGCCGGCCATAATAATCGGCGAGTGCCTGGCGCAGCTCCGGAATGCCGCGCTGCCAGGTGTAGAAGGTTTCGCCGGCATTGAGCGAGGCCATGGCGGCCCTGTTTATGAAATCCGGCGTCGGCAGATCGCCCTCGCCGACCCAAAGCGGCAGCAGGCCTTCGCGGCCACGGGCATAATTGACCACTTCGACGATCCCGCTTTCGGGTGCTGCGAGCGCGCGCGGGCTGAGGCTATCTAGTATCGACATGCAAAGTCTCCGTTTTCTGCCTTCATAAAGCAGAGCGGCGGACAAATCCCATGACTTTGCCTTAGCGAATGATCGATTTTGGTGATGAATAAAGCCCCGGTCCTTGCGGGACCGAGGCTTTTAAACAGGGTGAGCGAAGCCGTCAGCGTTTCGCGAGAAGATCGCGAATCTCGGTGAGCAGCTGGACGTCGGCCGGCGGCGGTGCTGCCTCGGCAATCTTGTCTTCCTTGCGCTCGACCTGCGTGCGCAGCGTGTTCACGCCCTTGACCATCAGGAAGATGATCCAGGCGAGGATGAGGAAGTTGATGAGGACGGTGATGAAATTGCCGTAGGCGAAAACCGCGCCCTGGGCACGGGCGGCCGTCAGCGTCGGCGCATTGACCGCCGAGGACAAACCTACGAAGTAGTTCGAGAAATCGAAGCCGCCAAAGATCGCGCCGACGATCGGCATGATGATATCGTCAACCAGCGATTTCACGATGCCGCCGAAAGCGCCGCCGATGATCACGCCGACCGCGAGATCCATGACATTGCCGCGGGCGATGAATGCCTTAAATTCATTAAGCATTGAGCAGTCCCCTTCGCGTTGCCGTTGAATTCACTAGTGGTGATTAGCACCATCTTTTTCCTTATTTTTCAACAGCAAATTGGCGCCCACTCTTACCCAGGCGCGAGTATCCCAAGGTAATTCCATGGGTTAAGCAATTTATCCGCGCATATCACCGGCTACTTGTTCGTCAGTTGCGGGCAACGCAACCGGGGTCGCCGCCTATGACAATTGAACCAACCGTTGATGAGTCGTTTGGCGCCGGCGACCATGCCTCAGGTTTTGAGGGCTCCCTCCGGCATCACTTTCGCAACCAGCTTGCGAACATAATCCGGGCCGGGCGCCTGGTCGAAGAGGATGCGATAGATGACCGGTGAGATGACGTGGTCCATCAGCTCCGTCAGGGTCGGAAACGGCTCGCCCTGTTCCATGGCACGGGCAACGAAAACAGCCAGCTGCTGCTGCGTATAACCGCTGCACTTCTCGGCATTTGCCGCGTCGGCGGCCGAAAGAATGTCGCGCAGCATTTGCCGCCCGACACCGGAGGCCATTTCGTCGGCATATTGCTCGGCCCAGGCTTCCAGATCCTCGCGGGGGCTGCCGATCCTCGCCGGCTCGCCTTCCGGCTGCAGGCGCGAGGCGGCGACGTCGGCCAGAAGCTCTTGAAGATCGCCCCAGCGACGATAGATCGTAGAAGGCGTGACGTTGGCGCGTTGCGCGATCATAGGGATGGTGATGTCGGCGCGATCCATCGTCGCCAGCATCTCGCGGATGGATTGATGCACGGCCGCCTGCACTCTGGCACTGCGCCCGCCGGGGCGGGGATTTTCTCTGTAGCCCATAAGCCTTTGCCAATCTTTCCCTTTTGCCGCTGGCGAATGACCAGGCGCCATTCACTAAGGCAAATTATTTGCTTTTGTGCGCTGGGCATCCTATATGCGCCTAACGCAATCTTTTAGCTTTAGACTAGGATATAGTCGATGACCGAGCCCAATTCCACCGCCAGTGCACCGATTTCATCGGCCAGACGTCTGGCGCCGTTCTACTACGCTGCGACGAGCGCGCTGTTCTTTGCCGCCTCATCCGCGCCGACGCCTCTCTACCGCCTCTACCAGCAGGCCTTCGCCTTCTCGCCGGTGCTGATCACGGTGATCTTCGCCGTCTATGCCTTTGCCCTCCTCGCCTCGCTCTTGATCGTCGGCTCGATTTCCGACCATCTCGGACGCCGGCCGGTGATCTTCGCATCGATTCTCCTCAATATGGTGGCGATGGTGCTGTTTTTAATGGCCAGGGGTCCGGATTGGCTGATTGCCGCCCGTATCGTGCAGGGCCTGGCAACGGGCGCCGCGGCAAGCTCCATCGGGGCGGCTCTTGTCGATCTCGATCCGATCAAGGGGTCGATCACCAACAGTCTTGCGCCGCTTGTCGGCATGGCGATCGGCGCGCTCGGCACGAGCTTCCTGGTCCAGTTTGCGCCGGCGCCGACCCTGCTCGTCTACATCGTCACGCTCATCCTTCTTATCCTGCAAGCCGTACTGCTCTGGCTGGTGCCGGAGACGACGCGCCGGCGGAATGGGTTGGTTGCGTCGCTGAAGCCGGAAGTCGCCGTTCCCCAGCAGGTGCGCCGCACCTTGCTTGCGTTGACGCCGATCAACGTCGCCGTCTGGGCGCTCGCCGGCTTCTATCTGTCGCTGGTGCCTTCACTCGTCAGCGCGACGACCGGCAGCACGGCGCCGCTGGTCGGCGGCTCCGTGGTCGCGGCCTTGACGATCAGCGGTGCGGCGGGCGTGTTCCTGCTGCGCAAGAGATCCACCACCATGCTCATGAGGTTCGGCATACCGAGCATGACGCTCGGCATACTGACTGTTGTCGCCGGCATGCATGCGGCTGCGGTGTCGATCCTCGCCTTGGGAACGCTGATCGCTGGCTCGGGCTTCGGGGCAGCTTTCCTCGGCACGGTCAGAAGCATCATGCCATTGGCAAAGCCCGACGAGCGCGCCGGGCTACTTTCAGCCTTCTACATCCAGAGCTATCTCGCCTTCAGCCTGCCCGCCATCCTGGCCGGCTTCCTGTCGAAGGCGCTCGGATTTGCCGAAGCCGCCGATATCTACGCGGCGGCGATCCTTCTTCTCGTCGGCTGGGGCGTCGTTGCGCTGAGGACGCGGCAAGAGAAAGCAGCTTGAGTTGGATCAGGTCGGACAACGCAGCCAATAGCGCTTGAAGACTTCGATACCAGTGCCGTACGGCTCGCGCATCTTGCCCCATGCGCTGGTCGCGCTTTCCACCAAAGTATCCTCGTCAACAGGAACAAGATGAACTGGTAACGCTGACGACAAAGCCGCCCGACGATACCACGCAGTGGCCTCCTTTCGCTGCCGCTCAGCGATGACGCTTGTCCCATCGGCAGGCGGAACATGGAAACGTTCCGGATGCTGCTTCACGTCCAGCATCGGATCGTGAAGTGGTACGCGCAGAAGCTCGCGGTCACCCGCAAGCCGCAGCTCAAATTCATCCTGCGCCGGTGGCACCGGGCGATCTTCTGAAGAGGAGGTATCTGCGACGTGCGCCGTCAGGATCGGCAGGGGCTGATGCTCCGCCCTCATTTCGATACGGCGGATATGGCAGAGATCCGAGACCGTCCTGTTCCTGATATCGGAGCGAGAGAGTTCGTCGACTATTGTCCAAGCACCTTGCATTTTCTGTATGAAGGGCACCGATCCATCCGCGCCATAGGATAGAAATGCGGCCTGCTCTGTCATTCTTTTCTTCATCGTATTCACGAGTTGAATATTCCGCACGTTTCTCGCGCTATCTACCGGGTCGCTAGGGCATCGCACCCAAAAACTGATCCTGGAAGGTTCAGCCGTATTTGTGATGCCGACGACGTCATCACTGAGCGGCAAGATGCCTCCCTCTTGAACGCTCCTTTGCATCAGCAGTCCGCGCTGGAGTGCCATCGCTGCGTCCGTGGATTTATCGAGACCGAGTCGTTGCATCTCATCTTGAACGTTGGATATCCAATAGAAATTGCCGCCACCTGTCAGACGCAGCTCAAACCGACTTGAGCCTTCCCGGCCTATCCAGCCGTCAAAGATCGGATTGCCCGAGCGAGGTTGGTTGAAGTGCGTTCTTATGGCCGCGCACAGCATCTTCGGACCGTCTGCGGGAACATCGCCGGGATAGAAATCCGGCGGTATATTGGTCCAGTCGCCGGGCAGTATCTTGAAGAGGGTTTGCGGATTCAAATCCGGGCCGATGTCGAATGCCCGCACCAGCCCATCGGTGATAGCCTGCACACGCGCGCCGGCACTCAGCTCAGCTGGCTTGGACGGCACGACCGTTGCATCCTGAGCCAAGAGCGGTGATGACAAGAACGCCCCGTAGGCTAGCCATGCCAGCGCGGCAAGGGCAACCTGGCCCCGCCGCCCAGTCAAAAACATCCGGACTGCTTTCAGCGACATCTATCGACCTATCTTTGTTGCGATGGTGAAGACTACCAGCCGCAGAGCTTAACAATACAGCCTCTCTGCACAGCGATAATTCCGATATCCACAACCATGAGCGGTCAAGCGCGCTCCCATACATCACTCCGGCCGAGATGACCTCTTACCTCGATTTTTCCAGCGGCTCACGACATCGTCTGATTGCAGCCGATCAGCTGCACGCAAATGGCAAACAAAAGGGCCGCTCCCAACAGAAGCGGCCCGTCTATTTGTCGTCAGTAGCAACTTATTGTCTTACGCTGCTTTCGCAACGCCATACGGATCAAAGCGTCCGTAGAAGGTCTCGCCCTTTGCGGCCATATCCTTCAGCAGCGCCGTCGGCTGGAAATGCGGGCCGTAGGCGGCCGCCAGCTTTTCGCAGAGCTCGACGAAGACCTTGACGCCCATGCCGTCGATGTAGGACAGCGCGCCGCCGGTATAGGGGGCGAAGCCGAAGCCGAGGATGGAGCCGACATCGGCTTCGCGCGGATCGGTGACGATGCCTTCTTCGATGGTGCGGGACGCCTCGAGCGCGATGGTGGCGAGGAAACGCTGCTTCAGCACGCCGACATCGACCTCATCGGCCTTCTTCTGTGGATAGAGATCCTTCAGGCCCGGCCAGAGCGATTTCTTGGCCGGCTTTGGCGGATAGTCATAGAAGCCCTTGGAATTCTTGCGGCCCAGACGCCCCTCGCCTTCCACGAGACCGCTGATCAGCTGCATGTGACGCGGGTCGACAGCTTTCCCACCGAGATCGGCGACGGTCGCCTTCAGGATCTTGTAGGACAGATCGATGGCGACTTCGTCGTTGAGCGCCAGGGGTCCCACGGGCATGCCGGCCATCTTGGCGGCATTCTCGATCATGGCCGCGGGCACGCCTTCGATCAGCATGTCATAGGCTTCATGGATGTAGCGGAAGACGCAGCGATTGACGAAGAAGCCCCGCGTGTCGTTGACGACGATCGGCGTCTTCTTGATGGCGGCGACATAATCGAGCGCGACGGCCAGCGCATGGTCACCCGTTTCCTTGCCGAGGATGACTTCGGTCAGCATCATCTTCTCGACCGGCGAGAAGAAATGGATGCCGATTAAATCGGCCGGGCGCTTGGAATTCTTCGCAAGGCCCGTGATCGGCAGCGTTGACGTGTTGGACGCAAAGACGGTGCCGGCCGGCAGCACGGCTTCGACGGCCTCGATGACGGCCTTCTTGACCTCGCGATCCTCGAACACCGCCTCGATGACGAGATCGGCATCCTTGAGATCGGCGTAATCGGCCGACGGCGTTATGCGGGACAACAGGGCGGCGCCCTCATCCTGCGTCAGCCTTCCCTTACCGATCGAATCCTTGACCAGCCCCTCGCCGACGCCCTTGCCCTTGGTCGCCGCTTCGAGGTCGCGATCGATGAGCGTGACCGGAATGCCGGCGGCCGCGGTGACATAGGCGATGGAGGCGCCCATGAAGCCGGCGCCGACAACGCCGATCTTCCTCAGCTCCGTCTTCGGCTGGCCGGCCGGGCGGCGGGCGCCCTTGCCGAGTTCCTGCATGGAGATGAACAAAGAGCGGATCATCGAATAGGCTTCGGTGGTCTGCAGCACATGGGTGAAATAGCGCTGCTCGATCTTCAGGCCGGTATCGAAGGGAACCTGCAGGCCCTCATAGACGCATTTGAGGATGGCGAGGGCTGCTGGATAATTGCCCGACGTCTCGCGGCGCAGGATGGCGGGTGCCGCCGGCCAGAGCTGGGCTGCGGCCGGCGTCCAGATGCCGCCGCCCGGCGCCTTGAAGCCCTTCTCGTCCCAGGGGGCGACGGGCTTCAATCCGTCCTTGATCATCTGCTTGGCGGCGGGGATCAGCTGATCCGGCTCGACCACCTGATGCAAAAGGTTCATCGCCTTGGCGCGCGCCGCCGTCAGCGACTGGCCCGTCGTCATCATCTGCAAGGCGGATTGCGCATCCGTCAGGCGCGAGATGCGCTGCGTGCCGCCGGCGCCGGGGAAGATGCCGACCTTGACCTCGGGCAACGCGATCTTGACGCTCTTGGCGCTCGACGCGACACGGCCATGGCAGGCCAGCGACAGTTCGAAAGCGCCGCCCATGCAGGTGCCGTTGATGGCCGACACCCACGGCTTGCCGCAGGTTTCAAGCTTGCGGAATAGGCCGGTCATGCGCCCGACGAGATCGAAGAGCTTCTGGGTAGCCACGACCGGATCCTTCGCCTTCTCGTCCTGATAGAAGGAGAACATGGACTTGATCATCGAGAGATCGGCGCCGCCGGAGAAGGAGGATTTGCCCGAGGTGAAGACCACGCCCTTGACCGCCACATCGGCAACGGTCGCATCGATGATGGCGTTCAGCTCTTCCAGGATCTCGGCGGTGAAGACGTTCATGGACTTGCCGGGCATGTCCCAAGTGACGAGGGCGATGCCGTCTGCATCTGTTTCGACAGTGAAATTCGTGTAGGCCATTGGTTTCCTCCCCTCAGACGCGTTCGACGATCGTGGCGGTGCCCATGCCGGCGCCGATGCAGAGTGTCACCAGTGCGGTGTTGAGATCGCGGCGTTCCAGCTCATCGAGTACCGTGCCAAGGATCATCGCGCCGGTCGCGCCGAGCGGATGGCCCATGGCGATGGCGCCGCCATTGACGTTGATCTTGTCATGCGGAATCTCGAAAGCCTGCATGTAGCGCAGCACGACGGCGGCGAAGGCTTCGTTGAGCTCGAAGAGATCGATGTCGGCAAGCGTCATGCCGCTGCGCTTCAGCAGCTTCTCGGTAACGTCAACCGGACCGGTCAGCATCAGCGCAGGATCGGAGCCGATATTGGCGAAGGCCTTGATGCGGCCGCGCGGCTTCAGCCCCATGCTCTCGCCGCCCGCTTTGGAGCCAAGCAGCACGGCGGCGGCGCCATCGACGATGCCGGAGGAGTTGCCGGCGTGATGGACATAGTTGATGCGCTCGACTTCCGGATGCGCCTGGATGCCGACGGCCTCGAAGCCGCCCATTTCGCCGGGCATCTGGAAGGACGGATTGAGCGAGGCCAGCGCCTGCATATCGGTGCCCGGACGCATATGCTCATCCTTGGCAAGGATGGTGAGACCGTTGATATCCTTCACCGGCACGACGGAATTCTGGAAATAGCCCTTCTCCCAGGCATGAGCCGCGCGCTTCTGGCTTTCGACGGCATAGGCGTCGACGTCATCGCGGGAGAAGCCGTATTTGGTGGCGATGAGATCGGCCGATACGCCTTGCGGCATGAAATAGGCCGGGAAGTTGACGGAAGGGTCCATGAACCAGGCGCCACCGGACATGCCCAAGCCGACGCGCGACATGCTTTCGACGCCGCCGGCAATGACGATATCGTCAGCCCCTTGCGCGATCTTGGCCGCGCCGAAATTCACGGCATCGAGGCCCGAGGCGCAGAAGCGCGAGATCTGCATGCCGGGTGCCTTGGTGGAATAACCGGCTTCGAAGGCAGCACCCCTCGGAATGACAGCGCCGGCTTCCATCACGGGATCGACGCAGCCCATGATGATGTCGTCAACCGTTTCGGTGTCGAGGCCGTTGCGGTCGCGGATCGCCTCCAGCGTCTTGGCGGCGAGACGGACGGAGGGCACTTCGTGCAGCGCTCCATCCTTCTTGCCGCGTCCGCGCGGCGTACGCACATGGTCGTAAATGAAAACCTCGGTCATGTCTCATCTCCCTGCGGCGGCAAGCCGCCTTCCAAGTCAGTATATAGCGACCAAAGCCGCGAATTCCCCCTTCTCCCCCGGGGGGAGAAGGTAAAACTCAAAACGCTTCCGCCGCCAGTTCCATCATCGTGTCGGCGCCGGTTTCGATGCGGGCCTTGCGCAGTGCCGTTTCCGGCATGATGCGCTCCATGTAGAACCGCGCCGTGACAAGCTTGTTCTTCAGATAATCCGCGCGCGCGCTGTCGTCGCCCGCAAGGCCTGTCTGCGCCGCCTTCGCCATCTTCGCCCACATATAGCCGAGGATGACGAGGCCGAAGAGGTGCATGTAGTCCGTCGAGCCGGCACCGGCATTGTCGGGCTTGGCCATGGCGTTCTGCATGAACCACATGGTCGCGGCCTGGGCATCGTTCAAGCCCTTCTTCAGATGCTTGGTGTAGAAAGACATCTGCTCATCATTGCGGTTCTCTTCGCAGAAATCACCGATCTCCTTGAACAGAGCCATGACGGCGCGGCCGCCGTTCAGCGCCAATTTACGTCCGACGAGATCGAGCGCCTGGATGCCGTTGGCGCCTTCATAGATCATGGCGATGCGGGCATCGCGGACATACTGGCTCATGCCGTGTTCTTCGATATAGCCGTGACCGCCAAAGACCTGCTGCGCCATGACGGCATGGTCGAAGCCCTTGTCGGTCATGACGCCCTTGAGGATCGGCGTTGCCAGACCGAGGATATCGTCAGCCGACTGACGCTCCTTCTCGTCCGGGGAGCGATGGGCGATATCGGACTTCAGCGCCGTCCAGAGCAGGAAGGCGCGGCCGGCCTCGTTGAAGGCGCGGATGGTCATCAGCGAGCGGCGGATATCGGGATGGACGATGATCGGATCCGCTTGTCTGTCCGGCGCCTTCGGGCCGGAGAGCGAGCGGCCCTGAATGCGCTCGCGGGCATAGTTGGCGGCATTCTGATAGGCAATTTCGGCGACAGAGAGGCCCTGCAGGCCGACGCCGAGGCGCGCCTCGTTCATCATGACGAACATGGCGTTGAGGCCCTTGTTCTCGGCGCCGATCAGAAAGCCCGTGGCCTCGTCATAGTTCATGACGCAGGTGGCGTTGCCGTGAATGCCCATCTTGTGCTCGATCGCACCGCAGGAGACCGGATTGCGCGCGCCGAGCGAACCGTCTTCCTTGACGAGGAACTTCGGCACGATGAACAGCGAGATGCCCTTGGTGCCCTCGGGCGCGCCTTCGATGCGGGCAAGAACGAGATGGACGATATTATCGGTCATGTCGTGCTCGCCGGCGGAGATGAAGATCTTCTGGCCGGAAATCTTGTAGCTGCCGTCGGCCTGCGGAACCGCCTTGGTGCGCAGCAGGCCGAGATCTGTGCCGCAATGCGGCTCGGTGAGGTTCATGGTGCCGGACCAGGTGCCCTCGACCATCTTCGGAAGATAGGTCTGCTTCTGCGCGTCGGAGCCGTGCACGAGGATGGCGGCGATCGCGCCCTGCGTCAGGCCCGGATACATCATCAGCGACATGTTGGCGGCGGAGGTATATTCGCCGACGGCGCAGTGCAGCACATAGGGAAGCCCCTGCCCGCCATATTCCTCCGGCACGGCGAGACCCAGCCAGCCACCCTCGCGATAGGCGCGATAGGCTTCCTTGAAGCCCTTCGGCGTCGAGACCGTGCCGTCGTCATGGCGCACGCAACCTTCCTGATCGCCGGAATAGTTGAGCGGGAAAAGCACCTCTTCCGCCATCCTGGCCGCCTCGCCGACGATCGCCTCGATCATGTCGGGCGTAGCATCGGCATAGCCCGGGAGATTGTTGTAGCGTTCCAGCCCGAGCATATCGTTCAGGACGAAGAGCGTATCGTTCACCGGGGCCTTGTAGACTGGCATATTTCGAATTCCTCCAATTCGCCGCCGGACCTCAGATTCCGGCCGCTGGCTATCCTTACAAAATATTGACGTTTGCGTAAACGTCAAATTTAGAACGCATGTTGAAATTTTGGTGAAGGCGATCGAGAAAACAACCGATACGCACGCGATGCGAACCCCTCTCCGACACGCGGCAGGTACTACCCGCTCACAAGAATATCGGGCCATGAGACAGCAGAACCGAAATAAAAGGTTAAGACTTCCGACAAACTTAACGAGTTGTTTACCACGTTTCGTAAATTGTACGAGTTGAGCAGCAGTGCTTCGCGTTTCTTCCGCTTATCCTTTGAAGACGCGCGGTCCTGCAGCTCGGTTTGAGGAAAGCCAATACATTTATCCCTTTCCGAATGGTGGGATGCGGGCGGTGCGGCAAAGCCACGACGTCTTCTTTCCGTCAGCATGTTGGCCCGGGTGGTCCATAGTTCGAAGCGAGCAAAGATATGAGCGGATCGCGATCAAATCCTACCGGCACGGGCGACTGGGCGTCGCTGGATGCTCTGAGCCGCACGATCGAAGGACTGGAAGCGCGCATCGAGGGGCTGATGGGCACGGCCGCCTCGCGCGATACGCGCCAGCGCGCCGTCGCCGGCTATGCGCCCGCACCCGAACGCGCCGCCGCAGCGGCGCGGATGCCGCCGCGCAGCGAACGCGAGCAGCTCCCCAGCCGACCCCATGAACAACGCCCACAGCGCAACGAACGCAACGAGAGCGACCTTCGCTCCGATCCGCTTGCCGAGATCCGTCAGCGTCAGCGCGCGCTGGAAGCAAACCGCGAGCGGCTGCAGGCCCGCCGCGAGGACGTTGCACATGCCGAACCACAGCCGGCCCGGCGGCCGCTCGATTCCCATGCCCAGCGCCAGCCAACGCGCCCTTCCGCCGAAAATTCCGTCGATATCGCACAGGCGCTCGTGAACCTTCGTCAGGATTTGAAGCGCGACATCGCCGAGAGCGTGACCCGCGAGGTCAACACCCTGCGCGCCGAAATCCGCGATATTCGCGAGAATGCCGAGGACAAGCATTTCGTCGCCGATGTCCGCGAAGACATGGCGCGGCTTGCCGACAGCATCAGCCAGCTCGCCGGTCAGCCGGAAACCGCCGGCCTGAAAGCCGAATTCGACGAGCTGCGCTCGCTGATGGATGGCCTCGCCCGCGAAGAATCCCTGCATCACGTCGGGCGCCAGGTAAAGGCGATCGATACGACGGCCCTGCAGGACGAACTCGTTTCGCTCGCCTATCGCCTTGACGACATCAAGCAGCAGCTCGGCGGCATGAACGACAGCCCTGCCGTGCATGCGCTGGAAAACAAGCTGCTGACGATCGCGACCGCGATGGAGAGCTTCGGCAGCATGATGCAGCCGCAGGACCAGGCCATGCAACGGCTGGAAGGCCGCTTGAGCGGCCTTGCCGACCAGATCGACCTGATGGGCCGCGATGCGGCGCGGCGCCAACCGGCCGACGACCTTTCGGGCCGGCTCGAAGCGCTCGCCATGCGTATCGAGGAGCTGGGCAGCGCCAAGACCGTCGCCCGCCTCGAGGAACGCCTGGACCAGCTCTCCTATCTGATGGAGCGCTCGCAGAAGGCGGCACCGCAGCCGGAACTCGTCAGCTACCTCGCCGACATCTCCCACAAGATCGATGCGCTGGAACATGGGTCCGTGGGCAACGTACTGGCGGACCGGCTGGATTATCTCGCCCGCCGCATCGACGAGATGGATTTTCATCCACCGGTGCCGGCCGCGGGCATCGACGACGGCATAGTGCGCCGGCTGGAGGGACGCCTCTCCGAGATTGCGGCACGGCTGGAGGCCAGCACGGCCGCGCCGCCCACGGATACGCAGGCGCTGCGCAGTCTCGAAGAGCAGATCGCCCACCTCTCGACATTGTTGACGAACGAGCCCCGGGCTGTCGCCGATCACATGCCCTCAGACTTCGACCGCCGGATGGGCGCGATCGAAGACTATATGGCGACCAACGACGAATACATCATCGAGGCGGCACGCCATGCGGCGGAAGCCGTCGTCGAGGCCTATTCGCGCCAAGGCATGACGGGCAATGGCGGGCATGCCGCCGACATGTCCGCGCTGACTGCGCTTGCCGAGGACCTTCGCCATCTCGAGGACATCAGCCGCGCCAGCGACGAGCGCACGCACCGCACCTTCGAAGCGCTGCACGATACTCTGCTGCAGATCGCCGATCGGCTCGACCACATGGAACATCGCAGGCCGGCGCCGCTCATGCCGGCTGCGGCATTCGAAAGCGACCTCTTCGCCGAAGAGGATGCTCCGGCCATAAAGCCGCCGATGGCCGCGCAACAGCAGAAGGCCGGGCCGATTATCCGCACGGTCGCATCCGCCGAACCCGCTATCTCCTCCGAAGCCGTGGTCGCACAGGCGATCGAGGCCAATACGAAGGCTGAAATCAAAGCCGCGGCCAAGACGGGCGGCACGGCCAGCCTCTTCGTCAGCCTCGGCAAGCGCTTCTTCACGCCGGAAAAGGCCGAGCCGATCTTCCCGCCGGACCGCCCCGTGATCGCGCAGGCGCCGTCGATCGATCCGGCCGACCTGATGCCCGGCGAAGAGGCCAACGAATTGCTGGAACCGGGCTCCGGCGCGCCCGACATCAAGAAGATCCTCGAGCGCGTGCGCGCCAGCCAAAATGCGTCGCGTAGCGGAAACGCGCGCCAGCCGACCGAAAACGAGCGGGCCGACTATATCGCGGCAGCCCGGCGCGCCGCGCAGGCGGCGGCCATGGAAATCGACCAGACGCAGCGCTCGGCTCCCGCCTCCAAGAAGGATGCGAAAAAAGGCGGCGCGTTCTCGCGCTTCCGCCGGCCGATCCTCTTGGCCGTCGGTGCGGCACTTCTCGCCATCATGGCCTTCCCGCTGGTCAACACGCTGACACGCGGCCACAAGGCACCTCCGCCCGCCGAAATCTCCACGATGATCGCGCCGCCGGCCAATGCCGCAGGCAACAGCGTCGTCGCGGCTGCGAACGCGGCCGACAACAATCAGCAGCCTGCGGTAAACCAGGCCGCAACACCGGCGCTCTCGACCGAGACGGCTGACACGCAACCCGCGACCGCGCCCGCCAATCCGGCGGCTGCGCCTGCAATCGATCGCCTGACGGCAGCAGCGCCGCTCGACGGCAATCAGGCGGTAGGCGGGACCTTATCCACTGCCGACAGCGCGCCCGCACAACAGGCGGCTGCTTTCGTCCAGCCGGACAAGGCCGCCGCGGCTCCCGTTGCTACCCCGACGGCGCCCGAGATCACGGTGGCCGACGGCATCCAGCCGCCATCGCTCGTCGCAGCCGCCAAATCGGCCGACCCCGTGGCACTCTTCGAAATCGGCGCACGCTATACGGATGGCCGCGGCGTTGCCGCTGACATGAAACAGGCTGCAAGCTGGTATCAGCTTTCGGCCGACAAGGGCTATGCGCCCGCGCAGTACCGCCTTGCCAGCATGTATGAGAAGGGCAACGGCGTCGATCGCGATCTCGTCAAGGCCAAGCAATATTACGAGCAGGCGGCCAATCAGGGCAATGCCAGCGCCATGCACAATCTCGCCGTCCTCTACGCTTCGGGCACGGCCGGACCGCAGGACTATGATTCCGCCGCAAGCTGGTTTATCCGCGCCGCCGATCTCGGCGTTTCCGACAGCCAGTTCAACCTCGCGATCCTCTATGCACGCGGCAACGGCGTGAAACAGGACCTGCAGGAATCCTACAAGTGGTTCGCGATCGCCGCAAGGAGCGGCGACAAGGACGCCGCCCAGAAACGGGACGAAGTTGCCAATGCCATGAAGCCCGCCGACCTCGAAAGCGCTCGCGCAAAGGTCGACCTTTGGAAGGCACAGCCGGCCGATGCCAAGGCCAACGGCACCGACATTCCCGACGAATGGACCACGGGCAAGGGCGTGAACACGGCCTCCATCGACATGAAAAAGGCCATCCGCAATATCCAGGCCATCCTCAACAAAAACGGCTTCGACGCCGGTGCGCCCGATGGCGCCATGGGTGACAAGACCGTGACCGCCCTGAAGAACTTCCAGAAATCCGTGGGCTTGCCGCCGGACGGACGGGTGACCGATCACGTGGTCAAGGAGCTTCTGGCCCGCAACAAGTAGGCCTTAGCGGCTCTTTACGAAAATCAGCCTATCGAACATGCCGGTGCGACCACGCCGGCATGTTCGATAGGCAGGGCTCCCACAACCTTGCTCCACGCCATTCTTCCCCTCCGAACGCAACGTCACAGAAATGCGGAAAAAGCCGCGCTAGAGTGAGGCCGGCTATTCGAAAACTGGAACGACACGGCTTTTCCTAAGGCTCTGGCAAGGATTTCAGATTAGAATCCGCCGTTTAAAGGGGAAAATGGTTCAGGTTCGGCCATCGGCCGCCTGCAGGTGGGAACAGCGCGTGACGATCTATCTGCCGATCGCAGAACTGTCGGTGAATATCCTCATTATTCTCGGCATGGGCGCCGCCGTCGGGTTTCTTTCCGGCATGTTCGGCGTCGGCGGCGGCTTCCTCATCACGCCTCTCCTGATCTTCTACAATATCCCGCCTGTTGTCGCGGTCGCCACCGGCTCCAACCAGGTCGTCGCCTCCTCGGTGTCGGGCGCGCTCACGCATTTCCGCCGCGGTTCGCTCGACCTGAAGCTGGGCGCGATCCTGCTTGTCGGCGGTCTGGCGGGCGCGACATTCGGTCTATGGCTGTTCGTGTTGCTGCGCCGACTCGGCCAGATCGACCTGATCATTTCCCTGATCTACGTGCTGCTGCTCGGCACCGTGGGAACGCTGATGCTGTGGGAGAGCGTGCGGGCCATGCGCCGGGCAGCCGGCAAACTGCCGCCCTCGACCGGCAAGCCGCGCCATCACAACTGGGTCCAGCGACTGCCCCTGAAGCTGCGGTTCAAGAAATCCAAGCTCTATCTCAGCGCCATTCCGGTGATCGGCCTCGGCTTCTTCGTCGGCATGCTGACGCCGATGGGTATCGGCGGCGGCTTCATCCTCGTGCCTGCCATGATCTATCTGCTGCGCGTACCGACCAATGTCGTCGTCGGAACCTCGCTGTTCCAGGTCATTTTCGTGACCGCCTTCACCACCATCGTGCAGGCGGCCACCAATTATTCCGTCGACGTCATACTGGCCTTCCTGCTGATGGTGGCGGGCGTGATCGGCGCGCAATACGGCGTGCGCGTCGGCCAGAGGCTGCGCGGCGAGCAATTGCGCGCCCTGCTCGGCCTGCTCGTCCTTGCCGTCGGCCTTCGCCTGGCGATCGCCCTGGTGGTGACGCCGGCCGACATCTATTCGGTCGTCATGGAAGGCCTGAGCCGATGAGAGGTTTCGGACTGCTCATCGCCGCGACCGTGCTGCTTGCCCCGCTTGCCGGACAGGCGCAGGTGATGCTCGACCAGCCGACGACCTCGACCACGGCGCGAGAGACGATGGAAATCGGCACCTCGACGAGCGAGATCGCCATCACCTCCGATTTCACCGGCGCCGATCTGACGATTTTCGGCGCCTTGTCCAATACCGACCAGCTGCTTCTGGCGATCGGCCAATATGACATCGTCGTCGTGCTGGAGGGTCCGCGCGAAAACGCCACGGTGCGCCGGAAGGAGCGGGTGTTCGGCATCTGGGTCAATACCCGCTCGATGACGTTCGAACATGTGCCGGAAGCCTATTCGCTCTCAAGCACGCGCGCTGTCGATAATATCACCACGCCGCTCGAACTCAGCGATCGCGGCATCGGCGTCGACCATATTCCGCTGACGCCGCTCGGCTTCGTCGGCAATGTCGGGGACGTACCGGAATTCCGCAATGCTTTCCGGCGGCTGCAGAAAACAGGCGGCCTCTATGAAAGCGACCCGGCCGGCGTGCGCTTCGTCAGCTCCTCGCTTTTCAAGGCGACGCTCAGAATTCCCGCCGATGTGCCGAATGGCGTGCACACGGTGCGGGCCTATCTCTTCAAGAGCGGCAAGTTCCTGAGCGAGAAATCCCTGCCGTTGCGCGTCATCAAAACAGGCATAGAACAGACCATTACCGATGCCGCGCACCAGCAGCCGATCGCCTATGGTGTGTTTTCCGTATTGCTGGCGCTCGTCACCGGATGGGGTGCGAGCTTCATGTTCCGGAAGAACTGATCAACCGCTTTTCCTGCGATTGGCGACCTCGAGATAGGCTTCCGTCAGCCGGCCGAGCACCGAGGGCGTGCCGGGCGGCAGCACCTTGCCGAGATGTTTGGCGCGCAGTTCTTCCATGAAATCTTCCCAGAGCTTCGAACCGCCATTTTCCAGGAGTTCAGCGCGGATCGACAGTTCCTCCGACACCGGAAGATGCTTGCGGCCCCAGGCGCCCATATGGGCAAAGAGCGGCACGAGATCGATCGCCATTTCCGTAAGGCTATAGATGGCCTTCTGCTTGTGGGTCGGATCATCCTCGCGGGTCAACAGGCCGCGCTCGACCAGCCGCTTCAGGCGATCGGCGAGGATGTTGGAGGCAATCCCCTCCTGCGACTTCTGCAGCAACTCGCGAAAATGCCGGCGGTTGCCGAACATGATGTCCCTGATGACGATCAGGCTCCAGCGGTCGCCGAGAATTTCCAGCGTCAGATTGATCGGGCAGCCAGAACGATGCAGCGCGTCCATGATAATCTCCAAAAAACCACTTGCATTTTGCCATCAGTCTGACTAGTTTGCAACTGCTTGCTTTTAGCAACCAGTTTCAATTATGATATGGTTATCACGACGGAGGAAAAGTGATGAGGAAGCTCGTTATCTGGAATCTCATGACGCTCGACGGCTATTTCGAGGGAACCAAGCCCTGGGACCTCGATTTTCACATGCTCGCCTGGGGCGACGAGCTGGAACATTATGCGGCCGAGCTAGGCAAGGAAGGCGACCTACTGATCTTCGGCCGCAAGACCTATGAAGGCATGGCCGCCTATTGGCCGACCGCGACGGAAACACCCGACATCGCCGCCTATATGAACGGCATCGCCAAGATCGCCGCCTCGCGGACGCTCGACAAGGCGGACTGGAACAATACCCGCGTCGTCGGCGATATTGCCGCCGAAGCGAAGAGACTGAAGCAAGAACCCGGCAAGACCATGTTCGTCTTCGGCAGCGCCGAGGTGACGGATGTGCTGCTCAAGGCGGGGCTGGTGGATGAGATCCGCATCTGCCTTGTTCCGGTCGTGCTTGGCGCCGGCAATCCACATTTCAAGCCGGCTGGGGAACAGCGGCCGATGAAGCTCATCGACTCCACGCCCCTCAAGACCGGGGCCGTCGTCCTGCGCTACGAACCCGCGAAGTAGCGTAGAGCGGTTCAGCTTTTCACGGAATCTCTGAAACGCTCTACCTCTTTGGTTTCGCGCAATTCCGGACGGAAAACCGCTACGCACTTTTCCTGGAATTGCGCTAAGCCGACAGGTTGCCGAATCGCACGGAATAGATGCGGTCGCGGCCGAGCAGGTGGGCGATCAGGCTTTCCCGCTCGAAGAGGCCCACCATCGCCTTATGGCGAAGATCGAGGCCGCCGGTCATCACGCCGAAGGCCGGCATCAGCAGGCGGGCGCCGTCCGTTGCGAAGCACGGGCGGCGCACCGATTTCTCACGGCGCCGAACGGTGGCGGAGGGGTGCAAATGGCCGGCGACCTCGCCGGCCTGCCGTCCCGCCTTCGGTTCATGGCGGAACGTCAATCCGCTGTAATGCATCTCGTCGACCGAGTGCCCAGGCAGATCGACCGTGCCGTCCGGATCGTGATTGCCGTTGATCCAGATCCATTCACGGCCGCGGGCCATGTTGACGATCAGGCTGCGAAACTCTTCCGGCAGATGCTGCGAACCGATCCGATCGTGGAAATTGTCGCCGAGCGAGACGACGAGTTTCGGATCGTAACGGCCGATGACAGCGGCAAGCACGGTCAGTGTCGCCAACGTATCATAGGGCGGCAGCAGCATGCCGCGACGGGCGAAGGCCGCGCCCTTTTCGAGATGCAGATCGGAGACGACAAGAATGCCGCCATCAGGCAGATAAAGCGCACCCATCGGATCGCAGACGGCGGCCACGCCTTGAACGACGGTTTCGACGCCCGCGGCGAACGCACGTCCACCGCCGTCTTGGCCATTCAAGTCCCGCGCCAGCGCCAGCCGGTTGATCACGTCAGTCCATCCTCATTCGCCTGTTCGCACGGCGCGCGTCCGAATACGGCGCCATGCCGCCTACCGGCTCGGCATCATACTCTATTCCATTGCCTCGCGGATCAGGTCATCGGCCGCTTCGGCAAGCAGGACATCGTGAGCCTCGCCCGGCACCGGCACCTTGCCGATTTCCAGCATCACCGGCACGGCGAGCGGGGAAATATGGTCCAGCGCGCGATGGGTGATATGGCCCTTGATTCGCTTCAGCATATCCGCAAGACGGCCAATATCCAAAAGCCCCGTCGCCGCATCCTGCCTCGTCGCCTGCAGCAGAATGTGGTCGGGCTCGTGGCTGCGCAGCACATCATAGATCAGGTCGGCCGAGACGGTCACCTGACGGCCGGTCTTTTCCTTGCCGGGATGCCGGCGCTCGATCAAGCCGGCAATCACGGCACAATTGCGGAAGGTCCGCTTCAATAGGAAGGATTCGGCGAGCCAGGCCTCGAGATCGTCGCCAAGCATGTCCTCGTCGAAGAGATCGGAAAGGCTGAGGCGACGGTTTGCGATCATCAGCCCCATATCCTCCAGACCCCATATGCCGAGCGAATAATCGGTCGCGACGAAGCCCATGGGCTTGGCGCCCGCGCGCTCCAGCCTTCGGGTCAGGAGCATGCCGAGCGTCTGGTGCGCCAGCCTCCCCTCGAAAGGATAGGCGACCATGTAGGCGCGGCTGCCGCGCGGAAACGTCTCGATCAAAAACTCATCGCGCTTCGGCAGCAGCGACTTGTCCTTCTGGATTTCCAGCCAGTCGCGCACCTGATCCGGCAGGCGGTGCCGGCGGTCGGGATCGGCAATCATCGCCCGCACCTGATCGGCGAGATAGGTGGAGAGCGGAAACTTGCCGCCGGCATAGGAGGGGATTTTCGGATCCAGCGAGAAGGCCTGCGACGCCAGGCATTCGCTTTCGCGGATGCCTTCGAAGCGCAGCACCTTGCCGGAAAAGAGGAAGGTATCGCCGGGCGAGAGCTGCTCGACGAAATATTCCTCGACCTTTCCGAGCGGCGCACCTCCTCTTCCGAGCGAGCCAAGCGCATTGCGCTTCACCATGCGGATGTTCAGCATCGCCTCTTCGACGATCGTGCCGAGGTTGAGGCGATATTGCTGCGCGACCTGCGGATTGGAGACCCGCCAGCGCCTGTCCTCCGTCTTGCGGATGCGGGCATAGCGCTCATAAGTCCGGAGCGCATAGCCGCCGGTGGCAACGAAATCGACGATGCGCTCGAAGGTCTCCCAGGAAAGATCGGCATACGGGGCGGCACTCTGCACCTCGTCGTAGAGCTCAAGCATGTCGAAGGGTTCGGCGCAGGCCATGCCGAGCACATGCTGAGCCAGAACATCGAGTGCGCCGGCGCCGATCGGTGGCGTGTCCTGCGCACCGATATAATTGGCATCGAGAGCGGCCTGACATTCCATGACCTCGAAGCGATTGGCCGGCACCAGGATCGCCTTCGACGGTTCGTCCATGCGGTGATTGGCGCGGCCGATGCGCTGGGCAAGCCGGCTCGCTCCCTTCGGCGCGCCGACATGGATGACGAGATCGACATCGCCCCAGTCGATGCCGAGATCCAGCGTCGAAGTGGCGACGACGGCGCGCAGCCTATTGTCAGCCATGGCCGCCTCGACCTTTCGGCGCTGGCCGACATCGAGCGAGCCATGATGAAGCGCGATCGGCAGATTGTCGTCGTTGGCCGACCACAGCTCCTGAAACAGCATTTCGGCCTGCGAGCGCGTGTTGACGAAGAGCAGCGTGGTGCGATGCGCCTTCAGCTCGCGATAGATATCGAGGATCGCATACTTGGCGGAGTGGCCGGACCAGGGGATGCGCTGCTCGGTTGAGAGTATCGATATGTCGGGCTTGGCACCGCCCTCGACGATGACGAGGCCGGCATGGCGCTCCTCCTCTGGCTGCTGCGCCACCAGCCATTTCTGCAGGTCCATGGGGTCGGCGACCGTCGCCGAAAGACCGATGGTCTGGACGCGAGGGGCAAGCTTGCGGATGCGGGCAAGGCCAAGCGACAGCATATGACCGCGCTTGGACGTGACGAGCGAATGCAATTCATCGAAGACGATGTATTTCAAATCCTTGAAGAAGCGTTCGGCCTCGCGATTGGCAAGCAGCAGCGCCACCTGCTCCGGCGTCGTCAGCAGGATATCGGGTGGATTGAGCTTCTGGCGCTGCCGCTTGCCAGCGGGCGTATCGCCGGTGCGGTTTTCGACCGATACCGGCAGGCCCATTTCCGAAACGGGCTTCATCAGGTTGCGCTCGATATCGACCGCGAGCGCCTTTAGCGGCGAGATGTAGAGCGTATGGATGCCGGTGAAGGCCGACCCGGGCGGGATCTTGCCGCGCCGGGTGAGATCGGTGAGCGAGGGCAGGAAGCCGGCGAGCGTCTTGCCCGCGCCCGTCGGCGCAATCAGCAGCGTGCTTTCGCCCGCCTCGGCGCGGGCGAGTAGTTCGAGCTGATGGGCGCGCGGCTGCCAGCCCTTTTCCGCAAACCAGCGGGTGAAGGGGGAAGGCAGGGCAAGAGAGTGCTCCGGGTCGATCTGGTCCATAGGCTGAATGTAATGGATATGCAGCGGATGAGAAGCGGCGGATGCTTGCCTTCGCATCGTTGGGTTCGGTGTTCGTGGAGAGTGCGTACCCCCCTCTGTCACTGTCGTGACATCTCCCCCACAAGGGGGGAGATCGGTAGCCCGCGGCACCTGCTCACCTCAAACAAACATTGCATCCGCAGAGACCAAAACGTGATGCTTGTTGAAGTGCTGCGCCAAACTCCAAACAATCTCCCCCCTTGTGGGGGAGATGTCACGATAGTGACAGAGGGGGGTATCAGAGGCTCGGCATATTCCGACTTCACGCCAAATACACCCTCGCCTCAAAAACAATTGACTCTTGAAATAATCACGGATAAAAATTATCCATGATTTGAAAGGCAAAGAAATGAAGCTCGGAGACGGTGTCGAACAATCCATCCATTGCGTTGGCATGCTGGCGGGATTGTCCGATGGCGGCGTGCTTTCGGCGGCTGCCCTTGCGGAATTTCACGGTGTCTCGGTCAGCTATCTTCTGAAGCATCTGCAGGCGCTTTCGGGTGCCGGCATTCTCGACACCGTGCCGGGGCCGAAGGGCGGATACCGGCTGGCGCGCAAGCCGGAGGCGATCAGCCTGCTCGATATCGTGCTCGCCGCCGAAGGCCCTGCCCCGGCGTTTCGTTGCGCCGAAATCCGTCAGCGCGGACCGAACCCATTGCCGGGGCGCTATTTCGCCAAGCCCTGCGGCATCAACGCCGTCATGCTGGCGGCCGAGCGCGCCTACCGGGCCGAACTGGCCAAGACGAGCATCGCCGACATCCTGACCGATCTGACTGACGCGGATACGGATGGCGGCATAGCCGCGAGAGGCTGCGCCTTTCTCGCGCTTCATGAACGCAAGACAAAAGCTGAACCTTCAAGAACTTGAACCCAAGGAGAAGACCATGCATCCTCGTTTCAATTTCGGCAAAGCCTCGCCCGAATCCTACAAGGCCGTCGTTGCGCTGGAAAACTTCGTCCAGACCTGCGGCCTGGAGCCCCGCTTTATCCACCTGATCAAGCTTCGCGCCTCGCAGATCAATGGCTGCGCCTACTGTGTCGACATGCATGTGAAGGAAGCCCGGCACGACGGCCTCAGCGAACAGTGGATCAACCTGATGTGCGTCTGGTGGGAATCGCCCGTTTACGACGACCGCGAGCGCGCACTGCTCCGCTGGGTCGACTCCGTCACCAAGATCGCCCAGACCGGCATACCGGATGCCGATTTCGAGCCGCTGAAGCAGCATTTCAGCGAAGAGGAGATCGTCAAGATCACCGTCGCGATCGGCACGATCAATATCTGGAATCGTCTTGCCGTCGGCTTCCGCTCGCAGCATCCGGTCGACGCGGCTAGCAAGGGTGCTTGAGTCTACTTTCTCTGAGCACGTTGTGTTACGGAGCTCTCTCACTGAGCTCCGTCATCCTCGGGCTTGACCCGAGGATCCAGGCGCAAGCAGGTCAGCGCAGCAGAAACGCCGCCGGCAAGCATCGGCGGGAGCGCATCTTTCAGACAGTGCCCGTGAACGCCTCACCGTATAGGCGCCCCTTGGGTGTGGATCCTCGGGTCAAGCCCGAGGATGACGGGTTCGGTGTTTGTAGCGACGGCACACGAAGGTCCGGGCGACGATTGCCATTAACAACCCGAGAACAAGGCACAAAAACGAAAAACGCGGGGCCGAAACCCCGCGTCATTGATTTCACTGTGCTTGGCAAACCAAGCACGGAAACGATTAGGCAGCAGCCGAAGCCGAGCCAGCCGTCGGAACTTCCGAGATGGTCTTCAGGACCTGCGAAGCGATCTGGTAGGGGTCGCCTTGCGAGTTCGGACGACGATCTTCGAGGTAGCCTTTGTAGTCGTTCTTGACGAAGGAATGCGGAACGCGGATCGAGGCGCCACGATCGGCAACGCCGTAGCTGAACTTGTTCCACGGAGCCGTTTCGTGCTTGCCGGTCAGACGCAGATGGTTGTCCGGGCCGTAGACGGAGATATGGGCATCCAGGTTCTTGTCGAACTGAGCCATGAGCGCTTCGAAATAGGCCTTGCCGCCGACTTCGCGCATGAACTTGGTCGAGAAGTTGCAGTGCATGCCCGAGCCGTTCCAGTCGGTGTCGCCGAGCGGCTTGCAATGGAACTCGATGTCGATGCCGTACTTTTCGCAAAGACGCAGCAGCAGGTAGCGTGCCATCCAGATCTGGTCGGCGGCCTTCTTGGAGCCCTTGCCGAAAATCTGGAATTCCCACTGACCCTTGGCCACTTCGGCGTTGATGCCTTCGTGGTTGATGCCTGCTTCGAGGCAAAGGTCGAGATGCTCTTCAACGATTTCGCGGGCGACATCGCCGACGTTCTTGTAGCCGACGCCGGTGTAGTACGGGCCTTGCGGAGCCGGATAGCCGGATTCCGGGAAGCCGAGCGGGCGGCCGTCCTGGTAGAAGAAGTATTCCTGCTCGAAGCCGAACCATGCGTCTTCATCGTCGAGGATGGTGGCGCGGCTGTTGGAAGCGTGCGGCGTGACGCCATCCGGCATCATGACTTCGCACATGACGAGCGCGCCGTTGGTGCGGGCCGGATCCGGATAGATGGCGACGGGCTTCAGCACGCAATCGGAGCTGCGGCCTTCGGCCTGCATCGTCGACGAACCGTCGAAGCCCCAAAGCGGAAGCTGTTCGAGCGTCGGAAATGCGTCGAATTCCTTGATCTGCGTTTTACCGCGCAGGTTCGGTACCGGGGTGTACCCGTCGAGCCAGATATACTCGAGCTTAAATTTCGTCATTACGCACCTCATAACAGTTAATCAGGCGAAGTAGGAAAAACTTGGCCCGGCGCGCCCGCCGGAAAATTCCTCACTACGAACGGCTGCCAAGGGAGATGCATTTGCCGTGCCAAATCGCTCGGAAATGCCGCACGACCGTTAAAGATTTCGCGTTTCAGCCGGTTTTCTACCGGTTTCAGCGAGCTAAACGCCGGATTCCTTTCGAGTCGTAAACCGCAGAACCGACGAAAGCTGCCAACTTGTCGCAGGCCGCCAATTCGATCCAGCCCGGAAAATCAGCAGCGCATATTAGATAAATTCAATGTAAGGACGATGAAATTGCCTATAATTTCAACCTTTAGCATTTTTTTTGAGCAAAATGCTGAAATCAGCGTTCGACTCTGCTATATGTGAGCTGTCTCTTTAAGCGCGTCCGCTTAGACACCAAAAGGGAGAGACATCGAATGGCAATCAGTGCTCAAAGCGAAACGGCAAAGATCTATCAGTTTCCCGTCAAGGCCCGCGCCGTTGCGGCCGGTCAACGCCCGAAGGTGAACCTTACCCCGGACATCGGCCCGACCATTGCGACGGCTGCGTTCGACAGTTGGTATCATGAAGAAGCGATCACCGAGACCGATCCCGGCCGCAAGCAATAGGGCGCCCGCCGACTAAAGGCCCAATCATAAAGCGATATAGCGATCCGAGCGATGATTGATCGCGACGAAGAGATTGAGCGCGATGGCGCCGATCACCGAGCAGATGACCACAAAGGGCGTGGTCACCGCAAAAGCGACCGCGAGCACGCATAGATCGATCGCAAGCTGCACCAGCCCTGCCCTGATGCCGAACCGCTCCTGCAGATAGATCCCCAGAATACCGACGCCGCCGAGGCTGGCGCGATGGCGATAGAGCGCAAGCAGCCCGAAGCCGAGCAGGATGCCGCCGAGAAGCGCCGACCACAGCGCATTGATATGCGCCACATCGAAGAGCAGCGGCTGCAGATTGGTCAGTAGCGACGTCAGCGCGATGGCGATGAAAGTCTTGATGGTGAAGGCCGGGCCGAGCTGTTTCAGCGAAAGATAGAAGAACGGCAGGTTGACGACGAAGAAAGCCAGGCCGAAATTCACGCCGATTGCGTAATGCAGCAGAAAAGCGATGCCGGCGGTGCTGCCGGTCAAAAGGCCGGCGCTGGAAAGGCAAAACAGCCCGAGCGACGAAATCACGCTGCCGCAAACGATACCCTGGACGTCCTCGGCCCATGAATGCCGGGTCGCGGCCGTATTCCAGACGCCAAAAGCGCTCTTCGCGTTCGCCATGTGCTTTCCCCTGTGTTTCGGGGCTTTTTTGCTGAAAGCTCAGGCGACAATCAAGCGAGAATATGTAAGCAATGCTGACCTATTTGAAATTCGCAAGATTCGAATAATCAAGCCGATTTACGCGTAATGAACAGAATGCCGTGCACCGGTTTTCCGCCATCCATGCGAATGACGTCGCGGGTAAGATCCAGCACGGCAAAACCGTGATCGGCCAAAATCCCCCTGACATAGGCTTCCGAATGCGCAAACCGCAGGGAATCGCGCAGCACATAGCCGGCCGGCTGCTGCGCATCCTCGACGGAAAAGGCGAAGATAGCGTCATCGGCCGAAAGCTTGTCCACGATCGCCGCCACGCCATTTAGATTGCCCAGATACATCAGCACGTCGGCGGCGGTGATCAGATCGGCGCGGCCCGGCGCCAGCCCGGCATCGAAAACGCCGGATAGATCCGGCTCCAGCGACAGATCGGCCTGGCCGAGATGATCGTAGACATGCTTCTCGGCCGCCTTGGCAAGCATGCCCTTCGACAGATCGTAACCCTCGAGCCGATCGACATGAGCACGGATTTCCGGTCCGAGAAGACCGGTGCCGCAGCCGAGATCAACGGCGAGATGGAAATGTTTTGGGATATCGGCGGTCTCGACAATCAGCGCCGCGAGCTTGCCGGGTACGCTATAGCCGAGCTTCTCGACGAGCGAGGTTTCGAAACGGTCGGCATAATCATCGAACAGCCGCTCGACATAGAGGCTCGGTGGCTGGTCGGGCACCTCGGCGCCGCCGAGAACCGCAAGCTTCAGGCGGGCGCCGAAGACGTCCCCCTCATCGAGCGCCAGCACTTCGTTCAGCGCGGCGATCGCGCCGGACGCATCGCCAGCCTTCTCGCGATAGGCCGCAAGCGTGAACCAGCCTGCCGCCCAGCGCGGCACCAGCTCCAGCGCCTGCTCCATCAGCTCGGCGGCGCTCGCCGGCTCGCCGCTTTCGGCAAGCATCTTCGCATAGTCGGCGCGGCGGTCGGCAATGACATCGCCGGAGGAAAGCTGGCTCGGCAGCATGGGTTTCATCCTGTTTGACGCTCGCCTTTGAACGCGGCCACAAAAAAACTCAAGTCCTATTTCAGGCAGAGGCAAAAGTGCTTGCGAGTCGCGGGCCTCGGCCCTATCTCAACACCACCGACTGCCATCATGGAGACGTCAGCATGTCCGATCAGGTGAACAGATTCCTTGGCGACTCGCCCGGCCGCACGCTGGTGAAGCTCATCATCGTGTCGCTCGTCGTCGGCTTCGTGATGAAATTCTTCGGCTGGCGGCCGCTCGATTTCCTCTATGGCTTCCGCCGCTTCATCGTCGACCTCTGGCACAGCGGCTTCGCTGCTCTCGGCGAATTCGGCGACTATATGCTGCTTGGCGCATCCATTGTCATTCCACTCTTCATCATCCTCCGCCTGTTCAATTATCGCCGCTGACATGACCTCCCAGACACTGACCTGCACGCGCCGCGATGCGCTGCGTCTCGCCGCCCTTGCGCTCACCGCATCCGTCGCAAGCTGCGCCACGCCGCCTGCCCGGGTTTCCAATATCCCGGCCAGCGACCAGACCGCCTCCGCCCTGCCGCTCGTCAATGCGCTTCGCGCCAAGAACGGCCTGCCGCCATTGAAGATCGATACCGCCGCCGGTACCGCCGCCGTCTATCAGGCGCGACGCATGGCGGATTCCGGCAAGATGGAGCATCTGATCGGCATCGGCGACGATTTCGGCAAGCGTGTCAAGGCGAGCGGCGTCAAGCTGCCGGCAGCCGAGAACATTGCCGAAGGCCAGCGCGACGCGAACGCGGCCGTGACGGCCTGGATCAATTCGCCGAAGCATTTGCACAATATGCTCGGCAAATATGACGGCCTTGGCGTCGCTCTCGCCTATGCCCCCTCTTCCGGCGGCAGGCCTTATTGGTCCATGGTGCTTTCCTCGAACTGAGGAGGCGTAAGGTAAAATGGATATCCAGCAAGGGAGCCGGAGGGTTATGCCCTTCGACGTGACGCATCGTCTCGTGCTATCGATCGCGCTTCCGATGACGCTGGGCTTCATGACGACACCCCTGCTCGGTCTTGTCGACACGGCCGTCGTCGGCCATCTCGGTGAGCCAAACGCCCTGGCAGGGCTTGCGATAGGCGCTGTACTCTTCGACCTCATTTTCGCGAGCTTCAACTTCCTGCGCGCCTCGACGACGGGGCTGACCGCCCAGGCTTATGGGCGCCACGACCGGCACGAGCAGCAGGCAGTCTTCTGGCGCGCCCTGATCTCGGCGTTCGGCTGCGGCTTCCTGATCGTCCTTCTGTCGCCGCTGCTGCTCTGGATCGGCATCAAGCTGATGGGGCCGCAAGGCGGCATTGCCGACGCGACACGCACCTATTTCTCCATACGCATGCTTTCGGGGCCGGCGGCGCTTGCCAATTACGCACTGCTCGGCTTCGTGCTTGGCCGCGGCCAGGGCCGCATCGGGCTCTTGCTGCAGACCGTCATCAACGGCGTCAATATCGTGCTCGCCATCCTGCTCGGCCTCCGGCTCGGCTGGGGTGTCGCCGGCGTTGCCTGGGGCACGCTGATCGGCGAAGCGAGCGGCATGCTGCTGGGGCTTGCGATCGTGCTGCGCAGCTTTGCCGGCGAGGAACGGCCGGCGCGCGCGGAACTGTTCTCGCGCGCCAAGCTCACGCAGCTTTTCGCGCTCAACCGCGATATCCTCATCCGGACCTTCGTGCTGATCGGCGCCTTCACGCTGATGACGCGCATCGGCAACAGCTTCGGCGCCGTCATGCTCGCCGCCAATGCGGTGCTGATGAACTTCTTCCTGCTGACGAGCTACTATCTCGACGGGCTGGCGAATGCCGCCGAGCAGATCACCGGCCGTTCGATCGGCGCCAACTATCGCCCAGCCTTCGAGCGCGGGCTGAAGCTGACGGCCATCTGGTCCTTCGGGCTGGCGTTGGCCGCAGCCGTCCTCTTCTTTACCGTCGGGCCGGCGATAATCCGTCTGCTGACGACCTCCGAAGAGGTGCGCACCGCCGCCGAAACCTATCTGCCGTGGGCGGCGATTACGGGCTTGACCGGCGCGCTTGCCTTCCTGATGGATGGGGTCTTCATCGGCGCCACATGGTCGCGCGAGATGCGCAACAAGATGCTGCTATCCTTCGGTGGATACCTCGCGGCGCTCGCCGTCTTCGTGCCGACGCTCGGCAATCACGGCCTCTGGATGGCCATGAACGCCTTCCTGCTGTTTCGCGGCATCTTCCTGGCGATCGGCCTGAAGAAACGAGCCGATCAGACGTTTCGGTTCGCCCAGTAATCCAACCTGGCATCGCGCAGGTCGCGGATCGAGCCGGCACGCTCGCGATCGAGCAGCTTCGAGAGATCCGCAACGATCCGGCCCGGCAGTCCCGGTCCTTCGTAGACCATGCAGGAATAGAGCTGCACCAGATCGGCGCCTGCCTTGATCTTATCCAACGCCGTTTCCGCCGACGAGACGCCGCCAACGCCGATGAGCGGCAGCGCAGCGCCGACGCGGCGGCGCATCTTCGCGAGCACCGTGGTCGATTTTTCGAAGACCGGCTTGCCGGAAAGACCACCGGCCTCCCTGGCCTGCCGCTGATCCTTCAAGCCATCGCGCGACAGCGTGGTATTGGAGATGATCAAACCGTCGAGCGCATGAGACAAGGTTTCGGCGGCGATATCATCCATGCCCTCCTCGGTCAGATCGGGGGCGATCTTCAGGAAGACGGGGATGAGCTTACCGGCCTTCGCCGCTTCCTCGTCGCGGGCGGCGAGCACGGCCGACAAAAGGGCCGACAGGCTTTCACGCGCCTGCAGATCACGAAGGCCCGGCGTATTCGGCGAGGAGATATTGGCGGTGAAATAGCGCGCCACCGAATAGAAGCGGCGGATACCGGCGACGTAATCGGCGATGCGGTCGACGCTATCCTTGTTGGCGCCGATATTGACGCCGATGATGCCATTGCCGCGGATGGCTTTGAGCCGCTGGAAAGCCGCCTCATGGCCCTCATTGTTGAAGCCGAGACGGTTGATGACGCCTTCGTCCTCGACCAGGCGGAAGATGCGCGGGCGCGGATTGCCCGACTGCGCCTTCGGCGTCACCGTGCCGATCTCCGTGAAACCGAAGCCGAGCTTCAGCAATGCCTCCGGCACTTCGGCATTCTTGTCATAGCCGGCCGCCATGCCGATGGGATTGGCAAAATCGAGCCCGGCTACGGTCTGGCGCAGGCGAGGATCGGTGCTGATGCGGCAGGCCGGTACGAGGCCGGATTTCAGCGCAGCTATCGACATGCCGTGCGCGGTTTCCGGATCGAACAGGAACAGGCCGCGCCGGCCGAGATCGCGAAAGGCGCCGATCATTCCGCCATCTCCGGAAAGACGTGGGCGCCGTCGTCGCCGAGCGGCAGCGGCTTTTCCCAGAGCACGGCCGAAAGCGGCAGCGGCGCATAGAGATGCGGGAAGAGATCGCCGCCGCGCGAGGGTTCGAACACCAGCTTGTCGCCGAGCGCCTCGCCGTCGATCGCTACCAGCAGCAGGCCGGTCTGCCCTGCGAAATGGCGTGCGGCCGTCTCCCTTGCCTGCTTCGCGGTGGAGAAATGAATGAAGCCGTCGGTCAGATCGATCGCCGCGCCATGAAAAACGCCGGTTTGTCTGGCTTGCTGCCAGAGCGCATCCGGCACGATCTTGTAAACCATTGGCATGGCGGTCATCATCCCTATGTAAAGCTGTGCTGATAGGGCTTTGCACGAAAACATCAGCCCATGTCCACGGTTTCCGTGATGGATTTGAGGTTTAACGCAGAAAATCCGGAGGATGACATGACGAAGGAACTGAAAATCGGCCTTGCAGCCATGCTTGTGCCCGCTGCTTTTCTTCTCTCCACACCGGCTCTTTCAGCCGAACCGGATGCGACACGCTTCCAGCTGGAGCGCAGCGGCGATCATTTCATCCGCCTCGACAAGCAGACGGGCGCCATGTCCATTTGCCAGGACCAGGGCGGCAACCTTGTCTGCCGCATGGCCGCCGACGAGCGCGCCGCCTATGATGACGAGCTCGACCGCCTCGCCGATCGCGTGACGAAACTGGAAAAGACCGTCGCCTCGAACAAGGGCTCAAACCTACCCAGTGATGCCGAGGTCGACCGCACGCTCGGCATCATGCAGAAATTCATGCGCGGCTTCATGGGCATGGCGAAGGAATTCCAGAATGAGCAGCCGGACACCAAGCCGCTGCCGCAGAAGACGTGATGCCGGCGAAAAGCCGCATGATGAAAGCACGGGGATAAAGGACCTTATTCCTATGCCGGTCTTTACTCGCCAAAATGCCTCGGTTAACCTTTTTTTGAAGAATTAAGCGCCGGGCGAGCCGGCGCGCGGATGCTGAGCGGCGATGCTGTCACACGAGCAGATATGGGGTGCGATCGACCGGCTTGCCGAGCGGCATGCCTTGACCCCTTCCGGCCTCGCGCGCCGCGCCGGGCTTGACGCCACTTCCTTCAACAAGTCGAAGCGATTGAGCCAGGACGGGCGCCTGCGCTGGCCGTCGACGGAATCGATCGCCAAGATCCTGGGTGCGACGGGAGCCAGCCTGGAGCAGTTCCTGAGCTTCATCCGACCGGCCGAGCCGCCGGGCATCTTGGCAATGAACGGGATTCCGCCGGCTGGAAATGCCATTCCCCTAATCGGCTTTGCCCAGGCGGGCGCCGGCGGCTTCTTCGACGATGGTGGCTTCCCCGCCGGCCAGGGCTGGGACATGGTGGAGTTTCCCGTCGCGGCCGGGCAAAGGGCTGGTGCCTATGCGCTCGAGGTTCAGGGCGAAAGCATGTTGCCGCTCTATCGCGACGGGGATATTCTGATCGTCGAGCCAGGCGCTCAGATCAGGAAAAATGACCGTGTCGTTGTGAAGACCCGCGAGGGTGAAGTGATGGCCAAGGTCCTGCTGCGGCAGAGCGCGAAGTCGATAGAACTCTTGTCGCTGAACCCCGAACACCCCAATCGCAGCTTCGATCTTGCGGATGTGGAATGGATCGCCCGGATCATATGGGCCAGCCAATAGGAAAGTTTTCTCGTTATGCGTCGTAATCTTTGGCTTGCAGGCGCGGTAGGCGCAGTCGTCGGTTCCTGGTTGACCCTCGTCGCGGTCCAAATCGGGGAGCATGGCTTTGCCCTACCCGGCCGAGGCGGCGGCGCCACGACGGCTGAAAGCAAGCCCGTCGCAACCGCGCCGACGGACGCAGCCAGGGCCGACGCAAAAGCCGTCGAAATGGCCAAGCAGGACGATACGGCGTCGAGCAAATCGCAACCAAAGAGCCTGTCGACGGTGCAGGTGGCCAGTTCCACGCAAGAAGCCACAAACGAAAAGACCACCCAGCCAGCCACAGCCTCCGACAGCAGCCCGGAATTACCGGCTATTGCGGCGGCGGCATCGCCTGCATCGGCCACGGATGATACCGCGAAAATGCCGGCCAGTGACGTTGCGAAGGATGTGGATATCGCCGCCGCCCAGAAACCAGTGCCCGCGAACGCCACCCCGGACAAGGCCGCCGCCGATCCCATCCCGGACAACCGAATCCCGGCCGACCAGATCGATAGGGAAATGTCGGCAGCCGCACATCGGACCCTTCCCCCACAGCTGCAGCAGCAAGCCCAGCCCAAGCCCGAGTCGCAACAGACTTCACTCGATCCGGCATCCAAGCCGCAGGGGCAGACGACGACGATCGAGCTTGTCCGCCCCTTTGCCGACCAGGTGGGCATACTGACCCTTGGCGGCAGGAGCGTGCAACTGAGCGGGATCATTCCGACCGATGTCGGCCGGATGTGCACCGGTCCGAGCGGCGACAGCTGGCCATGCGGCCAGGCCGCGCGCACGGCATTCCGCATGTATCTGCGCGGCCGCTCCATCGATTGCGATGTGCCGGACCCCGCCTGGAAGGGCATGGTCAAGGGCGAGTGCCGCTATGTCCGCGTCGATCTCAGCGCCTGGCTCGTCCGCTTCGGCTGGGCCGATCCGGAACCCGGCTCTCCGCTTGCGTCCCTTGTCGATGAGGCCAGGCAGAAGAAGCGCGGCATATATGGAGACGATCCACGCAAGAACGGGAAATCGACGCTTGCACCGCCGCCGGCCAAGGAAGATCCGCTCAATCCGATCTGACGCCTTGCTTCCGCCATTACAGCGCCGCGCGTCATATAGGACGCGCGAAGGTCGCTGTAGCACTTTAAATCTGCTGCATAATTTTATCCCTAAATCGATTCCGATTTAAGGAATTATGCAGTAACTTTTGCCATGAGACGCCCGACTTTTCAGTCTGCCAAATTCAAAGGACTTCGCCTGTCATGAACAAGCCGCTTTCTGCTCACGAGGCCCTGATCTACGTCATGGTACTGGCCTCGGCCGTCGACCGCACGATGAACGACCGGGAGCTCAGCCGCATTGGCGAGCTCATTCACGCCCTGCCGGTCTTCAAGGGGTTCGACGACGAAAAGCTGATTTCCGTCTCCCGCGATTGCGCCAAGCTTCTTTCAAGCGATGAAGGATTGGACATCGTGCTGGAAACCGTGCGCGACACGCTGCCGGCGCGGCTTTACGACACGGCCTATGCGCTTGCCGTCGAAGTCGCTTCGGCCGATCTGTCGGTCAAGGCCGAGGAGCTGCGCCTGCTCAGCCTGCTTCGCGATCGCTTCGGCCTGGACAAGCTCACCTGCGCCGCCATCGAGCGCAGCGCCATTGCCCGCTATCGCAAGGCCTAGACATTTTCTTGTTTTACGCATTCCGGACGGAAAACCGCCGCGCACTTTTCCTGGAATTGCTCTGATCAGTAAAGCCCATAGGGGAAGTAACGCAGATAGATTTCCTGCAGCCTGCCGTCGCGCGAAAGCGTGGCAAGGGCATGGTTGATCGCGGCCGTCAGATCGGCATCACGCTGGCGCAGCATGATGGTCATGCCTTCGCCGAGGAACTGCTGCGACAGATAAGGACCATCGAACAGGGCGCAGCATTTTTCCGCGGCCGGTGACGAGACCCAGAAGGAAAGCTGCAAGCCGTCGGCAAAGGCGTTATCGACCTTGCCGTCCTTGACCGCTGCCAGCAGCGCATCCTTGTCGTCGAACGGCACCGGCTTGATCGCGGGGAAGAAGGCGGCCAGCATGGCCTCATGCACCGTCCCCCTGACGACGCCGACCGAATGGCCCGAAAGCGACGCGGCCGTGGTGCCGCTGATCGACGCCTTCAGATTGCGCACAAAGCGGGCCGGCAGCATCAGGAAGGGGCGCGAGAAGGCGAAGCTTTTGCGCAGCTCCGGCGTCACTGCCACGCCTGATATCACGGCATCGCCCTGCGAAGTCGCCAGTGCACCCTGCAGCTCACCAAAGGGCAAGGCCTGGATCTGGCACTTGTCCGCTATGTCGAGCTCGTCGCAGATCTTGCGGGCAAGCTCGACATGGAAGCCCGTGAGCTTGCCGTTCTGATCGAGAAAGTTGAAGGGCGGAAAATCGATCGAGGTCAGGAATCGCAGCCTGACCAGCGAGGACAGATCGGGTTTCGGCAGGCGTTCGCGCGCATCGAACAGGATCGGCAGGTTCGGCGGCTTCGCCTCCTGGGCGGCGAGCGGCAGGGCGCAGGACATGGCGACCAGCGCCGCATGCGCCATAGACCAGGCCATGGAAATCGGCGACGAAAGGCAAACACGCATGGTCTTGATCCGGCCTCCCGTCGTGGATGCACATTCCTGATTCACCGATACGGTGTAGCAGAGTCATGCCGCAGGGGGAATATCGAGGGGAATATCGCGCTCGACAACGGCAGCCGCAGCGCCCGCGACTACTTTTTCGCGCCGGCGAATTGTTCGACCTTTCCCGATCTGCTGTCGTCGGCTTCTCCCCGCCGCTTCAGCAGTCTTGCCGGAGCTCCGACATAGATGCCGTAGGGCTCGGTCTTTCCCTTGACGACGGCATTGGCGCCGATGACGCATCCCTTGGCGACATGGGCGCCGCCGAGGATCTTGGCTCCCGCACCGATCCAGACATCGTCTTCGATGACGATCGGTTTCTTCGTCACGCCCTGAAGGCGGATCGGCTGCGAAACATCATCGAAATTGTGATCGAAAGAGACGATCATCGCATGTGCGGCGATGCGCACGTCGTTGCCGATGGAGATGCCGCCACGGCCTAGCAAAATGCTGTAATCATTGAAGGAAACGTGATTGCCGATTTCGATGCTGCCCTCTTGCGCATCGATGACGACACCTTTGCGGAAATGCACCCGCTCGCCAATACGAACATCGCCGCGCTTCCAGATGATCCTGGTGCCGAGCGGAACTTTCGTACTGCGGGCGATCTTGAGGACGCCGCTCCGAAAGATCGCCCTCAACCTCAAAAACCATGCAATGCCGCGCATTTAGACGCTCCTACGAGGGGCGCCCTTCTGTCATATCCGTCTGACACCCACCTGAAGGGCTAGGACATGGCGATGCAGAGGCGGGACCGCAAGTGCCGGCCCCCTCTGCAGAGTTCATGCACGCGCGGCAAGGCCGGTGATCAAGGCAATCAGCCCGAAGCCAGCCGCGGCCGCGCAGACGGCAATCCAGCCGCCGAAATCCCACGCCGTGCCGGCAAGCGCCGAACCCAGCGCGCCGCCGAGGAAGAAGATGCCGACGAAGAGGCCATTGATGCGCCCTCGTGCCTCCGGCTTCAAAAGATTGACGGCGCGGCGTCCCAGCGTCTGGTCGCCGGTCACGCCGACATCGAGCATCACGGCGCCAGCACCCAGAAGGATCAGCAGGGCCACGGAGTCGCCGGACCTCATCTCGCCGACCCAGGCGGCCAGGGCCATGGCGGCAAGCACGATCAGATGCGCGACAAGCGTCGCCGTCCGCGTCCAGCCGCGGTCGCCCATGCGGCCAAAGGCGGAGGTGGCGGCGGCACCGCCGGCGCCGACCAGGGCAAACAGCGCGACGCCGGACTGGCTAAGGGAGAATGGCGGCTGCGCCAGGCGCAGGGCAACGGAAGTCCAGAAGAGGCTGAAGCTCGCCATCATCAGGGCGGCGGTGAAGGCGCGCAGCCGCAGCACGGGTTCCTCCCGCAGCAACTGGAAGAGCGAGCCAATCAGGGCTCCATAGCTGGCGCTGACCAAAGGCCGCCGTTCGGGCAGGCGCAGGGCCAGCACGGCCGCCAGAAGCGCAAGGGTTGCGGCGCTCATGGCATAGAAGCTCCTCCAGCCCCAGAAATCGGCAAAGAGGCTCGCCAACGGGCGCGACACAAGGATACCGACCATCACGCCGCTCATGACATTGCCGATCACCTGCCCACGATGCTCGGGCGGCGCCATGCCTGCCGCGACCGGCACGAGGATCTGGATCGCCGAACAGGCTGCACCCAGCAGAAAGAGGAAGATCAGGAGGCTCCAACCCGTCGGCGCAAGGGCGGCGGCAACGGCCATGACCAAGCCTGACAAAAGCATGCGCAGCACCAGCTGGCGGTTTTCCATCAGATCGGCCAACGGCACCAGGAAAAACAGGCCGGCGGCATAGCCGAGCAGCGACGCCATGGCCACCAGACCGGCGCCGCTTTCCGAAAAGCCGAGGGATGGGCCGATGATGCCGACCAGCGTCTGCGGCGCGAAGAGATTGAGGATAATGACACCGGTGGCGACGGCAAACAGTAAAGTCGAGGGAGCGGCGACCGCCTCTGGCGCATCGTCTTCGGCTTCACTCGCAATGCGTTCGGGGACCTGGGACATGGCCTCTCCAATGATTTCTGATAATATCGATAGCCATGTTTATCGCCTTGCTGCATAATGCGGCAATTGAAATGAAATAATAATGATTATGCGAGTTCATCATAAACATTCATGATCTTGAAGCTTTCGTCGCCGTGGTGGAAACGGGCTCGATCGTTGCTGCCTCGGCACGCATCAACCTGACGCAGCCAGGCATTACCCGGCGCATCCAGAACCTGGAAGACAGTCTCGGCATTGCGCTGCTCGACCGGCAATCCAAACCGCTCAAGCCGACTGCGGCGGGACGCGAGGCCTATGAGCATGGACGCCGCGTCCTGCGTTCGCTCGACGACCTCAAGGCCGGCGTTTCGCCCGGTGGCGCGATCAGCGGCGAATTCCGCCTCGGCATCATGCCCTATCTCTCGGAGGCGGCACTCTCGGCCCCTCTCGACCAGCTCCGCAACGAGTTTCCGCAACTGACGCTGCGCATCGTCTCGGGCTGGTCGCCGCAGCTCATCGAGCAGGTGGCGCATAGCCAGCTGGATGCCGCCACCGTCTGCCTGGCGGAGGGCGTCGAGCCGCCTGATAATGTCGTCGGCGATGTGCTTGGGGTCCACAGCGTCATCCTCGTTGCCGCGCCGTCGCTTGGCGTTCCCAAGACGCCGCGGCTTGAAGACCTCTCCCGCTTTCCCTGGATCATGAACCAGAGCGGCTGCGGCTTCCGCGCCTTCATTCACCATCGCTTCGAAGCGGAGCGCCTGCCCTTCGAGGTCGCTGTCGAGGCGATGAGCGCCGATCTGCGCATATCGCTGGTCGCACGCGGCGTCGGCATCGGTGTCCTCACGCCTGCCGCATTGGCGCACAGCCGCTGGCGCAATGCGATCGAGATCGTCGAAGTGCCGGATTTCAGCCCGAAAGTCGTCAACTGGCTGGTACATCGCCCACCGGCGGGGCGGCTTGCCCGCCCGATTGCGACCTTCGGCGAAGCGCTGGCGGGAACGCTGAAAGAAAGAGGCCGTTTTTGACGTGAAAATTTTGGAGCGGGTGAAGGGAATCGAACCCTCGTATTCAGCTTGGGAAGCTGCTGCTCTACCATTGAGCTACACCCGCCTGTACCCTTGAGATGTCCAACACTTGACGGCCTCTGTCAAGGCCGGTCAGTGACGGATCAGAGCCGGAAGTGCTTCGAGAGCTTCAGGCCCTGTGCCTGATAGTTCGAGCCGAGGCCGGAGCCGTAGAGGCTGCTTGGCTGTTCCAGCATGTGTTCATAGATCAAACGCCCGACGATCTGGCCGTCCTCGAGGATGAAGGGCACTTCGTGGCTGCGCACCTCCAGCACGGCGCGGCTGCCGCGGCCGCCGGCCGGCGCATGGCCGAAGCCGGGGTCGAAGAAGCCGGCATAGTGGACGCGGAATTCGCCGACTAGGGGATCGAACGGCGTCATCTCGGCGGCATAATGCGGCGGCACATGCACCGCCTCGCGCGAGACCAGGATGTAGAATTCATCCGGATCGAGGATCAGCTCGGTGCGGCCGCGGCTGTAGAGCGGCTCCCAGAAGTCGAAAATATCGTGCTGAGCCTTCTTGTCGACATCGACGACGGCGGTGTGGTGCTTGCCGCGATAGCCGATCAGCCCTTCCTTGTCGCCGGCAAGATCGATCGACAGCGCAATGCCGCCGCCGGTGATGTTCGGCTTCTTGCTGGCGACCAGCGTCTCGGTTTCGTGCAGCGCCAGAAGCTCCGGCTCGGTGAGCAAGGCCTTGCCGACACGGAAGCGGATCTGCGACAGGCGCGAACCGCGGCGAACGACGATCGGGAAGGTGCGCGGGCTGATTTCGAGGTAAAGCGGGCCGGAATAGCCGGCCGGGATCTTGTCGAACTCCTGTGCGCGGTCGGTGATGACGCGGGTGAAGATGTCGAGACGGCCCGTCGAGCTCTTCGGATTGGCGGAGGCCGACATGTCCTCGGGCAGGTCCAGGCGCTCCATCAGCGGCACGATATAGACGCAGCCGGTTTCCAGCACCGCGCCTTCGGAAAGGTCGATAACATGCAGCTTCAGCCGGTCGAGCTTGTCGGCAACGAGATGCGAGGGACCGGGCATGAAGCTGGCGCGGACGCGGAAAGCATGGGCGCTAAGCCTGAGGTCAAGGCTTGCCGGCTGGATCTGATCGACGTCCAGTTCCCTCTCGCTCGTCAGCCGCCCGGTTTCAAAGAGCGCGGCGATGGCGCGATCGGCCAGAATTCCAGTATTGCGAGCCATCATGCCTCTTTCCCAGCCGCATAAGCCGGCAAGTCGAGAATAGATCTGCCAGGCCGAGCGCCGTTCGAAATGTTACTGCGGCTTTTGCGCATCCAGACGGATGCGCGGCCAGTAATTTGCCGCAGACAAAACCAAACTCGGGGAATTGACGCAAGCGGTCAACGGCAGTATTGCAACTTATCCCGTGGTGATTTGGCCGGTCGGCTTGCAGCCACGTTAAACAAGTGGCTAAAAAGACCGGGTTGAAACCGGTCTGCTTTCGCGGCCGGTTTTTTTGTTTTGAAAGTGGTGATGGCATGAGCAAGACTTGGCGCCCCGCAACCCAGCTCGTTCACGGCGGAACACTCCGCTCGCAATTCGGCGAGACCTCCGAAGCAATCTATCTGACCCAGGGCTTCGTCTACGACACCTCGGAAGCCGCGGAAGCCCGCTTCAAGGGTGAGACGGACGGCTTCATCTACGCCCGCTACGGCAGCCCCACCAACGACATGTTCGAGAAGCGCATGTGCGCGCTGGAAGGCGCTGAAGATGCCCGCGCCACGGCTTCGGGCATGGCCGCCGTCACCGCCGCCATTCTCTGCCAGCTGAAGGCCGGCGACCATATCGTTGCCGCCCGCGCCCTCTTCGGCTCCTGCCGTTGGGTGGTCGAAACACTGGCGCCGAAATACGGCATCGAATGCACGCTGGTCGACGGCCGCTTCGTCGAGAACTGGGAAAAGGCTGTTCGACCGAACACCAAGCTCTTCTTCCTCGAAAGCCCGACCAATCCGACGCTGGAAGTGGTCGATATCGCTGCCGTCGCCACGCTCGCCAACCAGATCGGCGCCAAGGTCGTGGTCGACAACGTCTTCGCGACCCCGCTCTTCCAGAAACCGCTGGAACTCGGCGCCCATATCGTCGTCTATTCCGCCACCAAGCATATCGACGGCCAGGGCCGCTCGCTCGGCGGCGTCATCCTCTCCGACAAGCAGTGGATCGACGAGAACCTGCAGGACTATTTCCGCCATACCGGCCCGGCCATGTCTCCCTTCACCGCCTGGACGCTGCTGAAGGGCATCGAGACGCTGCCGCTGCGTGTTGCCCAGCAGACGGCAAATGCTGCAAAGATTGCCGATTTCCTCGCTGAGCAAACCAGCAAGGTCGCCCGCGTGATCTATCCCGGCCGCAAGGACCATCCGCAGGCCGATATCATCGCCAAGCAGATGAGCGGCGGCTCGACGCTGGTGGCTTTCGAGCTCAAGGGCGGCAAGGAAGCGGCCTTCAAGCTGCAGAACGCATTGGACATCGTGAAGATCTCCAACAATCTCGGCGACAGCAAGAGCCTGATCACCCATCCGGCCACCACGACGCACAAGAACCTTACCGACGAGGCCCGCGCCGAGCTCGGCATTTCGCCGGGCACCGTGCGCTTCTCCGCCGGTATCGAGGACAGCCAGGATCTGGTCGAGGATTTCGCTCGTGCCCTCGAGCAGGTTTCCGCCTGATATCAATCGAGCCGCCCAGATTTTCTCTGGGCGGCTCGACCTGCCCTCATCGGGCAATGACAGCTCGTCAGCTGGCGGCCTTGAACTCAACCAGACCGTCGTTCAGGAAGAACATCTTGTCGAACAGCTTGAGATCCAGCGGATTAGGCAAGCGGACGTCCGAAAGATCGGGCAAGGGTTTCTGCGCCGGATCATAAGCGCGATCGATCTGTGAGACAAAGACGACGATCACGCCTCTGGCGCGCGCAAACGCCTTCAGCGCCTGAACCTGGATCATCAGTTCCGGCTTTTCCCGCTTCTGATCGAGCAGTTGCAGAAAATCGACCACAGCCAGCGTGCCGCGCGGCGCCCCGGCCAGCCTCTCGACGATATAGTCGGCGCTGATGGCATCCGAATTGTCGAAATCGAATAGATCAGCGAATTCCGCATGATCGGCACCGATGACAGGAAAACGGTCCAGAACGACCTTTTCCGTGTCTTCCAGCGTGAAGAAGACACCGCGATTGCCAGCTTTCATGGCTTCGACGGCGAGCCTTAGACTCATCAGGGTCTTGCCGTGACCGCGCCGAACACCGATCAGCACCAGATCACCCGGGCTTGAACGCGAATACAACTCGCCGACGGGTACGGCTGTGTTGGTTTTGCTTGCAAGCAAGCTCCAGCCTCCAAAACCTTCACCGGCCGCGATGCGATCCAATGCAGCATGCAGGGGGATATTCTGTTGGCGCGACAAAAGCCGTGCCTTACGCTTCAAATGATAAACAGGGACTGAAAGCCTCATATAAACCTCCTATTGCGAGCAGTGACCGCAACCCCTCCTTATGCCAGGCGCTCAAACAGTCGGTTCGGTTATCGACGGCCCCGCATGAAATATACTTTCCCGAATGGAGGGGGGAGGCACGGGCGATGCCAGAATCAGATGATAGCCGAAATCCTTTCCGAGGAAAATTACGGTCATGCCCTTGCAAGGGAACATAAGACGAATTCAGGAATTATATGAGCTGGAGATTTTGGTCAGCGGGCTGCAGATACGATGGGAAACCTGCAAGTGCACCTTTGATAGCGGCAAGCGTTTCCGCTCGCCAAAGACGGGAAGAGCGGCTTTGTGGTAGACAAGACCAAATGATAGGCCATTTTAGATACTTCTTTCTACGCCTCGTTAACCTTCGTTATTAGCTGTAATAGCTAAGTGCCGGGATGCTCTACCCGTTCACGCAAGTTTTCATCACGCCGTTCCTTGACGGAACGAGCTGGTTATAGGATACCGCTAGACGTCCTGCACTTTGCGGGTGTGGTGGAAAGCGGATAATATGCCGCGAGCATTGGAAATGCTGAAGCGGCAATGAGGCTTGAAGAAGCACTCGACACTTCAGGGCAGTGGCAAGGTATCAGGCATGTATCGCGCCCTAACACGCGACATCGAGGTGGTCGTAGAACCTTTTTATCTGGAGGAGCAATCCGATCCGGACGACGACCGCTATGTCTGGGGATACCGCATCGTCATCTCCAATCATTCCAAAACGGCCGTCAAGCTGGTAACGCGCTACTGGCACATCACCGACATGAACGGCATCGTGGATGAGGTGACAGGCCCCGGCGTGGTCGGCGAGCAGCCGCACCTGAAACCCGGGGATACCTATGAATATTCTTCCGGCTGTCCGCTGGACACGCCGTCAGGCATGATGTTCGGCCATTACCAGATGGAGACGGACGACGGGGAGCTGTTCCATGTCAAGATCCCCGCCTTTTCGCTGGATACGCCGAACCTGCTGCGCACGCTGAATTAGAGCATTTCCGCTTTTCTTCGAATCGCGAAAACGCCCTATCTTCTTGTTTTGCTAAGCATTCCGGACGGAAAACCGCTGCGCGCTTTTCCTGGAAATACTCCAGAGCGACATCAGGCCGCTTCTATCTCGGACGCTTCGAAGCGATAGGTCGTCGAGCAGAATTCGCAGGTCACTGCGATTTCGCCATTGTCCTGGCTCGCCTCGATCTCCTCGTCCGTGAAGCCCTTCAACACACCCTTCAACTTGTCGCGAGAGCACGAACAGCGATCGAAAACCGCCTTCGGCTCATAGACGCGCACGCCGCGCTCGTGGAACAGGCGATAGAGAAGGCGCTCGGTACCAACAAGCGGATCCGTCAGCTCGTCGGCATCGATGGTTTCCACCAGGCTGCGCGCTTCCGCCCAGGCATCGTCCTCGGCATGATCGCGCATGCCGGTATCGCCGTCGCCGCCATGCAGGTCCGGCTGGCGCATGCGCTCAGGCGCTTCCGGCAGGAACTGCGCAATCAGGCCACCGGCCCGCCAGCGATGACGCGGCTTGCCATCCCCGTCGCGATCGAAGAGCTCGGCGGCACCCAGGCGCACGCGCGTCGGGATCTGCTCCGACTGGCGGAAGTAGGTGCCGGCAATCTCCTCGAGCGAAGCGCCGTCGAGCGCGACGATGCCCTGATAGGGCTGGCTGAAACGGCCCTGATCGATGGTGAAGGCAAGCACGCCCTTGCCGAGCAGCTGCTCCGGTTCGGTCCGGCCCTCGGCGACGGCCTTTGCCAGCGCCTCTTCATTGAAACGCGCATAGGCCCGAACATTTTCCGGCGTCGAGAAATCGGCGACCAGAAGATCGACGGGGCCGTCACCCTTGGTCTGCACGGTGAACTTGCCTTCGAATTTCAGCGACGTGCCGAGCAGAACCGTGAGAACGATAGACTCAGCCAAAAGGCGCGCTACCGGCGTCGGATAATCGTGCCGGGCCAGGATCGTGTCCAGAAGCGGACCAAGCTGCACGGCGCGGCCGCGCACATCGAGCCCCTCCACCTGGAAGGGGACGACGTGATCGTCACCGGCAAAATCGAATTGACCCAGCGAGGCGGCATTTTCAGCCATTGCTTTACTCCTACTGCGCCCGCGCCCTCAAGGCGCGGCTTCATATCCTCAGATCGCGCCCAGGCACCAAGCAAGAATCGACTTTTGCGCATGAAGGCGGTTTTCCGCCTCATCGAAAACAACGGATTGCGGACCATCGATCACTTCGTCCGTCACTTCCTCCCCGCGATGGGCGGGCAGGCAATGCATGAACAATGCGTCTTGGCCGGCCTGTGCCATCAAAGCCTTGTTGACCTGATAGGGCTGGAAGACGTTGTGACCGCGAGCCCGGTGTTCCTGATTCATGGAAACCCAGGTATCGGTTACCACGCAATCGGCGCCGGCGACCGCCCGGTCGGCATCATGCGAGAGCATGATTTCGGCGCCCTCGTTGCGGGCCCAGTTCAGATAGTGATCCTTCGGCTCGGAACCAAGGGGTACCGCCATGTTCATGCGATAGCCGAAACGAGCGGCGCCTTCGATCAGCGAATGCAGGACATTGTTGCCGTCGCCGGTCCAGGCGAGCGTCTTGCCCTTGATCGGGCCGCGATGCTCCTCGAAGGTCATGATATCGGCCATGATCTGGCAGGGATGCGTATCGTCGGTCAGCGCATTGATGACCGGAACGGTCGCATGTTGGGCGAGTTCCAGCAGGCGCGAATGATCGGTCGTGCGGATCATGATCGCGTCGACATAGCGCGACAGCACCTTCGCCGTGTCGCCGATCGTCTCGGCGCGGCCAAGCTGCATTTCGGTGCCGGAAAGGAACAGCGTCTCGCCGCCGAGCTGGCGCATGCCGACATCGAAGGAAACGCGGGTTCGGGTGGACGGCTTCTCGAAGATCATCGCCAGCATCTTGCCGGCCAGTGGCTTGTCGGCCGTGCCGGCCTTCTGCGCCTGCTTTCGCACGATCGCATCGTCGATGATATTGCGCAGCTCGGCAGCCGGAACGGCGGAGAGATCGAGAAAGTGTTTCGGAGAAGCCATGTCCTCACCTGTACTCCAGAAAAAACAATAACGCCCGCGTGGGGCACGCATAACCCCTTAAATCGCCATCGATTTAAGGGAAGGCTTATGCGATTTCTAGGTATTACCGCGTCCTTTGCGCGTCGCTTCGACGCGCGGCGCGGTAACCGCCCCGACTGCGGGCGTTGAGTTCAAGCCGATTTCTTGATGCGGGCAGAGCGCGCGCGTTCGGCGGCACGATCGAGACGTGCCAGACCTTCGCGCGCTTCGTCAGCGGTTACGACCAGCGGCGGCAGGAGGCGGATGACGTTATCGCCCGCCGGCACGCCCAGCAGGTGCTCGGCACGGATCGCCTGCAGCAGATCCGCCTGCGGTATTGCCGCCTTGATGCCGAGCATCAGGCCTTCGCCGCGAACATCCTCGATGATGTCGGGAAAACGGTCCTTCAGCGAGGCGAGGCCCTGGCGGAACACCAGAGCGATATCGCGCACATGCTGCAGGAAGCCATCAGCGAGCACGATGTCCAGCACAGCATTGCCGACTGCCATGGCAAGCGGATTGCCGCCATAGGTCGAGCCGTGCGTGCCTGCCTTCATGCCCGAGGCGGCCTCCGCCGTCGCAAGGCAGGCGCCCAGCGGGAAACCGCCGCCGATGCCCTTGGCAACCGCCATGATATCCGGCTTGATGCCGGCCCATTCATGGGCGAAGAGCTTGCCCGTGCGACCGACGCCGCACTGCACCTCGTCGAGAACCAGCAGCAGGCCATGCTCGTCGCAAATCTCGCGCAGGCCGCGCAGGAATTCGTTGGTCGCGGGACGAATGCCGCCCTCGCCCTGCACCGGCTCGATCAGGATCGCGGCCGTCGCATCGGTGATGGCGGCGCGAACGGCATCGAGATCGCCGAACGGCACCTGATCGAAACCCGGCGCCTTCGGGCCGAAGCCTTCGATGTATTTCTCCTGGCCGCCGGCGGCGATCGTCGCGATGGTGCGGCCGTGGAAGGCGCCTTCGAAGGTGATGATGTGGAACTTTTCGGGATGTCCCTTGGCGAATTGATAGCGCCGCGCCGTCTTGATGGCGCATTCCAGCGCCTCGGCGCCCGAATTGGTGAAGAACACCTTGTCGGCGAAGGTTACTTCCGTCAGCCGCTTCGACAGCTTTTCCTGGCCGGGTGCTTCATAGAGGTTGGACAGATGCCAGACCTTGTCGGCCTGCGCCTTCAATTCGGCGACCAGATGAGGATGGGCATGACCCAGCGAATTGACCGCAACGCCGGCTGCGAAATCGAGGTAGCGCTCGCCGTTTTCGGTAACCAGCCAGACGCCCTCGCCTCGCTCGAACCGCAGCGGAGCACGCAGATAGGTATCGTAAAGCGGCGCGGTCTCTGCCATGGCATATCTCCTCGATCACAACCCTAAGGACCAATCGCTTCCATACGATGAAACGGGTCCGAAAAAATCAAAAATGCCGCCTTGCGGCGGCCTGGGCACTATTGATGTTTTGCACCGCGATGTCAACAAAACTGGCGATTTAGCAGGTGCGAGAAAGCGCCCACGGCCAAAAGGGATGCGTTCGGCACTGCCTATTGCAGAAATGCCACGCCGGGGCAGCAAGTTGGGGAAAACCTCGAAATCGATTCCTCAAGATTCCCGCGACTCTTGTCACGGAGTCAGCCTCACACTAGGTTAAAAACCAATTGCTAGACTGCATGCGGCGGAACTAGTCACCACAATTTTAGAGCGTTTCGCGCCTCGATCCCATGCGAGGCAATGGTGAGGGATTCTGCCATCGGAAACGCGACAGCGGAGACAGGGCATGAATTGGACAGACGAACGCGTCGAAAAGCTGAAGAAGCTATGGTCCGAAGGATTGAGCGCCAGCCAGATCGCGGCGCAGCTTGGCGGCGTGAGCCGTAATGCCGTCATCGGCAAGGTGCACCGCCTGAACCTTCCCGGCCGAGCGAAGGCGGGTGGCACCGCGGCGGCTGCACGCACGCCAAAGCGCAGCAGTGCTGCGCCCCGCGCCCCGAATTACACGTCTCGCGTTGCAACCCGCACGGTTACCCGCCAGCAGGGCGCAACCATGCTCAAGGAAGAAATCGAGGTCGATGCCGTCAATGAAATCCAATATCGCCCGGCATCGAACGTCGTCGTTCCGATCTCCCGGCGTCTTGGCCTGACGGAGCTTACCGAGCGCACCTGCAAGTGGCCGGTGGGCGACCCGCTGAAGGACGATTTCCACTTCTGCGGCAACGAAAGCCCGGATGCGTCGCCCTATTGCGGCTATCATCAGCGCCTGGCCTATCAGCCGGTGCATGAACGACGTCGGCCGGCCCAGCCACGCGGCTGAGATCCCCATCGCGGAGATAAAAGAAACGGGCCCTTGAGGCCCGTTTTCTATTTCCGCCACTACTGCATAATTTTAAGGTGTTACAGCGACCTTAGCGCGTCTTGAAAGGCGCGCGGCGCTGTAATGTTGATGCCTGAGCGGGCTCTGCCGCTCAGGCTTCCATGGAGTAGCCCGCGCCGCGAACGGTGCGGATGACATCCTGCATATTGGAGAAATTGAGCGCCTTGCGCAGGCGTCCGACATGGACGTCGACAGTGCGTTCGTCGACATAGATATCGTGCCCCCATACGCCGTCCAGCAGCTGCGAGCGCGAGAAGACACGGCTCGGCGAGGACATCAGGAATTCCAGCAGGCGGAATTCCGTCGGCCCCAACCGCACTTCGCGGCTCTTGCGGTGGACGCGATGGGTTTCGCGGTCCAGCTCGATATCGCCGCAACGCAACACCGTGGAGAGAACCTCCGGACGGGCACGCCGCAGCATCGCCTTGACGCGGGCCATCAGCTCCGGCGTCGAGAACGGCTTGACAACGTAATCGTCCGCGCCGGTGGAAAGCCCGCGCACGCGCTCGCTTTCCTCGCCGCGGGCCGTCAGCATGATGATCGGCAGGCGCTCCGTCTCCGGCCGCATACGCAGCCGGCGGCAGAGCTCGATGCCGGACACGCCGGGGAGCATCCAGTCGAGGATCAGGAGATCGGGGATGCGCTCCTGAAGACGCAGCTCGGCCTCATCGCCTCTGAGGATGGTGTCGACCTCGAAGCCTTCGGCCTCGAGATTGTAGCGCAGCAGAACGCTCAGCGCTTCCTCGTCTTCTACAACAGCAACTCTCGGAACCATGCGCCTTTGGTCTCCTTTTTCGCTTCCAGATTATTCCGTCACCGCGCCGACGGTGTTGGCGGTATCATCCTTCGGGCGCTCGCCTTCGGGCTGGGCGCCGGTCGCCATGTAATAGATCGTCTCGGCGATGTTGGTGGCATGGTCGCCGATGCGCTCGATGTTCTTCGCGCAGAACAGAAGATGCGTGCAGGTGGTGATGTTACGCGGATCTTCCATCATGTAGGTCAGCATCTCGCGGAAGAGCGAGGTGTACATGGCGTCGATTTCCTCGTCGCGCTCACGGATCGATACGGCCTTGTCCGGCGAACGGGTGGCGTAGACGTCCAGAACTTCCTTGAGCTGGCTCAGCGCCAGTTCGGAGAGGTGCTCGATGCCGCGGGCGAGACGGCGCGGAACGCCGGTGCCCTGCACGGCGATGACGCGCTTTGCGGTGTTCTTGCCGAGATCGCCGACGCGCTCCAGGTCGGAAGCGATGCGGATCGAGCCCATGATCTCGCGCAAGTCTGCCGCCATCGGCTGCCGGCGTGCGATGGTGACGATCGCCTTGTCGCCGACTTCACGCTCGGCATGGTCGAGGATGACGTCGTCTGAGATGACCTTCTGCGCAAGACCGGTATCGCTTTGGACCAATGCGCGAACGCTGTCGCTGACCATCTGCTCGGCCAGGCCGCCCATCTCCGCAATGCGGCGCGTCAGGAACTTCAGGTCTTCGTCATAGGCAGAGAGAATGTGAGTGGAGACCATTTTTCTATCCTCAAGGTGAACTGTGTGAAAGGGTCCGCGCGCTTGATATCATCAACCAAAACGGCCCATGATGTAATCCTGCGTGCGGAAATCGTCGGGATTGGTGAACATTTTATCGGTATCGTTCTCCTCGACCAGATGGCCGAGATGGAACATTGCGGTGCGCTGCGAGACGCGGGCTGCCTGCTGCATGGAATGCGTCACGATGACGATCGTGAAGTTTTCCCGCAGCTCATGGATAAGATCCTCGACCTTTGCCGTGGCGATCGGATCGAGCGCCGAACACGGCTCGTCCATCAGGATGACTTCCGGACTGACGGCAACGGCGCGCGCGATGCAAAGGCGCTGCTGCTGACCGCCCGAAAGGCTCGTGCCGGCATCATGGAGCCTGTCCTTGACCTCGCCCCACAGGCCCGCCTTCTGCAGGCTGGTCTCGACGATATGATCGAGATCGGCCTTGGAGCGATGCAGGCCATGGATGCGCGGCCCGTAGGCGACGTTCTCGTAGATCGACTTGGGAAACGGGTTGGGCTTCTGGAAGACCATGCCGACACGCGCGCGCAATTCCACGACATCGATGTTGTTGTCGTAGACGTCCTGATCGTCGAGCGTGATCTTGCCGGTGACGCGGCAGGTCTCGATCGTATCGTTCATGCGGTTGAGGCAGCGCAGGAAGGTGGACTTGCCGCAGCCGGAAGGGCCGATCAGCGCCGTCACCGTATTGGCGCGGATCTTCAGATTGACATCGAAGAGCGCGCGCTTATCCCCGTAAAAGACCGAAACGTCCTGGCCGATCATCTTGTAGGGGATCGTCGTCATTTTCTTGGCCAGTGCTTTTTCGCTTGCGGCTTCGCTCATCATGTTCATTCCTCGGCCCTCCCTACCAGCGCCGCTCGAAGCGGCGGCGCAGCAGGATGGCGCCGATGTTCATCGCGACGAGGAAGAAGAGCAGGACGATGATGGCCCCGGACGTTCTTTCGACGAAGGCACGCTCGGCCTCGCTCGCCCACATGTAGATCTGCACCGGCAGCGCCGTCGAAGGATCGAGGGGCGATGTCGGATAGTTGGCGACAAAGGCGACCATGCCGATCAAGAGCAGCGGCGCCGTTTCGCCGAGCGCATGGGCAAGCCCGAGGATGGTGCCTGTCAGGATGCCTGGCATGGCAAGCGGCAGGACATGATGGAAGACCACTTGCATGCGCGATGCGCCGAGGCCGAGCGCGGCGCTGCGGATCGACGGCGGTACGGCGCGCAGCGCCGAACGCGTGGCGATGATGATCATCGGCAGCGTCATCAGGCTCAGCACCAGCCCACCGACGAGCGAAGCCGAGCGCGGCAGCCCCATTATGTTGATGAATACCGAGAGGCCCAGCAGGCCGTAGACGATGGAAGGCACGGCGGCGAGGTTGTTGATATTGACCTCGATCAGGTCGGTCAGCCGGTTCTTCGGCGCGAATTCCTCCAGATAGATCGAGGTGGCGACGCCGACGGGAAGAGCGAGCACGAGCACGGTCAGCATCAGATAGAGCGAGCCGATCAGCGCGACGCCGAGGCCGGCGGCTTCCGGGCGGCTGGAATTGCCCGACAGGAAGAGACCGCTGTTGAACGCCTTGTACAGGGCGCCGCTTTCGCTGAGCTGCTTCATCCAGGCGACCTGCCGGTCGGATACCTTGCGATCCTTCTCATCGACGGTCAGATCGATTTGCCCCTTGTTGGCGGAATCGATACTGGCGCTGGCAAGGAAGGTGACGTTCTGCGTCGTGCCGATGATCGAAGGCTTCGCAAGCACCCGGTCGCGAAGCACGATCCTGGCGCTATCCGACACCATCGCAGTCGCCTCGCGAACGAGCGTGCGATTGGCGGGATCGATATCCAAGGCTTTCACTAGCGCGTCACGCACCAGAACCGGATAATTGGCTGCAACGAGGACCTTCGGATCGGTGGCCCGCTTGGCTGTGGGATCGATCATCTTCTCCGTGAATTCGATCGGCAGGGTGATCGATGTCTGAACAAAGGCGGTGTAACCGTTGCGGACTACGGTCGAGATCAGGATGACAAGGAAGACGAGGCCGAAGATAACGGCCGTGACGCCACAGGTGCGGAAGCGGCGCTCGGCGGCATAGCGCCGCTTGATGCCGATATCACGTCGCGCTGGCGCGCCCGGTGTGAGCCCACGCGGCATATTCGACACCGGGGAGGATACGACGTCGCTCATTCGTATTGCTCCCTGTAGCGGCGGACGACGTAGAGGGCATAGACGTTGAGGCACAGCGTCAGAAAGAACAGCGTAATGCCGAGCGCGAAGGCGACAAGCGTCTGCGGCGAGGTGAATTCCAGGTCGCCGGTCAACTGGTTGACGATCTTCACGGTCACGGTGGTCATGGGCTCGAAGGGATCGAACTGCATGCGCGCCGCCACGCCGGCAGCCAGCACCACGATCATCGTTTCGCCGATCGCGCGCGAGGCCGTCATCAACAGCGCGCCGACGATGCCCGGAAGCGCTGCCGGAAGCAGGACGCGCTTGACCGTTTCCGAGCGGGTGGCGCCGAGGCCGAGCGAGCCGTCGCGGAGCGACCGCGGCACCGCCATGATGATATCGTCCGACAGCGAGGAGACGTAAGGAATGAGCATGACGCCCATGACGAAGCCCGCCGTCAGCACGCTCTGAGCCTCGATGAAGCTTGTGTAGCTTCCCGTCAAAAGACCATCGATCTCGGCCGAGATGTCCCTGAGGAAGGGACCGACGGTGACGAGGGCGAAGAAGCCGTAGACGATCGTCGGAATGCCGGCCAGAACTTCCAGCATCGGCTTGGCGATGGACCGAACGCGCGCCGAGGCATACTCGGCCATGTAGATTGCAGCGAACAGGCCGATGGGCACGGCGAAAAGCATCGCGACGAGGCTGATATAGATCGTTCCCGCCAGCAGCGGTATCAGACCGAAGGTGCCCGACGTCTGCGAGCCGGCGCCGGCGAAGCGCGGATCCCAGATGGTTCCGAAAAAGAACTCGTTCGCAGGCACCAGACTGAAGAAACGCGCCGCTTCCGAAAGCATCGAGATGAGGATCCCGACCGTCGTCAGAACGGCGATGGAGGAGGCGACGATCAGCGCACCGAGAATGACCTGTTCGACGCGGTTGCGGGCGCGGAAACGCGGAGCGATGACGCGCAAGCCACGGAGCGCGCAAAGCAGCGACAAAAGGATCGCGACCGCGGACATCACCATCCGGCTGATTTCGCGCATGCCGTTATATTTGTTGGCGGCATCGATCATGTAGCCGGTGGGACGAGCCGCGAGCGGTACGCCCTTCTGCGCCAGCAGTAATTGCAGGTCAGCCGTGCCGCCGGCAACGTCGGCAAGCTCCCGACTATCCAGCTGACGCATGCCGCGGGCAATGCTGCGCGCCATGCCGTAGCTGAGGTTAAGCTCCGCCTGCGGCAGAGACTTTACCTCCTCCGGAAAGGATTTCGTGACCAGGCGATCGATCACGACGGGACTGACGACCAGCCAGACACAGACGAGCGCCAAAGCCGGAAGCACCGCCCAGATGGCGGCATAGGCACCGTGATAGCCGAGCCGGGAATGCATGGACGAAGATCTGCCGCCCGACAGCGCAGCCGCTCTCACCCGCCCCAGCACGAAAGCAAAGGCGCCGATGACCGACAGGCACAGCAGCAGTAGCGATACACTCATTCCCATTCCCCGGCGAACGCCGGCGCAGCCAAAGGCCCGCGCCGCCGCTCTGTCCTTACGCATTCACATGATCTTCCCGTCAGCGAAGTCCTTGCGGATCTGGCCGCGCTCGGCATCCGGCGCCGGCACGAGGCCGTATTCCGCCAGCGGGCTGTCCGGTCCGATCATCTGATCGCTCGTGAAGAAATCGACATATTCCTTAAGCCCAGGGATGACACCCAGATGGGCTTTCTTGACGTAGAAGAACAGCGGCCGCGACACAGGATAGGTGCCATCGGCGATCGTCTGCCCCGAGGGCACGATGCCGCTGACGGTGGCGACCTTCAGCTTGTCGGCATTGTTCTGAAAGAAATACAGGCCGAAAACACCGATGCCATGCTTGTTGGCATTGATGCGGGCCAGCGTTTCGGGGTAGTCGCCGTCGATATCGACCGCAACGCCATCCTTGCGCACGGCAATGCACTTCTTGGCTTGCTGGTCGGCATCCTTGACCGTGGCCTTGATCACATCAACCGCGCCGGAGGCCTTGCAGCCGGCGGCAAGCACCTTTTCCTCGAAGACTTCGCGCGTGCCGTGCTTCTCGCCCGGAATATAGGCTGATATTTCGAAATCCGGCAGCGACGGATTGATCTGCGACCACTTCTTGTAAGGGTTGGCAACCAGCTTGCCATCGACGGCGACCTCGGCGGCAAGCGCCTTGTAGAGATCGACCGGCTCGAACTTGATGTCCGGATTGCTCTTGTCGAAGGCGAAGACGATGCCGTCATAGCCGATCTTGATCTGCTGGATATCAGCGACGCCGGCGGCCTTGCAGGCTTCGACTTCACTGCCCTTGATCGGGCGCGACGAATTGGCGATGTCGATGGAATCCGTTCCGACGCCCTTGCAGAATTCCTTCAGGCCGGCTCCGGAGCCGCCGGATTCCACCACGGGAGTCTTGAAGTTGGTAAAGGTCTCGCCAAAGGACTCGGCGACGATCTTGGCATAGGGAAATACCGTAGACGAGCCGGCGATCTGAATCTGATCGCGCGCCGCGGCAGCGCCTGCAAAAGCAGCCGACGCAACCAGCGCAAGAATGGATAATTTCAAAGCATTCATAACGAATCCCCTTGATGAGCTTTGAAGAGCGCTGTTGCGGACGCCACATCCACCTTTCCAGCAATCCATTCTTACTGGCGAAAACACCGCCCTTTTATGTCAGGCGAGTGAAACAATTATGACAGATCATCTATCTGATATTGTTTGGATAAATCTTACCCGAAATGGCGATTAATAGAGGCGTTCAGAAACGGACGGTAAAGTCAGTTCCCTTTCCCACTTCGGACTTGACGATCAATCTGGCGCGGTGGCGGGTCAGAATGTGCTTGACGATGGCAAGCCCGAGACCAGTGCCCTTCTTGGAACGGCTGTCCTCAACGCTTACGCGATAGAAGCGCTCGGTCAGGCGCGGCACATGTTCCGCGGGAATCCCCGGCCCCTGGTCGGAGACGACGACCTCGACGCCCTGGCCCGCATCGTTCCGGAGCGAAACATCGACCAACTTGCCCTCCTGACCGTATTTGCAGGCGTTCTCGATCAGGTTTTCGAAGACCTGCACCAGCTCGTCGCGATCGCCCGATACCTCGACCTTGCCCGGCGGCAGGTGCAGGTTGATCGAGATGTCGAGATCCCCGGCAAGGGGAAGCAGCGAGTCACGCACATGGCCGAGCAGCGGCACCAGATCCACCTTCTGATCCGGCGCGATGTGCGACTTCAGCTCCAGCCTGGACAGCGACAGCAGGTCGTCGACCAACCTGCTCATGCGTGTCGTCTGGTCCAGCATGATCCCGAGGAAGCGCTGCTGCGCCTTCGGATCCGATTTGGCAGGCCCCTGGATCGTCTCGATGAAGCCCCGCAGCGACGCGAGCGGCGTGCGCAATTCATGGCTGGCATTGGCGACGAAATCGGAGCGCATGCGATCGATATGTCGCAGCTCGGAAATGTCGCGGAAGGAGAGCAGGAAAAGCGCGCCCGCCTGCGCATCGGTCTCCGGCACGTCGATGGGCGCGATGCGGACGATATAGACCCGCTCCGAGGGCAGTCGCTCGGAATGCTCGATCTGGTTCGGCGTGTTGGTGGCGATGGTTTCGCGAACCATGTCGAGCAGGGCCGGCGAGCGCAGCTTCGAAGAGATATGGGCGCCGATCGGAAACGCACCGAAGGCTTTTTCGACGGCGGCATTCTGCAACAGCACGGATGCCTCGCGGTCGATGATCAGCACCGGCATATCGAGCGCCGCCAACCCTGAGAAAACGGTATGCAACAGCGCCTGCGGATCGATGGGCGCCGGCTCGGCCTGCGACGGCACCACCACGCGCTCCACCAGCGGCGGGCGCAGCAGCGTGACGATCATGACGATGATCCAGATCCAGAATACGGCGCCGGTATTGATGCCTTCAATGAGTGCAAGTATGGCGATGAGCGTCGCCAAGATGAGGATGGCAACCTCCTGCCGCAGCCGCGCCGCCAACTTCCTGACAAATGACCATTCGTCTTCCAAATGCGCCCGTCCCTTCGCCTACCGTCATGGAATGCTGGATTCCGCGTCTTAGACGTGATTCATGACAGAAGTATTCGGCTCTATCCACAGAAGCCGGTAACTGACAATAATAAATGTAGCCGGCAAAAGAGGAAGTGGGCAAAGGGCTTGAAACTATTGAATAAAAGCTCCAATTTCCCCGAAGAGCTTTTTTTGCCGCAGCCAAGCGGCAGGATTAACGAGGCATAAACAACCGAGGAGCCGATATATGGGAGAAGAAGCCGAAAGCCGCGCGGTGGAACTGGATATCCATGGCACAAAGCGCATGTTCGATGTCGACGATCCCGTCCTGCCAGACTGGATCGACGACGAGGCGCTGACATCAGGCGACTATCCCTACAGGAAGAAGCTCAAGGAAGAGGATTATCTGGACGAACTGAAGGCGCTGCAGATCGAGCTCATCAAAGTGCAATTCTGGCTGCAGGCGACCGGCAGGCGGGTGATGGCACTGTTCGAAGGACGCGATGCGGCCGGCAAGGGCGGATCGATCGCCGCGACCTCGGCACATATGAACCCTCGCCTCGCGCGCGTCGTGGCACTGACCAAGCCGACGGATCGCGAGGCCGGCCAATGGTATTTCCAGCGCTATGTCGCCCAGTTCCCGACGGCGGGCGAATTCGTGCTGTTCGACCGCTCATGGTATAACCGCGCCGGCGTCGAGCCGGTCATGGGCTTCTGCACGCCGAAGCAATACGAGCAGTTCCTGAAGCAGGCGCCGCGGATGGAAAGGCTTATCGTCCATGACGACATCCATTTCTTCAAATTCTATCTCGATATCGGCCGGGAGATGCAGCTGAAGCGCTTCCACGACCGGCGCCATGATCCGCGCGCGGTCTGGAAACTTTCCTCGATGGATATCGCCGCCCTGCCGAAATGGAAGGATTACGGCGAAAAGCGCAATCGCATGCTGGAGGAAACGCATACCGATCATGCGCCCTGGACCGTCCTCCGCGCCAACGACAAGCGGCGCGCGCGCCTGAACCTCATCCGGCACATTCTGCTGACGCTCGACTATGACGACAAGGACAAGAAAGCCATCGGCGAAATCGACGACAAGATCCTCGGCATGGGAGCAAGTTTTTTCAAATAGGCGAAAGACCGTCCAGGTTGGGGTCTAGGAGCATTTCCGCTTTTCTTCGAATCGCGAAAACGCTCCATCTTCCTATTTCCCAACGCATTCCGGATGGAAAACCGCTGCGCACTCTTCCTGGAAATGCTCTATTGCCCGGGCAGAACGCGGATGGCGTAGACATTGACGCCGCGAGCCTTGCCATCGACATCGCTGTTGATGACGAGGCGGCCGGGACTGGTCGGCGCCAGCGAGCGATCGAACTGGACCTGAAAGAGCGCATCCGTCTTCTGGCGAGTGACGGTAAAGCGATGACGGCCGCAGCGGCCGAGCGAACCGAAATCGCATTCCACGGTGATCTGCGTCGGCGCGTCCGAGGTGGACTGCAGCGTCAATGCGATCGTCGATGGCTTGCCTGCCATCCGCTGCAGCACATTTACGGGCACCTCGATCGTCGCGTTACCGTCCGGACCGCTGCTGAGCGAGGTCAGCCGCACGGCCGGCCCGTCATTTTCCGAGACATTCTCCGCCTTCGACTGCTGCCCGGTCGCGACCTTCTGCGCGTCCGTCGGCTTCAATACTTCGACCCATTCGTCGGAGAAGCTGTTCTGCGGGTCGATGGTCGCCAGTCCAGGATTGACGGGACCACTGTTGTCGTCCTCTTCGGACGTATCGGCATCGCTGCTATTGCCGCTGAAATCCTGCGAATCGACATGCGCCGGCGGGTTGCGCACGCTCGTATCCCTCTGCGCGGCAGACATGAAGACGCCTGATGTCTTGATCCACCAGGCGCCGACACCGAGAAAGGCGAGCAGGATGCAGAAGATCAGCAGGCGCGAGAAAAACTTGCGGGGCTTGCGGCGCGCGGCGGCCCGCTCCGGCTTGAAGTTCATCGATCGGGCAGGGGCCGGCGCATCGGCCACCGAGCGTGTGTCGCTGTCAGCGCCGAGATGATCGGCGGGGCCGGCGCGCATATCGCCGAAATCGCCCTCACGCGCTGCGGGCGCCACCGACATCGGCTCGGCGACAGCAGGCGCGCGCGCCGAAAGCGGTGGGTCGCGGGTTTCGCCGCGCACGCTCATGACCGGCTCCGGTCGCTGCACGGCTTCCGATTGGGATGGGGCTGAGGAAGCAGGTGGAATATCAAGCTCCGGCGAAACAGGCACCGCCTGCGCCGGGCGGGTGCGCTCCTCGGCCTCGATCTGCCGGATCGTCGCTTCCAGTCGCTGACGCTGGGCGGCGACGATGTCGATATCGGTGATGTCCTGCTTGCGGAGGCCGGCTTCCAGTGCTTGCCGTGCCGATTGATAGATGCGAGCCCGGATCTCCGGATTGGCGCGATCGGACCGCTCCAACGCGCTTCTGATAGCCGTTTCTAATCCGCTCACATCAGGTCCTTTACTCTTACTCGCGGCATACTCGCATATTCTACCGGCAAGACAGCCATAGTTTTAGCATTCGTTAACCGGATTCGGTAACGCCCCGTCCGGCAATACGCAAGCCTCCGGCGGGAGCCGCGGACACTCGGGCGGGGATAAACGGCAAAGACGACGCAAATGGGGTGGAGGGAGGCAGTAGGCAGTAGGCAGTAGGCAGTAGGCAGTAGGCAAGAGCGTGTTGCGAAGGCAGTCAATCGCTATCGCCCATTTCCTATTGCCCACTGCCTATTCCCTACTGCCTAATCCCCATTGCCTATTTCCTCCTCCATCTTCCCCTCGCGGTCCGCATCTGCTATCCCTTTGACGTTTTCGTAAACGTCAAATATCGGATGATGTTCATGGCCCTTCCCTCGATCCTGACCGAGCATCTGCGCCTGCCGGTCGTGGCTTCGCCTCTCTTCATCATCTCGCATCCGGCGCTGACGCTGGCACAATGCAAGGCCGGCGTCGTCGGCTCCTTTCCCGCCCTGAATGCCCGCCCCGAAAGCCAGCTCGACGAGTGGCTGGCGATGATTACCGAAGATCTTGCCGCATACAATGCCGCAAATCCGGAGCGGCCGGCAGCTCCATTTGCGGTCAACCAGATCGTCCATGCGTCGAACAAGCGCCTGGAACACGATCTTATGCTTTGCGTGAAGTACAAGGTGCCGATCGTCATTTCCTCGCTCGGCGCCGTGCCCGAGGTGAATGCGGCCGTGCATTCCTATGGCGGCGTCGTGCTGCACGACATCATCAATAACCGGCATGCAAACTCGGCGATCCGCAAGGGCGCGGACGGGCTGATCGCGGTCGCCGCAGGCGCCGGCGGCCATGCCGGCCAGCTTTCGCCCTTCGCCCTCGTGCAGGAGATCCGTGAATGGTTCGACGGGCCGCTGCTGCTGGCGGGTGCGATCGCCACCGGCGGCGGCATCCTGGCGGCGCAGGCGGCAGGCGCCGATCTCGCCTATATCGGCTCGCCCTTCATCGCGACGGAAGAGGCGCGCGCGGCGGACGCCTACAAGCAGGCGATCGTCGAGGGCACCGCCGCCGATATCGTCTATTCCAACTATTTCACCGGCGTTCACGGCAATTATCTGAAACCCTCGATCCGCGCCGCCGGCATGGATCCCGACAAATTGCCCGAGGCCGACCCTTCGAAAATGGATTTCGAAGCCGCCACGACCGGCGTGAAGGCCTGGAAGGATATCTGGGGCTCCGGCCAGGGCATCGGCGCCGTCAAATCCATCCAGCCCGTTTCAGCACTCGTCGACCGGCTGGAGGCGGAATACCGGCAGGCACGCGCCCGGCTGACGCTCTGACCGGCACCGAAAAAAGGTTCTTTTTTCACAAGCATCCCGCTTTTTTGCCGATTGGCGATTTGAGCGCTTGAAATCTGACGGCATAGACTGTATCAGCGCCATGCAAATCGCGGGGCCGAACCGAATGCTCCGCAGAATGCCGCTTTAGCTCAGGTGGTAGAGCACATCATTCGTAATGATGGGGTCGCAGGTTCGAGTCCTGCAAGCGGCACCATTTGTTTCTAAATACTTAGCATCGAATGATCTGCGTCGCTGCTCCTTGGCGCCTCTATGGTCGTGGCTGCAATATCGCAATCCGAAGCAATTCAGGGATCGGATGTCATCAAGAACACAATGGACTGCGCTCGACTTTTCGAAAGTGTGAGCTGAAGATGGCTGAACCGGAGATCTCTATGAAGCTCGTGAAGGCAATCGCCGCCGCCTATCTGGCAGTCGCCGGAACGGCGTTGGCAGCTCCCGCAGAGAAGCCAACGCATCTGCTCTGTAAGGGTGACGGCGACGCCAATGTATATGTTCACCTGAATTCCAAAAAGCAGTTCGGCCATATTCTCAGTTGCATCAGCGGCCCATTTATCTCCGACATGACACCTTGCGCGCCCAATGGCGGATACGGTCTGTCAGCGTCCACCGGATCAGCGGCTCTCGTCGGCGTCGTCATGCGCTCGCAGGAATATCAACGCCATCTCGGCGGTGTCACCGGATTCAACCGGCAAGGAGACGACGTGACATTCACCGGAGGTTTCATGGGGTCGAACGGCTTACAAACAGCTTGGACTTTGAAGCTTGATCCCGAAGGCAATGCGGTCGTTCGGGATCAGGAAGGCTCGACACCCTATAAATGCAAGCCTTACATACCCAGTGATTTCAAGTGAGCCATCTTAAAGTCAGCGCCAGCGGCTGCAATCAGCCCGGCAAGACCTGGGTAGCTGCCGCGCTTCCGGCGAATGAAGCGGCTTTATGACGATGCGTTGAATGCAGGGAATTAATACAACCAAAGATTCAGATTTCGATGGTTCTGTGCACCTCGGGATAACGCTCGGGGGAATGCACCATGAAGATTGCCGTTGGCGTGGCGACATGCGGTCGCAAGGCTATACTCGCCGCAATGATCGACAGGCTGGCCGCGCAGGCACGCAAGCCGGATCACCTCTTCCTGTGCCCGACCAAGGATGACGATATCGACATGGCGCGCTTGCGCTCTGCGCCGTTTCCGGTGACGATCCTCTCCTCGCCGCAGGGAAGCTGCCCGCAGCGCAATGCCATCATCGATGCAGCCGTCGGCATTGATGTGGTCGTCTTCTTCGATGACGATTTCTTCCCGGCAACGAACTATCTCGCCGAGACGGAAGCCCTGTTCGAGGCGGATGAAGAGATCGTCGTGGCGACCGGCGAAGTCGTCCGGGACGGTATCCTAGGGGCGGGCCTGACGGTGGACGAAGCCGACGAAGCGCTCGCAGCCGATGCCACCCCCTTTCCGGCGTCGACGATCGAGGCCACGCACAACGCCTATGGCTGCAACATGATCTTCCGCCGGAAGCAGATGCTCGCAAACGGCATCTATTTCGACGAGAATCTGCCGCTCTACGGCTGGCAGGAAGACGTCGATCTGTGCCGGCGGCTGCGTCCCTTCGGCAAGATCGTCAAGTTCAATCGCCTGCGCGGCGTCCATCTCGGTGTCAAGGCCGGCCGCACGTCGGGCCTGCGCCTGGGATATTCCCAGGTGGCCAATCCGCTTTACCTCGTCAAGAAGCGCTCCGTCTCGCTGAAATGGGCGCTGAAGCTGATGGGCGGCAACGTCGCCTCAAACCTCGCCGGCTCCGTCAGCCCGCCGCCCTATATCGACCGGCGCGGCCGCCTGCAGGGCAACCTCATCGCCTTCGGTCATCTGCTGAGCGGATCGCTCGATCCGAAGCACATCAACCGGATGTGAGGCCGGCTAAGATTCGCTGCGCGACCAACAAACCTGAAGTTCGGCGTTCGGATTGCCCCGTTCCGTGATAGAGATTGAAACCGGCCGCGCAATCGGCTGTCTCCGTTATTCTCCATCCCCATTGCCTATCGTTTCAAGGACATCATCATGATCCACGTTCTCGCCATCCTCACCGCGAAGCCCGGCAAGCGTGCCGAGGTGCTCGACGTCTTCCAGGCGAATGTTCCGGCCGTTCATGCCGAAGACGGCTGCATCGAATATACCGCCGTCGTCGATGTCGAAGGAGCAGATCCGGCTTTCGGGCCTGAGACGTTCGTCGTGGTCGAGAAATGGGCAAGCATGGAGGCAATGAAGGCCCATGCGGCGTCCGCGCACATGGCTGCTTATGGCGAGAAGGTGAAGCATCTGATGGCCGAGCGCGCCGTTCATGTGCTGAACCCGGCTTGAGCCGATCCAGCTTCACTAGAGCATTTCCAGGAAAAGTGCGCAGCGGTTTTCCGTCCGGAATGCGTAAAAACAAGAACATAGAGCGTTTTCGCGATTCGAAGAAAAGCGGAAATGCTCTAGGAAGCGGCGCCGAAAGGCGCCGTTTTGCTATCGGCCGGCTCGTCAGTTGTGCGAGAAATGCGGCTGATTGTAGTACCGCCAATGTCCGCCGCCGCCATGCCAGCCGTGATATCCGCCATGATAATATCCACGGTCGCCGTCCCAGCCGTGATGACGGTGGTGAAAGCCGCCGAAGCCGCCAAACAAACCGAACGAGTAAAGTGGCTGATAGCCGCCATAGTAGGGCTCATCATAGCCATAATACGGCCGGTAGTAAGAGGGATACGAGCGATAATACGGGCGATAGTAGTCGCGGTGATAATAGTAGTGCCTATAGACCATCACTCGGTGATGATGGTGGTGCCAATGATGATAGTGACGACGCGCTTCGGCATGGGTTGCAGGCAGCGCGAGCATGCCTAGCGCTATGAGCGCTGTTGCCAGAATTTTCATTTCCAGCCTCCTTGAACGCCGGACGCAAACGCGACTCGGATCATTCGCGTCGTCCGGACCAGATAATAAACGCAATTGAGCCTTCGATAGTTCCACTTGCGGCTGAGCGCAGGCGCTTTCGCGGTGCCTTTATCGCTCATGGGCTCGCGAAGCCTCAGTTCGTCAACCAGCAAGGGGGGGGTGGGCGGTGCCGAAACCGCAAGCCTAGCGAAAGGATCGTTGCGGGGTTAACGGTCCAGCAAAGGAGGTTTGGACCATCATGCGGGATGTCAAAAACGGCGCTCAGCGCGCCGTTTTCATGTCCAGCCGCTATCGTCAGTTATGCGAGAAATGCGGCTGGCCGTGCCAGCGATGATGGCGTGAGCCATGCCGCCAGCCGTAATGGTGGTGCGAGCCACCATGATGAGGGCGATAATAATGATGACGGTGGTGATGATGCATCACGACAGGCCGATGGTGATGCCAGCTGTGGTGATGATTACGCGCCTCAGCATAAGTGGCGGGTAAAGCGAGAATGCCTAATGCGATAAGCGCCGTTGCAAGAATTTTCATCTATAGTCTCCTTGGGTGCCGAACAAGCCCCCCGGCTGCGTACGCCCGGACTAACCTAACCTACCTGAACGCGAAAATGGCGCAATAGTTCCGCTGGAACGGTTCAGCTGTCCGCGGAATCCCTGAACCGCTCTATCTCTTTGTTTTCCTGCAATTCCGGACGGAAAACCGCTCAGCACTTTTCCTGGAATTGCTTTAGCTTCGGGAGGGCAAGCGCTTTCGCGGCGCCGCCATATCGCCCACCAATTCGCGAACCGCCTGCTCGATCAGCCGGCAGGCTTCGACCGAGGCTTTGCGGCCATTATGGGCGAGATGATAGGACAATGGCAGGAGCTCATCCGGATCGACGATCCGGACCTTGTCTGCAATCGGCAAGGCGCTGACACGCCCGAGAAACGAAACGTAGCCGTGATTGGCGACAAGGTCGACGATGACGGGCAGCGAGTCGGCCGAGGTGATGTCACGGCCGCGAAACCGGCGGCGATCACGGCTGTCGTAACCGAAGGCGGTCGCGGCATTGCCGATACCGGTGCGCGGGCTCGGCACGCACAGCGGATGGTTTTCCACGAGTGCGGCGAACGTCTCTTCCGTGCTGTCGGGCGGGGCGATCGCCACCATGTCGGTCGCGACCAACTCCATATGCTCGAAAGCGTCGAGGCCGAAGACGGAATCGACGATGGCGACGTCGATGCGGCCGGATCGAAGCGCTTCGCGCAGATCGTCGGCCGTCATCAGCATCAGCGACAGCATGTTGCGGTTGCCGCCGATGTTCCAGCGCGACACCAGGCTTGCGAGCGAGCGCGCCACCCAGCTTTCCGAGCCGGTCGGAATGATCGATCCGATGCGGACCGCGCGGGCGGTTCGCTGAAAGCGCTCGTCCGCCGCCGCTTTCATCTCGTCCCAGGCCTGCGCGATGGAGGCGAGGATGGCATGGACCTCCTGCCCCGCCTCCGTCAGCACCGAGCCTTGTGCCTGCCGCTCGAGCAGCCGGCAGCCGAACAGCTCCTCCAGATTGGCGATCTGCAACGAAAGCTGCGGCTGCCCCAACCGCAGGCGGCGGGCGGCGCGATTGATGCTGCCCTGATCGGCGACCTCGAGGAAACGTTCGATGGTGGCGATCTTCAACGGCAGGCGCGCGGCCCACTGATCATAGCCTTGCGGAGTCGGCGGCTCCCTCATCAGGACCGAAAGCTGGCGGATGTTGGCGAGAATAGGCTGCAGCCCCTTCTGAACCTTCGAGCTCGCCAACAGGGTCGCAAGCTCGCCGGACGCACGCTCGACCAGCTTCATAGCCAGCTCGGTTTCGAGCCGGCGCAGCGCGCTGGAGACGGTCGAGGCCGAGAAAGAGAGCCGGCGCGCGGTCTCCCTCACCGAGCCGACGGAGAACACCATGTCGGCTACGAACAATGCGCCGAGATACAAATCCCATTCCCTCTCATCCGCAGCGCCTGGCCTGCCTCGACCACAGCAATGTCAACAGTATCCCGACGATATGATGTGTTCTCGAAAAAAGATATCCCTAAGCCGAAAAGCGATCGCTATCGTTTCCTTGTCGCCTCACTGATCCAGCCGCGAAAATGAGATCGGAACAGCGCCAAACGGGTAAGGGGAACAAAAACAAACGCACTTGCCCCCGAAAAAAGAAATCCAATTTCGCGCGAATGTCGAGTACCCTCGTCATAATCGCGCGACTGCAACGGGAATCCGAAGCGACATCGACTTTTCCGCGATGAACGCTACGTGCCTGAAGCAGCCACGAATTTGCCTGTGGGCCGCCGGCCCGCTCGAAGCCTGCCTGTCCGGACTGCGGCCTAGCGAGGCGGCACGGGCAAGCAGAACAAAGATTTAACGGGGTACAAAGGGAAACATCATGTTCAAGAAACTTGCACTTGCCGCCACGCTGACGGCCCTCCTTGCCAGTGGCGCCAACGCTGCCGACGTCGTCGTCTCCTCGAAGATCGATACCGAGGGAACGCTGCTCGGCAACATCATCCTTGCCGCGCTCAACGCCAACGGCATCAAGGCGCAGGATCGCATCGCGCTCGGCACGACGCCGGTCGTGCGCAAGGCGATCACCGCGGGCGAGATCGACATCTATGCCGAATATACCGGCAATGCCGGCTTCTTCTTCAACAAGGCCGAGGATGCCGCCTGGAAGAACCTGCAGCAGGGCTACGATCTCGCTAAAAAGCTGGACTATGACGCCAACAAGGTCGTCTGGCTGACGCCCTCGCCCGCCAACAACACCTGGGCGATCGCCGTGCGCAGCGATGTCGCCGGCCCGGCCAAGCTGAAGACCATGTCCGATTTCGGCAAGTGGGTTGCCGGCGGCGGCTCGGTCAAGATCGCCGCCTCTTCCGAATTCGTCAATTCTCCGGCAGCCCTGCCGGCTTTCGAGACCACCTACAGCTTCAAGCTGAAGCCGGATCAGGAAGTCGTGCTTTCGGGCGGCGATACGGCGGCAACGATCAAGGCCGCGGCCGACCAGACCAACGGCGTCAATACCGCCATGGTCTACGGCACCGACGGCGCCATCGAAGCGGCCGAACTGACCGTCCTCGAGGACGACAAGAGCGTACAGCCGGTCTATGCACCGACGCCGATCATCCGCGAAGCCGTGCTGAAGGCCAATCCGAAGATCGAAGAGGTTCTGGCTCCGATCTTCAAGGGCCTGACCGCCGACGTGCTGCGCAAGCTGAACGGCCGCATTCAGGTCGATGGCGAGCCGGCCAAGGCTGTCGCCGAATCCTACCTCAAGGAGAATGGTTTCCTGAAGTAAGGCTTTGCCGCTGCTCCGGCGGCTCCATTTTGATAAAGTGGAGCCGCGGACATTCGAATGGGCATGGTCTTGTCCGAACCCGCCTTGAATTCTCGGCCCATGCGCTGACGGAGCTTGCCTGATGGAAGATGCGCTAGCGGTCCGCCGAGTGGACCGTCTCGGAGTGGTGCTGGTGGCGGGCGGCGCGCTGGCAATGGCCTGGATGCCGTTCATCATCGTCAAGGCAAACCGCATCGCCGCCGGCAAGCCTCAGCTGCTGACCCAGCTCATTGCCCAGCCGGCCGCTATTGTCCTGTTTATCCTCCTGGCGGCAGCAGCGCTTGCCGCACTTTTCCTGCGCAATCAGATCATCCGACTCGGCATCGCAACGCTTGCGATCGCCACGCTGATCGTTACGCTCGGCCTCGTCTCGACCGCCGCGACACCGGCAGGCAGCACCGTGGCGCGTATCACGCCCGGCGGCTCCTTCTGGGTGTTGCTGGCCGTTGTGGGGTTGATGATCTCGGACGCTCTGGTGAAGCTGCGCCTGACGCCATGGCTGCGGGTTGCGGCACTGGCGCTCTATGCCGCCCTGCTCGCCGTCGTGCTGCGCTCCGGCCTGCTCGACAATCTCTCGATCATGAAGGAATACGCCAACAATGCCGACAAGTTCTGGCATGAGGCGCTCGGCCATGTGTTCCTCTCCCTCGGGTCCGTCGCCATCGCCATCGTGCTTGCCTTGCCGCTCGGTATCTTCTGCTATTGGCAGCCGCGCCTCCGCGCCGTGGTGCTGCGGGCGCTGAGCCTGGTGCAGACCATTCCGAGCCTGGCGCTGTTCGGCATCCTGATGCTGCCGCTCGGCTATATCGCCGCCAACGTGCCCTTGGCCGCCGCGATCGGCATAAAGGGCATCGGCGTGGCGCCGGCGCTGGTGGCGCTTGTCATCTATTCGCTGCTGCCCGTCGTCGCCAATACCGTCGTCGGTCTTGCCGGCGTCGATCCCTCCGTGCGCGATGCCGCCGCCGGCATGGGCCTGACGCGCCGGCAGATCCTCACCGGCATAGACCTGCCGCTCGCCTTTCCGGTCATTCTCACCGGCATCCGCATCGTGCTGGTACAGGCGATCGGCCTCGTCACCGTGGCGGCGCTCATCGGCGGCGGCGGCTTCGGCCTCTTCATCTTCCAGGGCATAGGCCAGACGGCCAATGACCTCGTGCTGCTCGGCGCGGTGCCGACGGTCTTTCTCGCCTTCTCATCGGCCGTCATCCTCGATGCGGTCATCGACAGCATCCGGGGACAACGCGCATGACCAACATGATCGAGCTCAAGGGCGTCACCAAACGCTACGGCAGCGCCACCGTGGTCGATAATGTCAGCATGAGCATGGAAAAAGGCACGATCACCGTCATCGTCGGCACCTCCGGTTCCGGCAAGTCGACGCTGATGCGCATGATCAACCGGCTGGTGCCGATCACCGAAGGCCATATTTCGGTTGGCGGCGAGGACATCATCAACGTGCCGGCGACCGAGCTTCGCCGCCGCATCGGCTACGCTATCCAGGGCCACGGGCTGTTTCCGCATCGCACGGTCGCGCAGAATATCGCCACCGTCCCCGAGCTGCTCGGCTGGGAGAAGACCCGCATCGACCGTCGCGTCGAAGAACTCCTGGATCTCTTCCATCTCGACCCCGGCACTTTTGCCGACAAATATCCGAGCCAGCTTTCCGGCGGCCAGCAGCAACGCGTTGGCGTGGCGCGCGCCCTTGCGGCCGAGCCGGAGCTGCTGCTGATGGACGAGCCTTTCGGCGCGCTCGATCCCGTCATCCGCGGCAAGGCGCAGGACGATCTGCTCGCCATCCAGAAGCAGTTCGGCACGACCGTCATCCTCGTCACCCACGACATGGACGAGGCCTTCCATCTCGGCGACAAGATCGCCGTCATGAGCGAAGGCAAGCTGCTGCAATGCTCCGAGCCCGAGAAGATCCTGACTGAGCCGGCCGATCCTTTCGTGCAGCAGCTGACAGGCACGTCCGATCGCGCGTTGAAATTGATGTCGCTGCTGCCGCTGAAGGAGAGCATGCAGCCGCTGCGGCCTGGCCTCGGCCACAGCCTGCCGCAGACGCTCAACCTGCGCGACGCATTGGCTGAGCTGATCTGGCAGGGCGCGGACGAGGCGACGGTCGAAGACGAGCGCAAGGTGCCCGTCGGTTCGATCTCGATCCGGCATCTGATCGAGCTGGGCCGCAAGGCATGAAATTTCTCGCCGCCAATCTCTTCCGCCTCCTCGCCCTGGCGCTGCTGCTGGTGCTGCTGTTCCGTCCGGAGTGGCTGACGCCTGTCCTTGCGCCGCTTACCAAGTTCGGGGCGTCGCCGATCTATACGCAGAACAGCCTGCCGAGCCTGGCGCTCAGCCATCTCGAACTGATCCTGATCTCGATCGCCGCAAGCGGGATCCTGGCCGTTCTCGGCGGCATCTTCGTCACGCGGCCGATCGGCGCCGATTTCCTGCCGCTGTCGCGCGCGATCGCCAATGCAGGGCAGACCTTCCCGCCGGTTGCCGTGCTGGCGCTTGCCATTTCGACCACGGGCTTCGGCGCGGTGCCGACCCTGATCGCGCTTTTTCTTTATGCGCTGCTGCCGATCTTCGAAAATACGGTTGCCGGCCTGCAGCAGGTGCCGGCCTCTGTCCTCGATGCCGCCGACGGCATGGGCATGAGCGGCCGGCAGCGCCTGTTTCGTGTCGAACTGCCGCTTGCCCTGCCGCTGATCATCGAGGGGCTGAAGATCGCGACCGTCATCAATATCGGCACCGCGACGATCGGCTCCACCGTCGCCGCCAAGGGGCTCGGCGAAGTCATCATCGCCGGGCTGATCAACGACAACACCGCCTTCATCCTGCAGGGCGGCCTCATCGTCGGCCTGATGGCGGTGTTGATCTATGACGGCATGGAAATGATCGAGCGGTCAGTCACGAGCAAGATCGGATTGCAATCCCACTGAGATCGAAGACCACCGCCAGTCCTCGCGGCCGGCGCCGCACATGTCTTCGTCAATCGCCTTCGCCGGAAGGCAAAGGCGCGCCGGGCAGGTAAAGCGCGACCGGCCTGATTTCATAGACAGCAGTGGGATTGGCGCGGCGCAGCTCGCGCGCGGCCTCGACTGCCGCATCGCGCGTCGGAAAATCGACGACGTAGAAGCCGAGCAATTGTTCCTTGGTTTCGGCAAACGGGCCGTCGATGACCAGTCCCGCGCCCGGCCCGCGCAAGGTGACGGCGTTCTGGGTCGACCCCAGCCGCGCGGCCGGTCCCAATGACCTTTGCGCGACCATGCGGTCATTGATATCGAGCAGCTCGGTCATCAATGCGGCGTCTTCCTCCTTGCTCCAGGATTCGACGATGCCTTCTTCATGATAGGCCAGAATGGCGTAGTACATGGATTTCCCCCTCAATCGTATGCTCGGGAGTTAACCAGACCGATCGCCATCCGGAAACCCCGGATCTGCACCAGGGCGCGGCAATGACGCGTTTCCGCAGGCTTGCCTTCCCCGGTTGCCGATGGCATTGGCTGTGAAGAGATAATGCCCTGACGATCCAAGGAGGCGCCGATGGCCAAGATGATTCATTCGATGATCCGCGTGCTCGACGAAGCGCGCTCGATCGAATTCTACGACAAGGCTTTCGGGCTGAAGATCGCCGACCGCATCGCCTTCGAGACCTTCACACTGATCTATCTCAGCAATGACGAGACGGGCTTCGAACTGGAATTGACAATCAACCAGGGCCGCACCGCGCCCTATCCGCTAGGGGAGGCCTACGGCCATCTTGCGGTCTCGGTCGCGGAGCTGAAAGACGAACATGCGCGCATGACCGCGCTGGGGCTCAACCCGGGCAACATCATCGAACTCAATCGGGATGGGAAGCTCTTTGCGCTCGTCTTCTTCGTCACCGACCCCGACGGTTACAAGATCGAAGTCGTTCAAAGGCATGGGCGGTTTCAATAAAAGCACACATATCGGCACCCCGCGTCGGCGGGGCCCTGCCGAACCGGCTTTGTCAGCGCGCTCACATCCAATAGGGCGGCACGCCAAAATAATCGTGGCTCTTGTGGCCATGATTCTTATGGTCGTGATCGTCCTTGGCGGCGAAACGGCATGCCTTTTCGATGTCGTTCTTGGTCATGCTGACGCGATAGCCGTCGATGCGGGCATCGTAGCGCAGCTTCTCCCACGGCAGCCGGTAGTGCTCCTGGCCGATGCCGAAGAAGCCGCCGAAGCTCAAAATGACGAAAGCGATGCGTCCATCACTTTTCTCAAGCATCAGGCGTTCAATATGACCAATCTGCTTGCCATCCGAACCGAATACCCTGGATCCCTCGACGCGGTCGCAGGCAACCAGCATCGACATGTCCTTGATGTAAAGGTCACGGCCCGAGATCTCGGCACTCTCATTATGCATATGCGCACCTCCTTTTGGATACGCGTCACATAAAATCGTGGAGCGTCCGATCTGCTCTTTGGGGCAGCACGATGCTCCGATGGGTTTACACCCACGGCCCTATTAACGCTCCGTTATTGCAAAAGTTCCAGCCTTTTTTTCAAAACTGTAAAAAAACGTGAGCGCAGAAGATTTATTGACGTTTACGTCAAGGTTATTGTAGCTTCCGTGATGCTCCAATGATTTAGTTGAGAGCAAAGGCTGCGACGATGTGAAAAGCGGGAGACTTTTCGATCGCGCAGTGACACTTTACATAACCGCCGCCCAAGGACGGCGGGGCGTGGTGATGATGCGTAAAGGAGGAAGTGCGCATGAATTCAGTCTCCGCTCCTTCGGATAGACCGCAGGTCAAGAAAATATGGCTCGCGTCTTATCCGGACATCGTACCGGCGGAATTGCCGCCGTTGGAGCATGCGTCACTCGTCGACCTGCTGGAGAAAAGCTGCGCGCGCTACGCCGACCGGCTCGCCTTTACCAGCATGGGCAAATCCATCAGCTATCGCGATCTTGACCAGCAGACGCGCAAGATAGCCGCCTGGCTGCAGAGCCTCGGCCTTCAGAAGGGCGACCGTGTCGCCGTCATGATGCCGAACGTGCTGCAGAACCCGATTACGGTTTACGGTATCCTTCGCGCCGGCCTCGTCGTCGTCAACGTCAATCCGCTCTACACGCCGCGCGAACTCGAGCACCAGCTGCGCGACTGCGGCGCCAAGGCGATCTTCGTTCTGGAGAATTTTGCCCATACGGTGGAGCAGGTGCTGGCCCATACGGATGTGCGCCATGTCGTCGTCACCGCGCTCGGCGACATGCTGGGCGTCAAGGGCCATATCGTCAACTTCATCGTCCGCAAGGTGAAGAAGCTCGTACCGGCGTGGTCCATCCCCGGCCACCGCAGTTTCAAGGGCGTGATCTCCGAGGGCGCGCGCCTGCCCTTGAAGCCGTCCGCGCTCACCGGCGGCGACATCGCCTTCCTGCAATATACCGGCGGTACGACCGGCGTTGCCAAGGGCGCGATCCTCACCCATTCCAATTTGCTCGCCAACCAGCTGCAACTGCTGCTCTGGCTGCAATCCGCCTATATCAACAAGCCGCGCCCGGAGCAACTGACCTTCGTCTGCGCGCTGCCGCTCTATCACATCTTCGCACTGACGGTGAATTCGCTGATGGGCGTGTCACTCGGCGGCCATAACGTCATGATCGCCAACCCGCGCGACATACCGGCCTTCATCAAGGAACTGGGCAAATACAAGTTCGATATGTTCCCCGGCCTGAACACGCTGCTCAACGCGCTGATGAACAATCCGGAGTTCACCAAGCTCGATCTCTCCAACACCGCAACGCTTGCCGGCGGCATGGCGGTGCAGCGGCCGGTCGCCGAGCGCTGGCAGAAGATGACGGGCGCCTGGATCACCGAAGGCTACGGCCTTTCCGAGACATCGCCGGTCGCAAGCGCCAACCGCTTCGACAGCCCGGAATTCAGCGGCACCATCGGCCTGCCGATAACAGGCACGGATTTCGACATTCGCGACGAGAACGGCAACTCGCTGCCGCTCGGCGAAGTCGGCGAGATCTGCATCCGCGGGCCGCAGGTTATGGCCGGCTACTGGAAGCAGCCGGCCGAGACCGCGCGCGTGATGACATTGGACGGCTTCTTCCGCAGCGGCGACATGGGCTTCATGGACGAGCGCGGCTTCACCAAGATCGTCGACCGCAAGAAGGACATGATCCTGGTGTCGGGCTTCAACGTCTATCCGAACGAGATCGAGGAAGTTGCCGCCATGCATCCGGGCATTCTCGAGGCCGCGGCGATCGGCGTGCCCGACCAGCATTCCGGCGAGGCGGTGAAGCTCTTCATCGTCAAGAAGGACCCGGCCCTGACAGAGGCTGACGTCAAAGCGCATTGCGCAGCCAACCTGACCAATTACAAGCGCCCGCGCTTCATCGAATTCCGCTCGGAACTGCCGAAATCCAACGTCGGCAAGATCCTGCGTAAGGAGTTGCGCGGCTGACATAATTCCGTGCCATTCAGGAGGCCGCTCGCCCTTTTTCGCGAGCGGCTTTTTTCGTTTTGGATGATACGTGAACTTGATTTACGCCCTACATAGGGAATAGTTTCCGCGACCAACTCAGAGTGCCCTGCCCTCTCCGGACGGCAAGCGGCGCGAACCGCAAGGAGTCCCCATGAACGCCCTCGTCGATCAACTGAAGAGCACCGCATCGGCAACGAAGGCCGCCGATATCCGCGCCGCCTTTGCCGCCGATTCCAGCCGCTTTTCCCGCTTCAGCGCCTCGGTCGACGACCTGCTGATGGATTACTCCAAGACGGCGGTGAACGACGAAATCCTCGCCCTGCTCGAGAAGCTCGCGGCCGAGGGCGGCATCGCTGCCAAGCGCGAGGAAATGTTCTCGGGCGTCGCCATCAATTTCACCGAAAACCGCGCCGTGCTGCACACCGCGCTGCGCAACCGCTCCAATACGCCCGTGCTGGTCGACGGCAAGGATGTCATGCCCGACGTCAACGGCGTTTTGGCCGCCATGGGCAAGTTTGCCGACGGCATCCGCTCCGGCGCGCTGAAGGGCTCGACCGGCAAGGCGATCACCGACGTCATCAATATCGGCATCGGCGGCTCCGATCTCGGCCCGGTCATGGCGACGCTGGCGCTGGCGCCCTTCCACGACGGTCCGCGCTCGCACTTCGTCTCCAACATCGACGGCGCCCATATCGCCGATATCCTGAAGCTCGTTTCGCCGGAAACGACGCTCTTCATCGTCGCGTCCAAGACCTTCACGACGATCGAAACGATGACCAATGCCCAGACGGCGCGCAAGTTCATCGCCGATGCGCTCGGCGAAGCCGCCGTGCAGCACCACTTCGCCGCCGTTTCGACGGCACTCGACAAGGTCGCCGCCTTCGGCATCGACAGCGAACGCGTCTTCGGCTTCTGGGATTGGGTCGGCGGCCGCTACTCGATCTGGTCGGCGATCGGCCTGCCGCTGATGATCGCCGTCGGTCCGGAAAACTTCGGCAAGTTCCTCGATGGCGCGCATGCGATGGACAACCATTTCCGCCAGGCGCCCTTCAAGGAAAACCTGCCGATGCTGCTCGGCCTCATCGGCTTCTATCATCGCAACGTGCTCGGCTATCCGACCCGCGCGATCCTGCCCTACGACCAGCGCCTGTCGCGCTTCCCGGCCTATCTGCAGCAGCTCGACATGGAATCGAACGGCAAGGGCGTCACCATCGACGGCACGCCGGTCGAAGGCAATTCCGGCCCGGTCGTCTGGGGCGAGCCCGGCACCAACGGCCAGCACGCCTTTTACCAGCTCATCCATCAGGGCACGAGCGTCATCCCGGCCGAATTCATGATCGCCGCCAATGGCTTCGAGCCGAACCTGCGTCACCAGCACCAGCTCTTGATGGCCAATTGCCTGGCGCAGTCGGAAGCACTGATGAAGGGCCGCACCTTCGCGGAAGCCAAGGCCCAGCTCACCTCCAAGGGCATGGATGACAAAAAGGCCGATTTCATCGCGCCGCACCGCGTCTTCACCGGCAACCGCCCGTCGATCACCTTCGTCTACGACAAGCTGACGCCCTATGCGCTCGGCCGCCTGATCGCGCTCTACGAACACCGCGTCTTCGTCGAAGGCGTGCTCTTCCGCATCAACTCCTTCGACCAGTGGGGCGTCGAACTCGGCAAGGAACTGGCAACGGGCCTGCTCCCGGTCGTCGAAGGCAAGGAAAGCGCTGCCGGCCACGATTCCTCGACGCAGGGGCTGGTGGCTGCGCTGGCAAGCCGCGCGAAGTAAGGCGCTTATTCACCTCCCCCTTGAGGGGGGAGGTCGCCGCAAAGCGGCGGGTGGGGGTGACAACTGCTTTCCGCGCCGGAAGGCCCAAAGGATCACCCCACCCCGGCACTGCGTGCCGACCCTCCCCCTCAAGGGGAGGGTTAAATTGGGGGCCGATCGCATTTATCCAATATGTGGTGAAATACCCCCCTCTGTCAGCTTCGCTGACATCTCCCCCACAAGGGAGGAGATCGTTGGGAGTTTGTCGCACCTTCTGCGAAGACAAAAACTCTCTTAACAGCTGCAAGATTTGTTTGGTGCGAGAGAGCGCCACGGGCTACCAATCTCCCCCCTTGTGGGGGAGATGTCACGAAGTGACAGAGGGGGTGTGGCCCCTCCACACCCTCAATAGCTAAAGACTAAACCCCGATCTCACTTGCCCAGGGCGGGTTAGCACCTGCGCGCGACACGGTCACCGCCGCAGCCTTGGCGCCGAGCCCGAGGGCATCCCGTAATGCCCGCTCGTCGAGCGAAGCCACCTGCGCCTTGGTCAGCAGGTTGTTCATCTTCAGCGATGCCAGAATGCCGGCATCGAAGGTATCGCCGGCGCCGACCGTATCGACGACGGTGACGCGTTCGCTCGGCACGGAGACCTTCAGCGACTTGGTATAGCCCGTCGCGCCCTCGGCACCCTTGGTAACGACGACGAGCTTGGCGCCCTGGTTTAACCAGTGGGCGGCGAGTTCGTCATGGTTTCCAGCGATGCCGAACCACTCCAGATCCTCGTCCGAGAATTTCAGAATGTCGGACATGGCCGCCATGCGGCCGATGCGGCCCATATGCGCCGCCTTGTCCCTGATGAAGCCCGGGCGAATGTTCGGATCGAGCGAGATCACCCGGCTCTGATGCTCGCGCTTCATCAGCGCCTCGTAGGTCGCGCCGCACGGATCAGGGATCAGGCTGATCGCGCCGAAATGCAGCGCTTCGCAATCATCGCCGAGCGCCGGTAGATCGGCCTCGGTGATCATGCGGCCCGCCGTGCCTTCATCGTAGAAGGCATAGGTCGCCTGGCCGTTGACGAGCTTGACGAAGGCGATCGTGCTCGGGCGCGGCGTGATGGCGCAGTAGCTGAAATCGACCTTGGAAGCAGACAGCGTCTCGCGCAGGATATCGCCCATCATGTCGTCGGCGATGCCGGTGAAGAAGCCCGTGGGAATGCCAAGGCGGCCAAGCGCTATCGCGGTGTTGAAGATCGCGCCGCCCGCATAGGGGGCAAAGCCCTTTTCGCCCTGCGTCGTCTCACGCGGCAGCATGTCGATCAAAGCTTCGCCACAGCACAATATCATTCCGGCCTCCCAAAGAGCGCGTCTGTCGTGTCCAGTCTCATAAATCGATTAGATAGATTCAATGCAAAAGCAAAGCGTCAGTTTGTGGGCAGCTCCGAAATGCCGCCGTTCCGTCCGGACCAGGCGAGCGGCGCATTGAGAAAGGCCTCGACTTCCTCCAGCGTCTTGTCGTCGAACAGCTTCTGTTCCTTGGCGACGGCGAGCACATCGCGCCAGGTGGCGATGTGGTGCAGGCGGACTTTTCCATTGGCGAAGCGCTCTTCCGCTTCAGGGAAGATGCCGTAGTAAAACAGCGCCATGCCATGATCGACGATGCCGCCGGCCGCGCGGATGGCGTCGATGAAGGTGAACATGCTGCCGCCGGCCGTGGTCAGGTCCTCGATGACGAGCACGCGGGCGCCATCCCGCATATCGCCTTCGATCTGGGCGTTGCGGCCATGGCCCTTCGGCTGCTTGCGGACATAGATCATCGGCAGGTTCAGACGCTCGGCCAGAAAGGCAGCAAAGGGAATGCCCGCCGTCTCGCCGCCGGCAACGCAATCGAACTGCTCGAAACCCGCGTTACGCACGATGATGCTTGCGGCGAAATCCATGACCGTCGAGCGGATGCGCGGATAGGAGATCAGCTTGCGGCAGTCGATATAGACCGGGCTCGCCATGCCGGAGGCAAGCTTATAGGGCTTGTCGGCGCTGAAATGGACCGCCTTGATCTCCCAAAGCATCCTGGCCACCAGCTCAGCCATGATGGCGCGATCGGTAAATGTCATCTGGGTCATGCGGGGCCTCCTTCGCAGCGCTAATGTTCCAGCGGCAATAGCAGCAAGCGGCCCGAGTTTCCAGACGAATAGAAGCTTTTGCGGATATGTCGCGGCCGCTGCGGGTAAAGGCGGCCGGGGGCGATCATCGCAGTGCGCCGAGATCAGCGGGGAGCATCGCCTTGAACAGCGCAATGACCCTGTCGCCCTCTTCCCGTTCGATTGAAATCGCGTAACGGACGGCAGCGGCGACCAGCTGCATGGTCAATCGGGCGATCCTTGCGAGTTCGCCTTGGTCGCGCTCAGGCCAGAGGCGCTCGAGAACGGTGAGAAATGCCTGCGAATGCCATTCCATGTCTTCCGCGTCGACCTGCTGCAGCAGCTTGTCGGCATGGGTCGCGTGCCAGATGTCGCGCATGACGGGTTCATCGAGGAACATGGCGTAATAGCCATCGACAATGCGCCCAAGGGCCGCCTGGAGCTGATCGCGGCTTCTGATCGCCACCAGCTCGTCCTCGACGCATTGCCGCCCCTGCTCGTTGAAGCGCTCCGCCAGCACGCGGATGATCGCGGTCTTGTCCGGGAAATATTGATAGAGCGAACCGAAGGAGACACCTGCTTTTTCGACGATCTCGCCCATGCGCAGCGCATCGCTGCCATTCTTGGCAATCAGTTCGGATGCCACCGAAAGGATCAGCTCCACGCGTTCGCGGCCGCGCTGCTGGCTGGGTATGCGACGCGGCGTACCAGCCTCGTCCTTGCTGCGCCTGCGTCTCGCGATCGGTTCCTGCATCATGTCTTTCCCTGCCTGTGACTGTTGACAAGCAATATAAGAGAGTTTATCACATTTCGCAAATGAGAGAGTTTATCACATTTTGTGCAGGAGGAGCTTGAAATGCAGATCTCGACCATCGCCATCATCGGCGGACTGGGAAAAACCGGCGGCCGCGTCGCCGAACGTCTGAACGAGCGCGGCATCACGGTTCGCGCCGCGTCCCGCTCGACGACACCCCGTTTTGATTGGCAGGACCGCAGCACCTGGCACAAGGCGCTGGAAGACTCTTCCGCCGCCTACGTCACATTCCAGCCGGACCTTTCGGTCGACTGGGCAGCGGAGGCCATCGCGACCCTTGCCAAGACGGCTGCTGAAGCCGGTGTCGGGCATATCGTTCTGCTTTCCGGCCGAGGCGAAGACGGAGCCCTCCGCAGCGAGGAGAAACTCAAGGCCGTCGGTGTGGACTACACCGTGCTGCGCGCCAGCTGGTTCAACCAGAATTTCAGCGAAGGCGCTTTCGTGGACGGGCTTCTCCAGGGAAAGCTCGCTTTGCCGGCCGGCGATGTGCCGGAGCCTTTCGTCGATGCCGACGACATTGCCGACGCGGCTGTCGAGTGTCTCACCGATCCCCGTCACCGCAACCAGACCTACGAGCTGACGGGACCGCGCGCCCTGACCTTTCGCCAGGCGGTTTCCGAAATCGCAACGGCTTCCAACAGGACCATCGAATACGAAACGGTTCCAATCGATGCGTTCATCGCCGAGATGACCGCCTACGGCCTGCCGCTGGAGACGACCGATCTCCTCCGCGAGCTTTTCACGGAGGTGCTCGACGGCCGCAACTCGCCCGTGATGGACGGCGTCAGGCAGATCCTCGGCAGGCAGGCGAAAGACTTTTCCGATTATGCCCGTCAAACCGCCGCAACCGGCATCTGGAGTGTCCAGTCATGACCTTTCCGATCACCAATATCGCCCTTATCGTCGCAGCACTCAGCAGCGGCCTTCTCGCCGGCGTCTACTTCGCCTTCTCGACCTTCATCATGCAGGCCTTCGCCCGTCTTCCCGTCGACCAGGGGATCGCCGCCATGCAATCGATCAACACGACGATCGTACGCTCACCCTTCATCGTGCTGTTCCTGCTGACGGCCGCGCTGTCGCTCTTCATCGCCGTGATGGCAATTCTCTACTGGCGGGGCGGCATCAGCATAATGATGCTGACAGGTGCGGCGCTCTATATCGTCGCGAGCTTTCTTTCGACCATGGTGTTCAATGTGCCGCTGAACGACGCGATCGACAAGCTCGACGGCCATTCCGCAGAGTCGGCACAGCTATGGTCGACCTATCTCAGCGACTGGGTCTGGTGGAACCATGTACGCACGGTGGCGTCCCTATTGGCCGCCTGTGCCTTCGTGAAAGCCCTGTTCTGAAAGATCGCGACGCGCTTTAGACGGCATGCAGATAAGCCGCAACCTCGACACGGTTGCGGCCGTTGCGTTTGGCCTCGTAGAGCGCCTTATCGGCAGCGCGAAGAACGTTGTCGAAGCCCAGGCCCTTGATTGTGCCGGTAGCAACCCCGGCGCTGACGGTGCAGACCAAAGTTTTGTCGTCGACGCTGATTGCCCGCGCCGCAAAGGCATCACGCACCCGCTCAGCGACCTGCTCCGCGCGACCCGGCAGCGCATTGTCGAGAACGAGCGCAAATTCCTCGCCTCCCAGACGCGCCACCGTGTCGGAAGGCCGCAAACCGAAGGCGAGTTCCTGGCCGAAAAGCTTGAGCACGAGATCGCCGGTGGCGTGGCCGTGCTGATCATTGATCGTCTTGAAGCGGTCGATGTCGAAGATGATGACGGCCATGGACGGGCCGAAGCTGCGGCGGCCATAGAGATCGAACAAGGCCCGGCGGTTCAGCAACCCGGTCAGGGAATCGGTGATCGCCTCCTGGCGGTGGAACGCGGCCTGGCGCCACTGGTGCAGCGCAAGCGACAATGCGCCGATCCCGGTCATCCCGGCAATGCAGACGGCAAGACTGACATCCTCGGCCCAATTGTCCGGCGCGTGCCCGAGCACGAGCTTGCCATCGGCGATCAATACAGTCGCGCAGAGCACAAAGGAAATGGCGGTCAGCGTGTAAAGCGCGGTGATACCGTAAAGGGGCGTAGGCGCTTCACGCCGGCTCAGCCAGTATTCGCGCGCCGTCAGAAGCAAAAGTATACTGATGACGATATTGTCGCCGATGAAAGCCAGCCCATCGTAGCCGGCGAGCATAGGGCCTACCGAAGCGCCGATGCCGGTCAGGCAGCCGAGAGCGAAGCGAGCTTTGGAGAGGTGGCGCGTGCGGAACTGATGACCCGCCATCCAAATGGTCGCAAAGCCGATGAAAAACAGCACGAAAGTCAGGATGGCAAAAAACGGCCGCGGCTGGTCGACATAGGCGCCGTAGATGAAGATCCCGGCGACGAGAGGCACAAGGCCGGCAGAGCACGTCAGGAGAAAGGTATCAGGTCGGCGGGAAAACCAACTTCCGACCAATGTGACCGCGAGGCAGGACGCGGAAACGCCGAGGGCCAGAAGTAGGGAGTTATAGTCGACCAGCATCATGCTCTTTCAACGGTTTCATTTTCTACCGCAGGGGATCGATGACACGCTAGGCTTCAAGGGGTATCAAATTGGTTACGGCAAATAATAAAGAAAATATATATCAGTAAAATATACGTTCCATATCGCGGCAAATACGGATGCGTTACTACAATATTGCGTGTAAATTTGAATTTACTTATATAATCTAAATCTAAATTCAGCCTTCAACATCCCAATGCAGGGGGAACATGGGATCGAAGACGGTGACCGGACCGGCGCCCGTTTCGATCTTGGCCGGGAACGTCACGGCATCGGGGCGGCGCACCAGGGTGATGCTGTCCTCGTTGGCCGGCAGCCCATACCAGGCGGGTCCGTTCAGCGACGCGAAGGCTTCCAGCCTCTCCAGAGCGCCCTCCTGCTCGAAGACATGGGCAAGGCAGCTCATAGTATTGATCGAAGTATAGATACCGGCGCAACCGCAGGCGCACTCCTTCAACGGATCGACATGGGGAGCAGAATCCGTGCCGAGGAAGAACCTGGTATCGCCGCTCGTAGCAGCCGCGCGCAGCGCCAGGCGATGGCTTTCGCGCTTGGCGACCGGTAGGCAGTAATAATGCGGACGAATGCCACCGACGAGGATGGCGTTGCGGTTGATGATCAGGTGATGCGTCGTGATCGAGCCGGCGAGGTTTGCCTTCGCCGATTTGATGTAGTTGACGCCGTCCGACGTGGTCACATGCTCCATCGTGACCTTCAACTCCGGCAGTCGCTGGCGCAGCGGATCGAGCACGGTTTCGATGAACACCGCCTCGCGATCGAAAATATCGACCTCGGGCGTCGTCACTTCGCCATGGACGCAGAGCGGCAGGCCGATCTTCGCCATGCGCTCCAGCACCGGCATGGCCCTGTTCAGATCGCGCACGCCGCCGTGGGAGTTGGTCGTCGCGCCCGCCGGGTAGAGCTTGACCGCCGTGATCAGGCCGCTCTTCTTTCCCTCCTCGACATCGTCGGGGCTGGTGTGTTCGGTGAGGTAGAGCGTCATCAGCGGCTGGAAGCGATCACCGGCCGGCAGCGCTTTAAGGATGCGTTCGCGATAGGCAGCGGCGTCCGCCGTCGTCACGACGGGCGGCAGGAGATTGGGCATGATGATGGCGCGGGCGAAATGCCTGGAGGTATCGCCGATCACGCCTTCCAGCATGGCTCCGTCACGCAAATGCAGATGCCAGTCGTCAGGACGGCGGATGGTGAACTTTTGCATGGGCGCGACCTCTGGAATGTGAGCGCGATCCTGCCCGAACGCTGCCTCGGCCTTTTCGGGATCGTGCTTTTCGATATTGCGCTTCGATAGCACCAACCGCCATCGCAAAACAATCCGCGACCGCGGTTAAATGATGGCGAAGTTCAGTCCTGCACGATATCGATGGTAACGTCGGCGCGGCGGCGGTTTTCCAGAATCAGCCGGCCGTTGGGCAGATCGTTGCCGTAAACCTTGGCGCTGGCCGCCTCTTCGTCGAGATCGTAGCCCCTCCAGCGCGCCCACAGCCGCTCTTCCAGCACTTCCATGGGTGGGGCGAGCATGATCGAATAATCGAACAGGCCTTCCAGTTCCGCCCATTTGCCCTGGCTGAACAGCAGGTAGTTTCCTTCGACGACAATGAAGCGGTGATCGGCCGGGACGATGCGAGCCGAGGCGATGGCAAGCTCGCGCGAGCGATCGAAAACCGGTACCAGCACCTCCTCATCGGCGGTGCGCACGGCCTTGACGATATCGAGAAAGGCGCGAACGTCGAAGCTTTCCGGCACGCCCTTTCGCTTCAGAAGTCCCTTCTCGATCAGCACGGCATTGTCCATGTGGAAGCCGTCCATCGGCAGGACTTCGGCGCTTTCGCCCCTGGCGTTCAAAGCCTTGGCAACATTGTCGGCCAGCGTCGACTTGCCGGCGCCGGGAGGGCCGGCAATCGCCACCAGGAAGCGTCTGGCATTGCCGGCGCGCGCGATGATCTCGCCGGCAATGTCCTCGAGCGATGAGCTCATGCAGCCACGGTCTCCGCCGGCGGCGCCTTGGCGCCGGTCATGAAGGCAACGGCGTCGGACATGGTGTATTCCTTCGGATTGATGACGGTCAGGCGTCGTCCGAGGCGATGGATGTGGATACGATCCGCAACCTCGAAGACATGCGGCATGTTGTGCGAGATCAAGACGATCGGCAAGCCGCGCGCACGCACATCGAGGATGAGTTCCAGAACCTTGCGGCTTTCCTTGACGCCGAGGGCTGCCGTCGGCTCGTCCATGATGACGACCTTGGAACCGAAGGCGGCGGCACGCGCCACGGCGACACCCTGGCGCTGGCCGCCGGAGAGCGTTTCCACCGCCTGGTTGATGTTCTGGATCGTCATCAGGCCGAGTTCGGTGAGCTTGTCGCGGGCGCGCTTTTCCATGGCCGGCCGGTCGAGCATGCGGAAGACGGAGCCGAGGACGCCGGGCTTGCGAATCTCGCGACCGAGGAACATGTTGTCCGCGATCGAGAGCGCCGGCGACAGCGCCAGGTTCTGGTAGACCGTTTCGATGCCAGCCTCGCGCGCTTCCATCGGCGACCTGAAATGAACAGGTTTGCCTTCCAGCATGATCTCGCCTTCATCGGGTGTCACCGCGCCGGAAATCGCCTTGATCAGCGAGGATTTTCCGGCGCCGTTGTCGCCGATAACAGCAAGGATTTCGCCGGGATAGAGATCGAAATCGGCGTTGTCGAGCGCGGTCACGCGTCCATAGCGCTTGACGAGGCCACGCGCGGTGAGAAGGGGTTCGCCAGTCGTGGTCATGCCGATACCTTTCTGATCCATTGATCGATCGCGACGGCGCCGATGATCAGCACGCCCGTCAGGAGGACCTTCCACTGCGGATCGGCTCCGAGCATATTGAGGCCCATGGAGACGACGCCGACGATCATGGCGCCGAAGAGCGTGCCGAGGATCGAGCCACGGCCGCCGAAGAGCGAGATGCCGCCGATCACGGTCGCGGTAATCGCCTGAAGATTGAAGTCCGTCACGGCCGACGATGGTGAGACCGAGCCGTTGCGGCCGATCGAAACCCAGGCGGCAAAGGCCGCGATCAGTCCCGAAACACCATAGACGGCGAGCAGCACCTTCTTGGTCTGGATGCCCGACAATTTCGCCGCTTCCGGATCATCGCCGACAGCATAGACATGCCGGCCCCAGGCCGTGTGATTGAGAATATACCATAGGCCCAACACCAGCAGCACCATGGCGATGACGCCGACGGTCAGCACCGCGCCGCCAAGCCGGAAGCTGACCGCGAAGAGATGCAGGAGCGGCGCCTTTTCATCGACATCGGTATCGCGGATGGTTTCATTGGCGGAATAGATGAAATTCGTCGCCATGACGATATTCCAGGTGCCGAGCGTCACGATGAACGGCGGCAGCTTCATGTTGGCGACGAGGAAACCGTTGAGCAACCCACAGAGGCCGCCCGCGGCCATGCCGGCGATAATGGCGACCGGCGTCGGCAGGCCGTAAGTGACGGCGACGTTGCCCATGACGACGGAGGAAATGACCATGATCACGCCGATCGACAGATCGATGCCGGCGGTCAGGATGACCAGCGTCTGGGCGGCACCGAGAATGCCGACGATCGCGATCTGCTGCAGGATTAGCGTCAATGTATAGGCGGAAAAGAACCGCCCGCCGATGGCAAAGCCGAAGATAATGATCGCCATCACCAATACGATCAACGGCACGGCGGCCGGCGTCGAATGCAAGAAATGCTGCATGCGTTTGAGAAGAGAAACATCCTGGTGCTCGAACGAGGCGACATTCTTGTCGCTGCCATCGAGAACACGCTCGAATTCCTGTGCTCCGGTCATTGTATTCCTCCGCTGCCGCGCCGAATTATACGCGGAAACCGCCGGGTGTTGAAACCGGCCGGATCTGAGGTCCGGCCGGCGTTGATGTCAGGAAGGCACAATCGCGAACCGAAGGACCGCTTCAGCGAAAAGTGTGAAGCGGCTTTCGGATTGGATCACGCCAAATTCAGGATGAGGCTTAGCCCCAGCACTTTGCCGTGCCTTCCTTGGTGTCGATCGACTTCAGGCCGGAAACCGGCTTGTCCGTCACCAGCGAGACGCCGGTGTCGAAGAAGGACTTGCCTTCGGTCGGCTTCGGCTTTTCGCCGTTATCGGCGAACTTCTTGATCGCCTCGACGCCGAGGGCAGCCATCATCAACGGATACTGCTGTGACGTGGCGCCGATCACGCCTTCCTTGACGGACTTGACACCCGGGCAACCGCCGTCAACGGACACGATCAGAACCTGCTTTTCCAAACCGACGGCCTTCAGGGCCTGATAGGCGCCGACAGCGGCCGGTTCGTTGATCGTGTGGATGACGTTGATGCTGGAATCCTTCTGCAGGAGGTTTTCCATGGCCTTGCGGCCACCTTCCTCGTTGCCGTTGGTGACATCATGGCCGACGATGCGCGCATCGGTTTCGTCGCCGATCTTGTTCGGATCCTTCGGGTCGATGCCGAAGCCGATCATGAAGCCCTGGTCGCGCAGCACGTCGACGGAAGGCTGCGACGGCGTCAGGTCGAGGAAGCCGATCTTGGCGTCCTTGGCCTTGGCGCCCAGCGTCTTGTTAGCCCATTCGCCGATCAGCTTGCCGGCAAGAAGGTTGTCGGTGGCGAAGGTCGCGTCGGCGGCGTCAGCCGGTTCCAGAGGCGTGTCAAGCGCGATGACCAGCAGGCCGGCATCGCGTGCCTTCTTGACCGAGGAAACGATGCCCTTCGTGTCGGAAGCGGTGATCAGAATACCCTTGGCGCCGCTGGCGATGCAGCTTTCGATGGCGGCGACCTGGCTTTCGCTGTCACCGTCGATCTTGCCGGCATAGGACTTCAGCGTCACGCCGAGTTCCTTGGCCTTGGCGGTCGCGCCTTCCTTCATCTTGACGAAGAAGGGATTGGTATCGGTCTTGGTGATGAGGCAGGCGGATACGCCGGCAGCCTTGGCGGGTGCGGCGAAGGCAACGCCGATCGCAAGAGCGGCGAGCGCGGCGGAAATAACAGATTTCTTCATTCAATCCTCCCGATGTTTGAAAGGCCAGACCGTCCGGCAATCACGGAGCGGAGCCCGGCGTAGAGATGCGCAATGCCTGTCGGATTATTTTCGGTGGACCTCCTCCAAGGCCATATGCACATCCTCAACGCCCATATCTGAGCCTAAAGATTTCGACCTGTCAATAAATAAATCGGATTGAATTATTAATTCGATGTGGCATTCTGGAAAAAATTAAGGCATGGCCATGATGGAAGGAGCAGGCTCATGTCTCTCGTGCACGACCCTGAGGAAACACCCACAACACCAGCGATTCTCGACCCCAGCGGGGGTGCGAACCAGCTCGGCGTGCGCGCCCATAACGAACGGCTCGTCCTGTCGCTCGTGCGCCGTCACGGCGCGCTTTCGAAGGCCGATATCGCCAGGCGCAGCGGCCTTTCGGCGCAAACCGTTTCCGTCATCATGCGGGAACTGGAGAAGGACGGCCTATTGTCTCGCGACGCACCTGTTCGCGGGCGCGTCGGGCAGCCATCCATTCCCATGCGCCTCAACCCTGACGCGGTGCTCTCCTTCGGAGTGAAGATCGGCCGGCGCAGCGCCGATCTGGTGCTGATGGATTTTGTCGGCGGCATCAGGATGCAGCTTCATCAAACCTATCCCTATCCCATGCCGCAGGACATTCTCGCCTTCGTCACGGCCGGCGTATGGAAGCTGGAGGGACGCCTCAGCGAGGACCAGCGGCAGAAAATCGCCGGGATCGGCGTCGCCGCGCCGTTCGAACTGTGGAATTGGGCCGAGCAGGTCGGATCGCCGCCCGGGGCCATGGACGTCTGGCGCGGCTTCGACCTGCGGGCCGAAATCGCCTCGCGCGTGCCCTACCCCGTGATGCTGCAGAACGACGCCACCAGTGCCTGCGGCGCCGAACTCGTCTTCGGCGTCGGCCCACGCTATCCGGATTTCGTCTATTTCTTCATCGGCTCCTTCCTCGGCGGCGGCATCGTCCTTAATTCGTCGACCTTCGTCGGACGGACCGGCACGGCCGGTGCGCTCGGCCCGCTGCCCGTGCGCGGCCGTAATGGCGAGAACCGCCAGCTTCTGGAAATCGCCTCGATCTTCGTGCTCGAGAACCTTTTGCGCGATCATGGCTTCGACCCGCAACCTCTCTGGTATTCGGCAGACAATTGGATCGACTTCGGCGAGCCATTGGAAATCTGGATCCAGGATACGGCCAAGGCCTTGGCGCAGGCGATCGTCGCGTCCGCCTCGGTCATCGATTTCAGCGCCGCCGTCATCGACGGCGGCTTCCCCGATTGGGTGCGGGAACGCGTGGTGCGCGCGACAACCAGGGCGGCCGCGGAACTCGATCTCCAAGGCGTCGTTATGCCCGAGATCATCGAGGGGGCCGTGGGGCCACAGGCACGCGCCATCGGCGCCGCCAGCCTGCCGATCTTCGCGCGCTACCTGATCGACCAGAACGTTCTTTTCAAGGAGATTGAGCATGCTGAAGGGCATTGACCCGCTATTGAGCCCCGAGCTGCTGGCGACACTGCGCGCCATGGGCCATGGCGACGAAATCGCTCTTGTCGACGGCAACTATCCCGGCCTCGAGCATGGGCGCCGCCTCATCCGTCTCGACGGCCACGGCGTCATCCGCGTGCTCGATGCCGTGCTGAGCGTGCTGCCGATCGACGATTTCGTGCCGCAGGCGATTTTCCGCGCCACCGTCCGTCAGGACCGCGACGCCGTCGATCCCGTCCACGCCGAGATGATCGAGTGCTGCGCCCGGCATGTGCCCGAGATCAGGGTCGTGCCGCTGCTGCCGGCGGAATTCTACGAGCGGGTGAAGCAGGCGCATGCGCTGATACAGACCAGCGAGCCAAGGCTCTATGGCAATATCATCCTGCGCAAGGGTGTGATTTATCCGAAGGGGTAGGAGGTTGGCCGAAAAGGCCCCTCATCCGGCGCCCTGAGCTTGTCGAAGGGCGGCCACCTCTCCCCGCAAGCGGGGCGAAGGGGATGGACGCACCCACAGCCTCTCCCTACCAGCAATTTACTTAGACGAGAATGCAGAACTAGTCCCCTCACCCCGCATGCGGGGAGAGGGTTAGGGTGAGGGGCAAAACTTTCCATGCGACGGGAGTCGATTGCCCTCTCTCAAATATCCCCCGCCGAAGGCCCCCAGACATCCGTCATGGCGAAGCCTTCCGCCATGGGGTCGAAGGGATCGAGCGCCACCTGGCTGAGACCGAAGGTGAAGCCGCGGCCGGTGATCGTCGGGATAATGGCCGGCCTGCCGGCGACCTCGGTCACCGCCTGCAAGCCCACCTCGAACTCCGAACCGATGATCGAGCGGGATTTGAAGACATCGCCGACCTTGGCCTTGCCGCGAGCATGCAGGGTCGCCAGATTGGCGGAGTTGCCCGTGCCGCAGGGCGAGCGGTCGGCGCGGCCGGGCCACATGGTCGTGCAGGTGCGAATAGCGCCATCGGCGTCGATGTCGCGGAACATCACATAGGCGACGCCCGAGATCGCCGGAATTTCCGGATGAACCACGGTCATTGCCCGATTTATCGCATCCTTGATGATCATGCCGGCCTGAACGAGGGCCGCCGCATTGGTCTTTTCGATCGTCAGACCAATCTGGCCGACATCGACGAGCCCATAGAAGATGCCGCCATAGCAGAGATCGAGCTTGATCTTACCCCATTGCGGCGTGTCGAGCTCGACGTCCAGCTCATGCACGAAGGACGGCACCATGGTCAGCCGCACCTTCTCGCAACGGCCGTCGCGGCAGGTCGCCGTGGCGCGGACAAGGCCGGCGGCCGTATCGAGCGTGACCACCGTTTCCGGCTCCTTCATCTCGACGATACCGGATTCGAGCAGGGCCGTGGTCACGCAGATGGAATTCGAACCCGAGCTCGCATGCGCCTGATCCGGCTGCAGGATGATGAAACCGGCATCGGCGTCGGGGTGCTTCGCCGGCAGCAGCAGGTTGACGGAGCCGATCGGCGCGCCGCGCGGCTCCAGCACGAGAAAGCGGCGCAGCTCCTGGCCCTTGGGATCGGTATTCAGCCAATGCAGCTGCTCGGCAATGCTGTTGCCCGGGATCTTCGGCACGCCGCCGATGGCAACCCTGCCGATTTCTCCCTCGCAATGAACATCCAGCAGCTGGATCGTGCGCTTCCATCTCATCTCATATGCTCCAATCAGACGTGTCGCGTAATGCCGCCATCGACGCGGATATTCTGGCCGGTAATGTAACCGGCGCCATCCGACAGCAGGAAGGCTGCCGTCTTGGCGATCTCGCTCATCAGGCCGATGCGCTTCATCGGCACTTTGTCGGCGGTTTCCGGCTTGTGGTTCAGGCTGTCGATATAGCCGGGCAGGATGCAGTTCATGCGGATATTGTCGGCCGCATAGCGATCGGAATAGAGCTTGGTGAAGGCGCCGGCCGCGGCGCGATAGGTGCAGGATACCGGGAAGACCAGCGACGGCTCGTAGGCGGCAAAGGTGGTGATGTTGACGAAGGCGCCCTTGCCCTGCTTCAGCATGACCGGCGTCACCAGCCTCGCCATGCGCACGAGCGACAGGATCATCATATCGGAGCCGAGCGTCCAGCTCTCGTCCGAGATATCGAGCAGATCGCCCTTCGGCGGATGGCCGGTATGATTGACCACGGCGTCGATGCGGCCATAGCTCTTCATCGCCAGATCGAAGACCGCCTGGATATCCTCGGCCTTTTCCGCCACGCCGCGCGAGGCGACGCCGCCGAGTTCGGCCGCCAGCGTCTCGCAGCTCTCCGATGGCGACATCAGCGCCAGGCGATAGCCATTGGCGGCAAGCTCGCGGGCGATCGCTTCACCCATGCCGCGGCCACCGCCGGTGATCAGTGCAACGGGCTTTTCGATATCGGACATTGTTTCCTCCTGGTAGCGGTTGATGCGGAACGGCGCCATGTCGACCGTGGACCTTATGCCGGCCATCATATCGGCCACCGGTTGGGCTGTCGCCGCCCATGTCTGAAGCCACTCACAAGTAGGTCGCGCGTCAACCGATGCGACTCTCTGATATATCAGATTGAGCAAGGTGGCTATGGCGTTTTCAGGCGGGTTGAAGGGTCGCGATGGGCTTCGGCATCGCGTGACAATAGCGTTATTGCTTCAGTGCTTCCCCGACATTGCTCCCGGTCGTCTCGACGCTATCGCCCAGCGAGCCGACGGTATTGCCGGCGGAAGCACCGACACGGCGCCATTGTTCGCCATAGTTCCGACGGGTGCGCGGATCGAAGATGGCAATCGGGGCGCTGACCGCCGCGCCCGCCACGCTGCCGACCGTTTGCGCAGCCCCCATGGCGACGGCGCCGACCGCATCGCCGATACCGACATCGGAATCGGTGATCGTCTGGCCGGCGATCAGCCGCGCCCCGATCAGCTTCACCACTTCCGGGCTTTCGGCGAACTTGCCATGGTTCAGGCCATCGCCGGTCTTGAGCTTGGTAAGATCGAGCACGGTGATGCCCTGCTTCTCCAGTTCGCTGCGATAGGGTTCGGCCGCTGGATCGATCTGGCCGAGGCGGTCGATATTGCCGGAAATGCGCCTTGAGAGGGAGAGCGCGCGGTCGTCACGCGAAACGAACAGCGTGAAATGCGGCTTGTCCTTGCCGAGTGCCGCGAACTGCCGCCCGAAGACATCGACGTCGAGATCGGGAGAGGCCAGAATGACGTTCTTGATCTTCGGCGCGACGCGGCCGTTACGGATCGCCATCTGCCGGAGGGATTCGACCGCGAGCCAGCTGCCCATCGAATGCGCCATGACGGTGATATCGCCGACAGAGGGATCGGCCGCGACGCGCCGCAGCAGTTCTTCAAGCGAATCGCGGGAATAGTTGGTGCTTTCCTTGTCGTAGGCATAGTCGAAGATGCTGGCGCGCGACGGCCAGGTGAACACGATCGGCGCCACTTCGGCATGCGAATCGTGAATAATCTGCGCGAAGCGATAGACCGCATCCTCATAGCGGTTGTTGAAGCCATGCACGAAGATCAGCACCCGCTTGTCCTTCGGCAGCTCCGCATGCACCCAGGCGCGTCCCTCCGTTTCGCCCGCCAGCGGCTTGACGGCGACGGTAACGAAATTCTTCAAGGGGTTGCCGGGCAAGCGGCTCGGCCACTGGACCTGGCCGACCTTGCGATTGGCCTCGGGCGGGATGGAAACGCTGACGGCATCCACCTTCAGCCCTGGCCCACGTTCGCCCGAGAAAAGAATTGACGGATCCTTGTCCGGCAGGCGCGTGGTGGCGACGAGGAGATCGACCTTCGATGTGCCCGGCACGTTTTCGGAAACAGGCTGCATGACGCCGATCGGGCGGCCACAGGCGGCCAGAGACAAGGTCACAACCATGGCCGCGGTTCGGAAAAGCGCCCTTCCCCATCGGTGCGAACCCGCCATGCGCTGCATCATGCAACCTTTCCTTACCGCCAGAATGTTGCGCCACTCTACGCATGCATATCCACGGCGCAAGCGGCTCCAGCGGTTCTTTGGCTCATGACGCGATGCTAATTCGCGACGGCATTGCAAAGGCGCAACGCTATCGTCCAACACCGCTAACTGATAATCGGGCTGAAAATAAAAAAGAGCCCGATGCGGGAGGAGGATGCATCGGGCTCTTGATCCGGATTGGCAACTGGGAGGAGGAGTGTTGCCAATCATTGAAGGAGCGCTGGGAGGAGGAGTGCGCTGCCTTCGAACAAATAGATATAACGAGAGGGTCGGGATGAACAGATCGGCTTTCGCAATGCAGCAATGCGCTAAGCGCATTGCTTTTATGCGCATAGGCCAAAAATCCCGCATAGCACCGGCAATTTGGGCATTTTATCGCCTATTTTCCAGTCGAAATTTGCCGAAACCTGTGATTCACATGATTGTGATGGCCGCTTTTGCAAGGAAGTCGCGCCGGGCCGACACCTCGGCAACCTCTCGGCCGGGGGAGCACATGCCCCTCCGGCCAAACAATTTTCGGCTCAGGCCGCCTTGAACGCCTTCTTGCCTTCGGCGTCCAGCGCGGCAAACTCCTCGTCGGAAAGGACGATATCGACCGCCGCGGTGTTTTCCTCGAGGTGCTTGACCTTGCCCGTTCCGGGGATGGGCAGCATAACCGGGCTGCGCTTCAGCACCCAGGCAAGCGCGATCTGGCTCGGCGCGGCATTGTGCTTCCTGGCAATGCTGTCGAGCAGCGAGCCTTCCTTGGCGAGATCGCCGGCGGCCAGCGGGAACCAGGGAATGAAGCCGATGCCATGCCTTTCGCAATAGTCGAGCACGTCTTCGCTGGTGCGATCGACCAGATTGTAGCGGTTCTGCACCGTCACCACCTTGAAACGCTTCGATGCTTCCTCGATGTCGGCAACGGAGACTTCGCTCAAGCCGGCATGGCGGATGATACCGTCATCCAGCAACGATTTCACGGCGTCGAATTGCTCAGCCGCCGGCACCTTGGGGTCGATGCGATGGAGCTGCCAGAGATCGATGCGGTCAACGCCGAGATTGTGCAGGCTCTTGTGCGCTTGCTGGATCAGATATTCGGGACGGCCCAAAGGCACCCATACGTTCGGACCTGTGCGGGTGAGCCCGCCCTTGGTCGCGACGACGAGACCGTGGCCATAGGGGTGGAGCGCCTCCTTGATCAAGCGTTCGGAGACGTCCGGGCCATAGGAGTCTGCCGTATCGATGAAATTGATGCCGAGTTCCGGCAGGCGCCTCAGCGTGCGGACGGCTTCGTCATGGTCTTCGGGCTCGCCCCAGATCCCGGCACCGGTGATGCGCATGGCACCGAAACCGAGACGATGAACGGGGAGGTCACCGCCGATCTTGAACTGACCGGACTTGGCTGCATCGAATGCTGACATGGTTATAGTCCCTTTTGCTGGTCTGAAATGTGTTTTGCGTTTCGGCATCCGGGGAGGAGCCGAGATTTGACGGGCAAATCGAATTTTTCGCGAGGGAGAGAATGGGCGTCGCGACCGATACTACATGGGGCAGCATCGCGACTTGTACAATGCGCGGCAGCGAGATGAATACACAGTCCGCAAGCGTTCGCGCTTCATTTGCGATCGGCCGCGATCGCCGCCGGCTACATCACCCGGATCGAGATCAAGTGGTGCGTGTACGGATCTCAGCCTGTCCGCCAAGATCGGCAAGTGCCGTCCAAAGCTCGTCGAACATGTTCTCCGCGAATTCTTCCAGCGAAACCGTCTGCCGAGCCGCGCTCCAACGCTCGCCGCCCACACGCAGCATGGTGACGACGACCGCCGCGAGGATGCTCAAGCGGAAACGCTCTTCCTCGCCGCCACGCCCGCGGGCATGCAGGGCGTCCGCAAGCTTCCTTTCCAGCTTGACGTATTTCAGCTGATCACGCGCGCGGAGCGCCGGGGTGTCGCTGATCAAGGCCACCAGCGCGAGGCGCTGGGGATCCGCCGTGGCGGCGCGAAGGGCAGCATGGATGGCTGCCTCGACGACCTCGAAAAGAGAGGCATCCGGTGGCTGGGCAGCCACGGCATGAATGAGCTCGCCGGAGAAACTATCCTGCCAGGCGGTGACTACATCCTCCTTGCTGGGGAAGTAATCGAAGAAACTGCGCTTGGAAACGTCGGCGGCTTCGGTGATATCCTCGATGGTGGTGGCATCGAAGCCACGCTCGAGAAAGAGTTTCAGGGCGACGGATTCGATGCGTTCGCGGGTCTGACGGCGCTTGCGCTCGCGCCGGCCTTCCTTCACCGCGATATCCACATCCGGCTTTTCCGCCATCCACTACCCCTGCTACGCATTTGCTTCGGGCCGCCCCGTACCGGCATGGCCGGCTTCCGGCATCAATGCAGTGATTCCGACACCCTCTACGGTGCTACGATATTTGGAACCATTGATCGAGAGTTCCAGCGGATTTTGCCGCGATATCCTGTAGACGCCGGCGGGCGGAATGTTGCGTACCGTGCCGCCGATGCGCGTTGCCTTCAGCCCGAGACTTTCCAGCATCGACTTTTGCACCGGACAGCGCGGGCCATAGGTGAACTGATAGAAGGCCCCTCCGGGTTTCATCGTTTCGAAGGCGCCGCCGACGATGGCCGCGACTTTCGAAGGCGGCATGGACAGCAGCGGCAAACCGCTGACGACGGCGCCGAAAGGCGCTTCATCGAAAAGGCCGCATTGGCCAAGCTGCGCCGCATCCATATGCACTACCCGCGCTTCGGGAAAGCGCCCGCGCAATCGAGCGGCAAATTCCTCGCCGAACTCTATGAGCGTGAGCGCGCCTTCCGGAATGCCACGCGCCAGCAACGCGCGTGTGAAGACACCCGTGCCCGGCCCGAGCTCGAGGATCGGCCCGTCGAGCGGCTCGATCTCCTGCGTCATCAATCTCGCCAGCCGCTCGCCCGAAGGCGCAACCGCGGCAACGCGCAGGGGATTGCTGACCCAGGAGCGGAAGAACTGCACAAAATCAGCGCATGAGGTCTTTGTCGTCATTCCGCAAAATCCAATCTTCGGCCACGATACCATATGTGGAAACGATGAGGACCGAGCAGCGTGGCAATTCAAAGGCATACCGCGCCATCAGGCCGTCGAAATCGTTGATAATGCAGGCGTGACCGTGGATTTCGCGCTTACATATTTTCATCTATTGCAAACTTGCATTTAGTATAGAAATCACCAGATACAATGGGCAATGCCAATCTCTTTACAGGAGTTCCGCAATGCCAGACTGGACAGTGAAGGATATCCCGTCGCAGACAGGCCGCATCGCAGTCATCACGGGCGCCAACAGCGGTATAGGCTACGAGGCGGCAAAGGCTCTGGCGGGCGCCGGCGCAAAGGTCATCATCGCCTCGCGCAACGAGACCAAGGCCAATGAAGCGCTCGCCAAGATCCGCGCGGCAACACCGGCGGCGGACGTCACGTTCGAACCGCTGGATCTCGCCAGCCTCGATTCCGTCGCCCGTACCGCGGGCCGCATCGCCGCCGCCGTGCCGCGTATCGATCTGCTCATCAACAATGCCGGTGTCATGGCCATTCCCGATCGGCATGAGACGGAAGACGGTTTCGAGATGCAGATGGGCGCCAATCATATCGGACATTTCGCCTGGACGATGCGGCTGTTGCCGAAGGTTTTCGAGGCCGACAGTCCGCGCGTCGTCACTGTCAGCAGCCTGGCCCATCGCAGCGGCAGGATCAATTTCGACGATCTGCAGTGGCGCGGGCGCTATCGGTCCTGGTCCGCCTATTGCCAATCGAAGCTGGCAACGCTGCTGTTCAGCCTGGAGCTCGACCGCGTCGCCCGCGCCGAAGGCTGGAAGCTGAAAAGCATTGCCGCCCATCCCGGCTACGCTGCGACTGGCCTGCAGACCACCGGTCCACGCATGGGCCGCGATCGGGCCGGCAGCCTCGAAATCATGACGAGATTGCTGGGGCCGCTTCTATCGCATACGGCAGCGGCCGGCGCCCTGCCGACGCTCTTTGCCGCCACCTCGCCCACGGCGGAGGGCGGCGCCATGTATGGCCCCAATGGTTTTTACGAACTCAGGGGCCCGCCAGTGCGCGCCAAGATCGCTTCGCACGCCCGCGACAAAGCCATCTGGCGGCGGCTGTGGGATGTTTCGGAGCAGTTGACCGCGGCCGCCTGAAACAACCCCTCCCTGCTCGGCAGGGAGGGATCGAACGGCGGTCACATCACGGGCCTACGCACTGGCGGCGCGGGCCGTTGGTCGGCTGATAGGTGTTATCGGAAGCGCGGTATGTCTTATACCGGCCCGCGCACCAGCGAACGTGGGCACTGCCGCGAGGCGGATTGGCGACGGCTCCGCCGATGATTGCGCCGGCGGTGAAAGCGGCCATCGGATACCACCAGCCATCGCTATAGCGCCGGTAGCCTGGACGGGCATAGTGATAGCCGCGATGCCCATGCCAATAGCCCGGGCGATAATGCGGACGGTAGTGCGGCCGATAATGCGGACGGTAGTGCCGGCGATAGTGCCGGTTGTGGTGGCGATATTGCACTTCGGTCACGCCGGCCGGCTGGCTTTCCGTTTGCTGGATTGCCGGCTGGATCAGGGGTTGGATCGGCGCTGCCGCGGCCGGATCGAAAGAGGTAATGCTAAGCAGGGTACTCAGGGCAGTCACTGTCACGGTTGTCAGGAAACGTTTCACAGCTCTTCTCCTCCTTGCAAGTCGCAATACGATCGGACGACGCGCAATGATTGAAAATGTTTCATAATATTATCGCTTGCGCAAGTACATCTCACGCGATAGGTCTATAGATAGGAAGCCTACCTATATACTGATAAGCGAGGCTCGATGAGCAAAGCCGACCGCCATCACGGGATCGAAGATGCCTATGCGCTCGCCGAAGCGCTGCGGCCTGCCCTCCATCGTCTATACCGGCAATTGCGACGCGAGAGCGACGAGGCTGGGCTGTCGCCGCTGCACGCCCTGCTGCTGGTCGCCATCATTCGCCAACCGGGCATCGGCGTTGCCGAGCTGGCGCGGATGGAGAGGCTGCGTGGACCGACGATATCAGGGCATGTGAAAGCCATGGAGCGGGATGGCCTCATCGCGCGCGCGGAGCCCGATCCGAACGATCGGCGCCGCAATGGTCTGATTGCCACCGAGAAGGGGCAGGAATTCATTCGCCGCCTGAAGCAGCGGCGAACCGATTGGCTCGCCGCGGAGCTCGTCAAACTGTCGCCTCAACAGCGCGATGCCATCCGTGCCGCAATCGAACCGCTCATGGAGATCGGTCAATGAACGCAGAAAGCATAAACACCGCTCCCCGGCCGGTGCCGACAACGGTCGATCAGCCCGATCGCCGCGAGATCCGCGCCGTCATATTCGGCCTGATGATCGTTCTCGGCCTCGGCGCCATCGACCAGAGCATCGTCGCGACCGCGCTGCCGCGCATCGTCAGCGATCTCGGCGGGTTGACGCATCTGTCCTGGGTCGTCAGCGCCTATGTGCTCGCCTCGACCAGCACCATGCCGCTCTATGGCAAGCTCAGCGACCAGTACGGCCGCAAGCCGATGATCTACGCGGCGATCCTCATCTTCCTTTTGGGTTCGGTGCTGAGCGGCATGGCGCAGACGCTCATGCAGCTCATCATCTTCCGGGCGATCCAGGGCATCGGTGCCGGCGGATTGCTGCCGCTGGCGCAGATCATCATCGGCGACCTCGTGCCGCCGGCAAGACGCGGGCGCAATCAGGGCTCGATCGCGGCCGTCTTCGCCGTCTGCAGCGTCATCGGCCCGATCGTCGGCGGCATCATCACCGATCTCCTGTCGTGGCATTGGATCTTCTACGTCAACCTGCCGATCGGCGCCGTCGCCCTCGTCATGATCGGCCGCGCACTGAAGCGGCCGCATCAGGCGCGCAGCCGCCACATCGACTATCTCGGCGCGGCGCTGCTGACCGGCTGCACGACGAGCTTCCTGCTGGTGCTCGCACTCGGCGGCAATGAATGGGCCTGGAACTCGCCCGAGATCTTCGGCCTTTCCGCCGTAGCGCTCGTCCTTTTCGTCTTTTTCATCCTGCATATCCGGCGCGAGCCCGAGCCGGTGCTGCCACCCGATCTCTTCCGCAACCAGCTGTTCGTCGTGGCCTGCCTCGTGCTCGCCCTTACCTTCATGGGCATGCTCGGCGCGAGCCTGTTCTTTCCACTGTTCTTCCAGATGGTCCTGGGTGTCAGTCCCTCGCAATCCGGCCTTCTGACCGGACCGCTGATGGTTGGTTTCGTCATCTCCTCAATGTTTAACGGGCGCGTGCTGCTGCATCGCTTCGGGCGCTACAAGCCGGCGCAGCTTTGCGGCCTCAGCCTGGCAACGGCGGCCTTCGCCGTTCTTGCCTGGGCTGCGGCCACCAGCCAGGGCTTCTGGATCATCGAGCCCATGATCTTCGCCCTCGGCCTCGGGCTCGGGCTTGTCATGCCCACGATGACGATCGCCGTGCAGAATGCCCTGCCGCTTGCCCATCGCGGCGTCGGGACCGCAACACTTGCCTTCTTCCGCTCGCTCGGCGGCCTCATCGGAGTCACCGGCTCCGGCGCCATCCTGGCCTACCGCGTGCAGAATGCCGGCGGCCCGCTGGATGGCATCCACATATCGTCATTGACCGAAGCCGGCCTGAAGCAGCTCGCGACCGCCTCCCCCGAGGCTCATGCCGCGGCAATAGCACTCTATCGCCACGCGATCGCCATGACATTCGCAACGGGAACGGCCATCGTTGCGCTGGCGCTGATCGCACTGCTGTTTCTGCCGGAATTGCCGCTGAAGGCGGATCATGGGCAGGGTACGAAGCGCCCTGGCTGACCGATGCTCAAGGAACTGCCAACTGCAAAGCAGAATGGCCGATCGACACTCGCCTGACGGTGAATGTTCGGGAAACGCAATGCCTCTGGAGAGGGCAAAGCCGGACGTCGAAATGGGAAGAAGAAAATGGCGCACCCGAAGAGATTCGAACTCCTGACCCCCAGATTCGTAGTCTGGTGCTCTATCCAGCTGAGCTACGGGTGCGTGGCCGAAACGGAAGAAACCGTTGGCGTGGGCGGTTCTCTAAAGGGTCCCTTGAGGGAATGCAAGTGGATTTGTGAAAAAGATCGCGATTTTCGTGCATATTGACGCCAAGCACCTGAAAACAATCATCTTTCTTGGAGGTTTCTGCTGCGGTAGTCATCGAGGGATACGGGGCGGTCGGGAATCTCGATGCGGAACTGCGTGCCGGCCATCGGCTTTTCGACGAGCGCGATGGTGCCGCCATGGGCAAGGACGAGTTCACGGGCAATCGCCAGGCCAAGACCCGTGCCGCCGGAGCGGGCCGAACCGCGGAAAGCCGTGAAGAGGTTTTCGCGGGCCTTCTGCGGCATGCCGGGTCCTGTGTCATCGACGGTGATGCTGACGACACTGCCGATTCGATGGGCCAATACCGTGATGCGCCTGATGCTGTCCGGATCCGTCTCGCCGAAAGCGATCAGCGCCTGATGGGCATTGCGGCAGAGATTGTGAATGACGCGGAACAACTGCTCGCCGTCGGCATCGACCTCCAGATCCGGACTGAGCTGCTCGGCGAATTCTATGCCGCTATCGGGATCGATCGCGAGGATATCGCGGACCTCGCCGACGAGCTCGAGGAGACGGATCTTGCGCCGGCGCGGCGCCGACTCGGAGGTCTGGCCGTAGGACAGCACCTCGGTCGTATAGCCGACTGCGCGGTCGATGGTGCGCAACAGCTTCGGCGCGAAGCGCTTGACCATCGGGTCATCCACATCGACAAGTCGATCCGACATCAGTTGCGCGGCCGAGAGGATATTGCGCATGTCGTGATTGATCTTCGAAACGGCAAGGCCAAGAGCGGCGAGATTCTTCTGCTGCTTCAAGGTCTTCTGCAGCTGCGACTGCATCGAGGCGAGATGGCGGCCGGCCACGGCAAGCTCGTCGCCTCCCCTGTCGGGAACGAGGATGCGGCCCGGATCCTCCGGATCGTCCGAATAGGCCTGCATGCTGTCCGTCAGCCGGCGGATCGGGCGTATCATCATGCGGTTGATCGCAAAGAAGATCAGCGTCGCCGTAAACAGCGAGATCAGGATGGAGACGAAAAACACGCTGACAGAATAGGCCAGCATTGCGTTGCGCAGGCGGGTATCCTTCAGCACGACCTCGATGCCGGTATTGGCATCGCCGCCGACGGGGCCGAAAACACGGATGATGCGGTTACCGCCAAACAGCAGCGTATCGAGCGCATCCTTGATCGCGGTCAGCTGAGAGACGTCGCTGAGATCGTATTTGTCATCGACCGAGGCCGGCATTTCGGCTGTCGCCAGCAGGCGCGAGGTGCCGTCCTTGCGCAGAACGATGGCCCGCGTGCCGGTGGCCATCAATGTCTCCTTCTGCAGCGCGCGGGGCAGTTCGGCCGGCTGCAGGCCGTCGATGACGATGGCGGCGGCGGCGGCCGTGTTCAGCCGATCCTGCAGCCAGCGCAGCCGCATATTGGCGACGGAGGGCACGAAGATGAGCACTTCCGCCACGGAAATGAAAACAACGGTCAGGATGAGGAGCTTGCCGGAAAGGCCGCCAAAGATGCCCGTGGGCCGGCAAAACTGGGACAGGCCGCCCTTGGCGACCTTGCCGCTCATTGCGGCGTCCTTGTCCTGCCCACTGTCCATTTCAATTGTCCCGCTTCGCTGCAAAGCGACCTGATGGCGACCTCATCGAAACTGGATAATAGGTGATTATGGGCTTTTTTCCAATCGGCTCCGCGCTTGGACAAACAGGCAAGGCCGGCCGCGCCGTTCGGGCGCCTTGGCCGGCCTTGCATTTAGCTTCCCATTCGAAAGATCAGAATTCTTCCCAGCCCTTGGCCGCGGTGGCCGGTGCGGCCGCCGCGCCGCCTCCGAACGCGGTCGCGACCCTATCGATCATGCGGCGTGCCGGCGAGGCTGTGGGACGATGCGTCTCGGTGCGGGCGGCCACGGGTGCGGAGACATTGGCGGCATCCACCTTGAAGCGCGAGACGAGATGGACAAGGCCATCGGCTTCGCCCGCCAGGCGATGGGTCGCAGCCGACATTTCCTCGACCATGGCGGCATTGCGCTGGGTGACTTCGTCCATCTGGTTGACGGCCTTGTTCACCTCGGACAGGCCCGTTGCCTGTTCGCGCGCCGCTGTCGCTATCGAATGGATGTGATCGTTGATTTTCAGCACGCGGGCCTCGATGGAGGACAGTGCCTCGCCGGTCGCCTGCACGAGCTTGACGCCGACCTGCACCTCGCCGCCGGACTTGCCGATCAGCGCCTTGATATCCTTGGCCGCCGTGGCGGAGCGCTGAGCGAGCTCGCGCACCTCCTGAGCGACGACGGCGAAGCCCTTGCCCGCCTCGCCGGCACGCGCCGCCTCGACGCCTGCGTTCAATGCGAGAAGATTGGTCTGGAAGGCGATGTCGTCGATCACGCCGATGATCTGGCTGATCTCGCGCGAGGCCTGTTCGATGCGGCCCATGGCGTCGATCGCGTTGCGAACCACCGTGCCGGAGCGAGCCGCGTCGTCCTTGGCTTCGCCGACCATGACGCTCGCCTCGCGCGCCCGCTCCGTCGAGTTCTGCACGACGGAGGTGATCTCGTCGAGCGCTGCCGAGGTTTCCTCGAGAGCGGCCGCCTGCTGTTCGGTGCGCTTGGAGAGGTCGTCGCTGGCGTGGCGCAGTTCATTGGTGTTGGAGTTGATCGAACCGGTGGTCCCGCGCACTTCGCTCATGGTGCTCTTCAGCGTTGCGAGCGTCGCATTGACGTTCTGCTGCAACTCGGCAAAGGCACCCTGGAATTCGCCCTTCATCGCCTGCGTCAGATCACCGTCAGCCAGGCTCGCAATGACGCGGCGGACTTCACCGATGCCTCTATCGACGCTCATCAACAGCTCGTTGACGTTGCCAGCAAAGCGATTGAGATTGGCGTCGCCGTAATCCTTCCCGATGCGGTGGCTGAAATCGCCGGCCGCTGCGGCCGAGACTGCGAGAGACATGCTCGACTGAAGCTCGTCGCTCTTGGCGCGCATGGCCGTTTCCTCGGCGTTCATGCGGCGCACGGCAATGCCGTTTTCCTTGAAGACGTCGACGGCCGCCGCCATCTCGCCGATTTCGTCGCCACGGCCAGCAAACGGCACCCCTATATCGAAATGACCGTTGGCGACATTCTTTATCGCATCGGTCACTTTGCGGATCGGGCGGCTCAGATGGACGGTTCCGATATAGGCGCCGAGGCCGACGCCAGCCGCGATACCGGCGACCATGATGCCGACGACGACCCACAGGACGTTGCTGTGGAAGGTTGTAATCTCGGCCTCCGCCTTGGCAAGTTCCGCCTTGTCAGTCTGGACGACCGCATCGATCTCAGCCTGGAAAGCCTTGCGGTTGGCGCGGTTCGCCTCGTTGTTGCCCTGCTTGCCGGCGGCATCGGGGCCATCGGTCACGCTGAGCCTGGCCGTTTCCGTGCGAAAAACGCGAAACTCCTGGGCGCGGGCCTGCAGCTTGGTGAATTCCGGCTTCTGCGCCTCCGGCACCAGAGGCGCCCAGTTCGTCAGTACCTTGTCGATTTCATCGAGATCCGCCATCAGCCCATCGGCAAAGGGTTTGACGTCCTTTGCCGCAGCGGCGGCATAGATGCCGCGCGCTTCCATGACCACCGCGGTCACGTAGCGGTTCAGGCGCTCGCCCATGTAAGCGCGGCTCGCCGTCTGCTCATAGCTCTGTAATTTTTGGTCATATTGATGCAACGCATAGAGGGCAGTGGCGCCAATCAGAAGCGCCGCCCCAGCCATGACAGATACAAGCAGATTTATTTTACCGCGAATTTTCACAATACCCCTCCGGCGCAGATCCCATCCCCCATAAATCGATGGGTTTTACGACATAGAGCTAGATATCGGCTAAAATCATTAATGTTATATTGAGTTATTTTTAATCTAAACGTCTGACATTCCTCACTATACTTGCCGTATATTTTAGAGATTGCGCAATCTATATTTAAGGTTGTGCGCACATTCCGCCGGGAGCCGCGACCATATAAAGACCAACCGCCGCCGATCGCGCGAAATTGCCTATATTCAAGGAATCTGCGCCCATATAATTGACTTCCGGAGCCTTGATCCGTATAAGCCCGCGCACGTCCGGTCACGGTGCCTGCTCTTGCGGGCCAAGTCCGTTCGCCATAATCAACAACGCTCCTTGCTATTGAAGCAAAGCTCAAGAAGGGCCGCACTCCGCGGTGTTTAAATAAATGAAGCGTACCTACCAACCATCCAAGCTTGTCCGCAAGCGTCGCCACGGCTTCCGTGCGCGCATGGCTACCAAGGGCGGCCGCGCGGTTCTTTCCGCTCGCCGCAACCGTGGCCGCAAGCGTCTTTCGGCCTAAGGGCCGAAGTGCCCGATGATCCAGGATGGCGGGCAAATTGACGAATGAACGACCCAAAAAGACTGTCGGGCGGCTGAAAAGCCGGCCGCAGTTTCTTGCCGTCCGCGAAGGCGAGAAGCGCCGAGGCAGCTTCTTCCTGATAGAGATGCTGGACCGCAAGACCGCCGACGCCGAACCCCGCGTCGGTTTTACCGTTACCAAAAAACATGGCAACGCGGTGGAGCGCAACCGCATGCGGCGCAGGCTGAAAGAAGCCGTGCGGCTTCATGCCGGATTTGCAATGCAGCCCGGACACGACTATGTGGTTGTCGCGCGACGCGAGGTGCTGACCGCGCCTTTCGAAAAACTGGCGAGCGAACTCGTAAGCCGCATCGAAACCAGGCCGAAACACCGACGGTCGGAAACGGACCGCTCCAGGAAAGTATGATGGAAAACAACCGCAATTACTTCATTGCAATTGCACTGTCTGTGCTGATTGTTCTCGGCTGGCAGTTTTTCTATATGAATCCGCGCCTTGAAGCGCAGCGCCAGGCCGAACAGGCCGCCAAGCAGCACCAGCAGACCCAGCAGGCTCAGACGACGCAATCGCCTGCCGCGGGCACCGCGGTGAACGGTTCGCTGCCGGCAAACGGCCAGACGGCGCCGACGGTTCTCAGCCGCGACCAGTCCGTCGCCAAGACCGCTTCCTCGCGCGTCGTCATCGATACGCCGGCACTTGCCGGTTCCATCAACCTGGAAGGCGCCCGCCTCGACGATCTCCGTCTCAAGACCTATCACGAGACTGTCGACAAGAGCAGCCCGATCATCACGCTGTTCAGCCCGGCCGACACCAAGGACGGCTACTTCACCGAGCTCGGCTATGTCGGCGGCGAAACGACGGGCGCGGTTCCCGGCCCGTCTACCGTGTGGACGCTCGCAAGCGGCGACAGGCTGACCGACAAGACGCCAGTGACGCTGTCCTACACCAACGACAAGGGCGTCACCTTCACCCGCACGATCTCCGTCGACGATCGCTACATGTTCACGATCAGCGACAAGATCGCCAACAGCGGCCAGGCGCCTGTTTCGCTGTCGAGCTATGGCCGCGTCACCCGCTACAACAAGCCCGAGACGCCTTCCGCCTACGTCCTGCATGAAGGCTTCATCGGCGTCATCGGGGACGACGGCCTGATCGAGACCAAGTATGCCGCGACGGAAAAGGAAGCCACGACGCCCGCCAAGGCGACGGGCGGCTGGCTCGGCATGACGGACAAGTACTGGGCCGCAACCATCGTGCCGCCGCAGGCGACCGCATATGATGCCCGCTTCTCGCACTTCACCGACGGCACGCCACGCTACCAGGCCGACTATAAGGAAGATGCCATCACGGTCGCTCCCGGTCAGTCGATCGACCTGAAGAACCTCGTCTTCGCCGGCGCCAAGGAAGTTCCGGTCATCGACCGCTATGAGACCAGCTACTCGATCCCGCGCTTCGACCGCCTGATCGACTGGGGCTGGTTCTATTTCATCACCAAGCCGATGTTCAAGCTGATGGACTTCTTCTTCCGCTACTTCGGCAATTTCGGCGTCGCCATCCTCTGCACCACCATCGTTGTGAAGGCGCTCTTCTTCCCGCTCGCCAGCCGGCAATATGCCTCGATGGCGAACATGAAGCGCATGCAGCCGAAGATGGAAGAGCTGAAGGCCAAGTTCGCCGACGACCGCATGGGGCTGCAACAGGCAACGATGCAGCTCTACAAGGAAGAGAAGATCAACCCGATCGCGGGCTGCTGGCCTGTGCTCCTGCAGATCCCGATCTTCTTCTCGCTCTACAAGGTGATCTACATCACCATCGAGATGCGCCACGCACCGTTCTTCGGCTGGATCCAGGACCTTTCCGCGCCGGATCCGACCTCGATCGTCAATCTGTTCGGCCTGCTGCCCTTTGCGGCCCCGACCATCCTGCATCTCGGCGTCTGGCCGCTGATCATGGGTGTCACCATGTTCTTCCAGATGCGCATGAACCCGACCCCGCCGGACCCGACGCAGGCGATGATCTTCAACTGGATGCCGCTGGTATTCATGTTCATGCTGGCAAGCTTCCCGGCCGGCCTCGTGATCTACTGGGCCTGGAACAACACGCTCTCGGTCATCCAGCAGTCGATCATCATGAAGCGCCATGGCGTGAAGGTGGAGCTCTTCGACAATCTGAAGGGCCTGTTCAAGCGAAAACCGGCCCCATCGAAATGACGGCAAAAGCCCCGCTCCGGCGGGGCTTTTCTTTATTTGGCGGCAGATGCCATCGACAGGAACTGCGGTATCGGAGGCACGCGGCAACAATGCGCCGCCACTAGCGGTCATCGCAATGCTGCGATGGACGATAGAGCAACGATGGAAAGCCCACCCAGAGCAGCTGTGACGGCAAGTGACGGTGTGATGCCGATATTCTCCATCGCGAAGGCCAGGACGAACGGGGCAAGAGCTGAAAGGATCAGCCGCGCCGCCATCATCTTCCCCTGAAGCCTCCCGTAGCCGTCGCTGCCGAAAAGATGCAGAGGCAGCGTCCCGGTGACGATGCTCAGGAGGCCGTTGCCCATGCCGAAGATCATCGCGAAGGCCATGGCGGCGGGCACGGATGGCGCCGAAAGCAGAAGCACAAGCACTCCGCCCGGAATTAGCGTCGAGGCGATCAAGGCCAGATGGAGTGCGGGCAGGTTCTTGCCGAACACCATGTTGATGAGGCGGCTGCCGACCTGCGACGGGCCGAAGAGTGTCCCTACGAGGGCCGCGGTCGCGCCAAGGCCGAGGCCGGACAGCAGCGGCACTAGATGCACCAGAATGGCCGAGCTGACGAGCGACATCAGCGAAAAACCCGTGACCATGATCGCAAAGCCAAGGCGGCGGCGAGCGGGTGGCAACACACCCTCGACGCGCGGAGCGGCGGTCGATGCCTTCGCCCCGCGCGTGGTTCCCTGACGCGACAACCACGCGTGGATCGGCAGGCAGATACAGAGATTGAGGACGGCGAAAATCAGATAGACGTTCTGCCAGGCGAGATGCGCGTGGAGTGCCGTGGTTATCGGCCAGAAGATTGTCGAGGCAAACCCGGCAATCAGCGTCAGATAGGTGATGCTGCGAGAAGCGACCTGTGGCCGGATTTGCACGAGCAGCGCAAAGGCCGCGCCATACTGGACCAGATTGGCTGAAACCTCGATCGCAATGAGGGCTACGACGTAGGCCGCCTTGTTGGGCGCGAAGGCGCAGGCGGCCAGAGCGGCGGCCGCCACGAAGGAGCCGATCGTCATCACCCGTGCGGCGCCGATCCTGTCGAACAGCACGCCCAGCCACGGTGCCGTGAGGCCGCCTGTCAGAAGTGCGACCGACAATGCGCCGAAAACCCATTCGCTCGACCATGCGAACTGCGCGGCCATATCGGGCGCGAGGATGCTGAAGCTGTAATAGAGGGTGCCGTACCCCATGATCTGTGTGACGCCAAGCGCGAGCACAGCAAGAAGGGGCACCCGTTCAGACAAGGCGCTTGCCGTCTGCATCGAGAACCTGCTCGCCATCTTCCTTGGTGAACGGGCCTTTATGCGTATCGGGCAGGATATCCAGGACGACTTCCGAAGGCCGGGCCAGACGCGTGCCCATGGGCGTGACGACGAACGGGCGGTTAATCAGGATCGGATCCTTCAACATCGCGTCGAGCAACTGGGCATCGGTCAGGTCCGGATTGTCGAGGCCGAGCTCGGCATAGGCCGTGCCCTTTTCGCGGATCGCCTGCCGGACGGTCAAACCCGAATGGGCGATCATCTTGATGAGATCATCGCGACTTGGCGGATTGCTCAGGTATTCGATGACGGTCGGCTCGATGCCCGCATTGCGGATCATCGCCAGTGTGTTGCGCGAGGTGCCGCAGTCGGGATTGTGGTAGATCGTAACATCCATGGTCATGGGGCAGGTTCCGTTTCAGCGAGAGCTTGAGGATTGCGGGCTTCCATCAGCAGCCAGTTCGCTAGCGTCAGTGCCAGCAATGCGCCGAGGATTTCCGCCACGATAAAACCCGGCAGATCAACGGGACGGATGCCGGCGAAGGTGTTCGTCAGCGAGCGGGCGATTGCGACAGCCGGATTGGCGAAGGAGGTGGAAGCGGTGAACCAGTAGGCAGCCGTGATGTAGAGGCCGACCAGCCATGCCACGGCGTCGGCGCGAAACCGCAGGCCGGAGAGGATGACGAAGACAAGGCCGAAGGTGGCCGTCACCTCGGCCAGCCATTGCGCCCCACCGCTGCGGATGGTTGTCGAGGCCTGCAGCAGCGGCAGTTCGAACATGGCATGTGCGAGGATCGTCCCCGCAATCCCGCCAAGGATCTGCGCGACGATATAGCCCAGGGCCGACATCGCGGTCAGCTCGCGGCGCATCATGAAGACGAGCGATACGACGGGGTTGAAGTGAGCGCCGGATATCGGCCCCAGGACGACGATCAGCACGACAAGGATCGCCCCCGTGGGCCGCGTATTGGCGAGCAGCGCAAGCGCCGTATCGGTCGTCAACCGGTCGGCCATGATGCCCGAACCGACGACCGTCGCGACCAGGAGGGCCGTGCCCAGGGCCTCCGAGACAAGGCGGCGTGAAAGCGGAAAAGATGTCATGGTTTCAGGCCCCGGATCAGCATATTCATGGAACGTTTCTCGCAGCTGGTACACAACAGGCGGCGACTTCCGCCGCCGGGGCACAGACCTCCGGATGTCCCGCGCAGCAGTCTTCCATCAGGAAGCGGACGAGACCTCCAAGCACATCGTAATTGGCGGTGTAGACAATAGAGCGGGATTCCCGCTGCTGGCCAATGAGGCCGGCCCGATCCAGTTCCTTCAGATGGAACGAGACATTCGAGGGCGATACGTCGAGCTTCTCTGCAATCGCGCCCGCAGCCATGCCGTCAGGGCCGGCAACGACGAGCATGCGGACGATCTGCAGGCGGGTCTCCTGAGAGAGCGCGCCGAACGAAGCGAGGGCTTGACCTTCATCCATATTTCAACAATCCTTGAAATGTTGAAATATGGAGTACCTCAAATGAATGCGATCGACAAGACCCCAGCTTCGGATATCAGCCTCGGGCTTCTGCTTGAGACCTTGGCCGCTTCCCGCGATCTGCCCCTCGTATTCCGCTATGACGGCCGGCCGGTGAGGCCGGGCTATCATGTCACCGAGGTCAAAGCCGGACAGTTTTCGGCACTGGACTGCGGGGCCAACCCGGAAGCTTGGGCGGAGATTTTCGTGCAGCTTTGGGATATCGAGGAAGGCGACCGCACCCATATGCCAGCGGGCAAATTCGCTGCCATCATCCGCAAAGTTTCCGAGCACGTGCAGCTCGACGGTTCAGCGAGGCTGACCTTTGAGGTGAGCGACGGGGTGCGGCCGATGCAGCTCTACTGCGCATCGGCTCCTGTTATCGGCGACGATGCCGTGTATGTCGAGCTCACGGCGCGCGCGGCCAGCTGCAAGCCACGTGACCGGTGGCTGGCGGAGCAGACCCAGGCTGCCGCCTGCTGCGGATCAGCAAACGCCGCCAAGTGCTGCAGTTAGTCGTTGTATGACTCTTTGGAGCCGACAACGAAGCTCGGCGCCACGAAGCCAAATGCCGATCCAAACTTGACTTTCGCGGACAAAAGCTTGAAGCCAATCCACGAAACAAGCAAAGATCGAGAGAATGGCAGACCAGACGACCAAAGACGACAAGCCGCTTTTCGGGCGCCCGTGGATCTTCATCCGCGGCGTGCCGGCCATGAAGTTTCTGCCGCCGGAAGGGCCTTTCGAAGTCGCTTTCGCCGGGCGCTCCAATGTCGGCAAGTCGTCGCTGATCAATGCGCTTGTGGGGCACAAGGGGCTTGCGCGCACCTCGAATACGCCGGGCCGCACGCAGGAGCTCAACTATTTCGTGCCCGACGGCTTTTCCGGCGAAGGCGCCGATCTGCCGCCCATGGCGCTGGTGGACATGCCGGGCTACGGCTATGCGCAAGCGCCGAAGGAACAGGTGGATGCCTGGACGAAGCTTGTCTTCGACTATTTGCGCGGACGCACGACCCTGAAGCGCGTCTATGTGCTCATCGACAGCCGCCACGGTATCAAAAAAAACGACGAGGAAGTTCTGGGTCTGCTCGACAAGGCCGCTGTTTCCTATCAGATCGTGCTGACCAAGACGGACAAGATCAAGGAAGCGGGCCTGCCGAAGCTGCTGGCCGATACCGCCGAAAAAATCCGCAAGCGCCCAGCCGCCTATCCGGGCATTCTCGCGACCTCCTCGGAGAAGAGTGAAGGACTGGATGAACTGCGTCAGGCGATCAGGCATACGGTCGGGATCGACGTCTGACTGCTCGCATCCACGGGATGAGGCCGCCGCTCCTTACCCCGCTATGGGGAACGGCGGCCGTGTTGCCGCGAAAGATTACATTTTCGGCAACAACACCTTGTCGACGACATGGATCACGCCGTTCGACTGTTTGACGTCGGCGATCGTTATGTGAGCGGTGCCACCGGCCTCGTCGGTCAACGTCAGCTTGCCGCCCTTGTCCATGGCCTTGATCGTGCAGCCGCCGACCGTTTTCAGATCGTATTCTCCGCCTTTACTCATTGTCCATTTCCTGATGGCGGCGGCCATATCGTCACCAGCCACGACATGGCAGGTCAGCACCTTTACCAGCTTTTCCCTGTTTTCCGGCTTCAGCAGTGTTTCCACGGTGCCGGCCGGCAGCTGCTTGAAGGCCTCATTGGTCGGAGCAAAGACCGTGAAAGGGCCTTTGCCTTCCAGCGTGTCGACCAGGCCCGCTGCCTTCACGGCCGCGACCAGGGTCGTGTGATCCTTCGAATTTACGGCATTCTGGATGATGTTCTTGCTGGCATACATCGCAGCACCGCCCACCGTGGGATCCTTGGCATAGGCAAGGCTGGTTGCGGCAGACAGCATTGCCGCCACGGCGGCAACGCGAAACACGGTCTTGATCATGACGTTTCCTCTTCCTCTCTATTGCCCCGATCAGGCGGGGTCGGAAGAAGATACGGAGCGCGCTGAAAAGAGTTTCAGCCGATTGCGTTTCCGCTAGAGCCTTTCCGCTTTTCTTCGAATCGCGAAAACGCTCTATCTTTTTTGTTTGCTTACGCATTCCGGACGGAAAACCGCGACGCACTTTTCCTGGAAATGCTTTAGCCGAGATTCGTCAAGGAAAATGGATCGTACCGGAAGCGACGACATCGCCCGTAGGCTTGCCGGTCGGCGAGCCGCCGAAGGGCTCGACGCTGACGGCGATGATCGCGCCTTCTGTCAACTTGCCGTGAAGTTCCGGTGGCAGAACGATTTCGCCGTCGCCGGTCTGCGGCAGGACACCCAGGGCCTCTGCGGGATCGCTGCCGCGAATCAGCCATAACTCCAGCGATTTCTCTTCCGGTTTGCCGGCAGCGATCGGCGTCACTTTCAGGCGCCCATTGGCGGCATCATAATTGGCCAGGAGATTGATGGGGCTGTTCTGGCCGGAAAGGGATGCAGTGAGCTGCTTGCCGGGGGCAGGCCGCAAGGCACCCTCGTTCGTGATGGCAAAGACGAGCACGCCGGCTGCCGCAAACAACGAGCCGAAGGCGACCGAGCGCCAAAGCATGAGCGAATTCCAGAGATGGGCGCCGAGCGCCACTTCCCCGAAAATCCTCTTTTCGATCTTCGGAAACACGGTAGCCGCAGGCGTCACCGCTTCATATTCTTCGTTGAATTCCGATAGGTTCTGCTCCCAACGGCTGACGATGGCGGCAAATTGGCGATCGCTGCGCATGCGGCGCTCGACCTTCTGCCGATCCTCCAAGGAAAGCACGCCAAGCACATATTCTCCGGCCAGGACTTCATCGCGGGAGCGGCCTCCCTTGCTTTGATCGGGCGTACTCATCGGTCCATGCACTCTCTCAGTCTAATCAGGCTTCGGCGCAGCCAGGTGCGCATAGTATTCAATGGCACAGCGTGTTGGTCGGCGAGCTCTTGGTAGCTCAAGCCCTCGACATAGGCGCTGCGAACGGCCCGTGCGCGATCAGCTTCCAACTCTTCCATGCACCTGTCAATCCGCCTTCCCTCTCCCTTCACGATTGCTTGCTCTTCAGGGCCGGGTTCCAGGTCGGCGAGATCGTAGGCTGCGTCTATTTCGTCGGCCACAGGCTTGCGTGCGCGGACGAAATCGATGGACCGATTGCGCGCGATCGCCGTCAGCCAGGGCATCGCCGGCCCTTCCGAGGCTGTAAACTGCTCGGCGCGCTGCCAGATCCTGATATAGACCTCCTGCAAAACTTCTTCCGCATCCGCTCTGTTACCGACAATACGCAGGCAAACACCAAGAAGTTTTGAGCTGCTGCGTTTGTAGAGCGCAACAAAGGCTTTCTGATCACGCATGGCGACGCGACCGATCAGGGCTTCCATCTCCTCGCTCGCCATCCAACTTCCCCGGGGTGACGCCTGCACTATCTTTAGAAGAAAACTGTCCCACGGCAAACGTGCCAAGGCCATCAATTTCAGCGACGCTCATGTGACATAGCGTCAACTAATCCCGATATGATTATTCCCTCTGTCAAAAACTTGAGATAAAAGGCCCGCGAACAATTCCGAAGGGTGCACCATGTCCGAAGCCCAAAGCGAACTCCAAGCCAACCTGCTCGCACAGGCGCTGCCCTACATGCAGCGTTATGAAAACAAGACCATCGTCGTGAAATATGGTGGCCACGCCATGGGCAACGTCGAACTCGGCAAGGCCTTTGCCGCCGATATCGCCCTCCTGAAGCAATCCGGCGTCAACCCGATCGTCGTCCACGGCGGCGGCCCACAGATCGGCGCCATGCTGACGAAGATGGGTATCGAATCGAAATTCGAAGGCGGGCTGCGCGTCACCGACCAGAAGACGGTTGAGATCGTCGAAATGGTGCTTGCCGGCTCGATCAACAAGGAAATCGTCGCGCTGATCAACCAGACCGGCGAATGGGCGATCGGCCTTTGCGGCAAGGACGGCAACATGGTCTTCGCCGAAAAGGCACACAAGACCATCAAGGATCCGGATTCGAACATCGAGCGCGTGCTCGATCTCGGCTTCGTCGGCGAGGTGGTCGAAGTCGACCGCACCCTGCTCGACCTGCTTGCGAAGTCCGAGATGATCCCGGTCATCGCCCCGGTCGCCCCCGGCCGCGACGGCGCGACCTACAACATCAACGCCGATACCTTTGCTGGCGCGATCGCCGGCGCGCTGAGCGCCACACGCCTGCTGTTCCTGACCGACGTTCCGGGCGTGCTCGACAAGCAGGGCCAGCTCATCAAGGAGCTTTCCGTGGCGCAGGCGCACGCGCTGATCGCCGACGGCACGATTTCCGGCGGCATGATCCCGAAGGTCGAGACCTGCATCGACGCCATCAAGGCGGGTGTTCAGGGCGTCGTCATCCTCAACGGCAAGACGGCGCACTCCGTGCTGCTCGAAATCTTCACCGAGCACGGCGCCGGCACGCTGATCGTTCCGTAAGGACGGTCGCCTCTCAGAGGCTGCCTGAAAAAGAAATCGGGTGATTCCAATCTGTTGTGATTCCGTTGGGCTGTGAAGCACAACGGATATCGCGATGGCTTGGACTAAAACCACCCGGCCGCATTATCAGCGCCAGGCGTTGCGTTATGCAAACTAGCGACGAGTTGCGAACTCGGCGTAAGGGAAATTACTCGCGTCTAAACTTGAGCACAGCTCTTCCTATTGGATTTCCCGATACCAACGGATTGGGCATCCAGCCTGTAAAGACCTCGAGCGCGTCTCCATCAAGCTTGTAGAAGCGTTCCTGCTCACTGCCGTTCCAGGCTTCATTCCACGATGAGTCAATCTTTGTGATGAACCTATCCCCCTCTATCCGATAGCGGCCGGCATAGGCCATCATCGTACGGAAAAGTCCCAACAGTTTCTCATCTGTATTCCCTGGCTCCCGCGCGCCTGCGGTAACCAGCACCATCATTCGCCCATCAGAGCCGAAAATAAGGTGCCCATTGGGATGGTCGCCCCACGGTTGGCTGCGCTCCCTTGAATCCTGAAGCTCAGTCTCAAAAGAAACCAACCGCCAGCAACCGTGGAGCCTAGTGTCGCGCTCAGACATATTCGCTCCTGCAGCAGTTTGCTTGAATGTACCCACCTGTTGAAGGTCGGGCAGGTTGTCTCCTACTATGCTCAAGCCGGCCGATAGATGGCCTCGGCCTCGCTTTTCAGCATTCCCATGACCGAACGGTAGGGCGCTGGCCCGTAGCTGATGCGGCTGACGCCGAGTTTTGCCATGGTCACGTTGTCAGGCGTCGTCGGGCGCACCATGATGTTGACCGGCAGAGGCGAGCGCTCGCAAAGGGCGCCGATCAGCTCCGGTTCGACGAGGCCCGGTGCGAAGAAGCCGCTGGCACCGGCCTCAGCAAAAGCATCGGCGCGCTGAAAGGCATCGTCCAACAAGAGCTGATGATGCGCCGTATCGCTTTCCTGCAGGAAGAGATCGGTGCGGGCGTTGATGAACAAGGGGATTTCCCGGCGATCGGCCATTTCGCGTATGGCGCGGATGCGTGCCGCCTGCGTCTCGATGGGATGAACGCCCTGACCACCGATCACCTGATCCTCGAAATTGATGCCGATGGCGCCGTGATCCATGATCTTTTCGACATTGGCGGCGACTTCCTCCGGCTCTACGGCGTAACCACCCTCGAAATCGACCGAGAGGGGCAGCGGGCTCGTTACCGAGATCAGCTTGGCGGTCACCGCCAGCAGCGACAAAGGTATCGCCTCGCCGTCGCCGAAACCATTGGCCGCGGCGACCGACCAGCTTCCCGTCGCCAGCGCCTTCGCGCCCGCTTCGGTGACAGCCTTGGCGGAGCCCGCATCCCATATATTGAAAAGGATCACCGGCTCACCCTTGCGGTGCAGCCGCGCGAATTCCTGCGCCTTTTCCACCTGACTCATCGCATCCCCTCCGAAAAGCCCGGCCGGGCGATTTCCGCTCCGCGACCGGAAAGAGCGTAAGCTCTCCCTCACATGGCAAATAGAGTAAAACCCTGGAAATCAATGGTAAAATCATAACCGGCATTGGATCACACGGCAATCTCCCCAATATGGCTGAGATGCCGCAGCATGAATATTTTCCTTCCCCCGCCCGGAGCGGGCATGCCATAAGACAGGCATGAGCCACGCAAAAACACTATCCGAGCCATCAGATTTCGCCGATATCCGCGATTGGGTATTCGATCTCGACAACACGCTCTATCCGCATCATGTCAATCTCTTTGCCCAGATCGACAAGAACATGACCGCCTATGTCTCCGCCCTCTTGCAGATGGAGCGGGAAGAAGCGCGCAAGCTGCAGAAGCAATATTACCTCGAGCACGGCACGACCCTGCAGGGATTGATGATCCATCACGGTATCGATCCCAATGATTTCCTGGAAAAGGCGCATGCAATCGATTATTCGGCGCTGACGCCGCAGCCGGAGCTGGCCGCCGCCATCAAGGCATTGCCGGGACGCAAGTTCATCTTCACCAATGGCAGCGTCAAACATGCCCAGGCGACGGCGGGCGCGCTCGGCATTCTCGACAGTTTCGACGACATTTTCGATATCGTTGCGGCCGACTACGTGCCGAAGCCAGCCGGCTCGACCTATGACAAGTTCATGAGCCTCAACCGGGTGGACACGAAAAAGGCGGCCATGTTCGAAGACCTGCCGCGCAATCTGACCGTGCCCAAGGCGCTCGGCATGAAAACCGTGCTGCTGGTGCCCCAGAACCTCGAGACGACCGTCGTCGAATGGTGGGAGCGGACGACCGGCGAGGATGATCACATCGACTATGTGACCGACGACCTGACGAGTTTCCTCAAGGCGTTGATTTAACCATTCATTAGGGCGGGGTTACGAAAGTTTCATCCGCCTTACAGAGGTTTAATTGGTCGTTTTCGACCGCCAGCCGTATCGTTTGACCATTCCTCGACACGAAAGGAAAAACGATGAACGGGAAAAAATTTCTTCTTGCGGGACTTTCCGCCGCCCTTCTAGTGGGTGCTGCCGCCCAGGCAAGCTTTGCAGCGCAGGGCGACGAGGCACGGGGCGGGCATGGCGGACGCTGGCATGGACCTCGCTTTTCGCCGGAAATCGTCTATGTGCGCATGCTGAAGCAATTCGGCCAGCCCGGCGACACGAAGGTCACCCGGGATGAGGTGAAGGCCGGCGTCGACAAGATATTCGACCAGATCGACACCAACCACGACGGCGAGATCACCCCCGGCGAATTGCGCGCCTATCGTCAGGAACGCATCAAGGAATGGAAGGCCGAGCGCGCCAAGGCAAACGACGATCAGGGCAATAATCAGGCCCAGAACGATCAGAGCAAGGGCGATCAGGCTCAGGCCGACAACAATGGCGACAATAATGGGCCACGCCATCACAGGCCGCATGGCCGCTTCATGCACGAAGCAGGCATGATGCGCGGAATGATGATGTTCCATCGCATCGACAAGGACGAAAACGGCCAGATCAGCAAGCAGGAAGCCGAAGACGCGGCCAACAAGCTCTTCGACCGCATGGATCGTAACCATGACGGCGTAATCTCGCTGGACGACATGCCGAACCGGCCGCTGCTGTAAACCGGTCGATCAACCCGATCCGAGAGCCCGCCCTCGCCTCTGCGATGGCGGGCTTTTCGTTATCAGTGCCCGTTATCGTGCTCGTAGAAATCCGTGACGATCTTCCAGGCTTCGTCGGCGGTATCGACAAAGCTGATCAGCTTGACGTCGTCGGGCGCGATGGTGCCGAATTCGGCCAGCGCTTCGAAATTGATGATGCTGCGCCAGAACTTCTCGCCGAAGAGAATGAGCGGCAGGCGCTCCATGCGGCCGGTCTGGATCAGCGTCAGGCATTCGAACAATTCGTCCAGCGTGCCGAAGCCGCCCGGAAATACCGCGATCGCCTTGGCGCGCATCATGAAGTGCATCTTGCGGATCGCGAAATAGTGAAAATTGAAGCTGAGTTCCGGCGTGACATAGGCGTTCGGCGCCTGCTCGTGCGGCAGCACGATGTTGAGGCCGATCGACGGCGCTCCTTCTTCGGCCGCACCGCGATTGCCCGCTTCCATCACGCCCGGGCCGCCGCCTGTGACCACGACATATTCGTGGAAGTCGAAGCCGGCGGAATAGCGGGAGCAGAGCCGGGCGAACTTGCGCGCCTCCTCGTAATAGACCGATGCGGCCTCGAGGTTGGCGCGCTGAACGTCGTTGCGGGCGGCCCATGCATTGGTGCCGGGCGCGGGAATACGCGCGCCTCCGAACATGACGACGGTCGAAGTGATGCCGCGTTCGGTCAGATACATTTCGGTCTTCAGCAGTTCGAGCTGCAGGCGGATCGGCCGCAGTTCCTCACGGCATAGGAAATCCTCATCGGCATAGGCAAGCCGGTAGGAAGGCGACATCGACTGCGGCGTGCGCGGCACGGACTCGGCGCGCTTCTTGTCCGCCGAACTCGTCTTCAACGGGTCCCAAACCCCGTCCTTACGCCTCAGCCTGCCGTTCTTGCCCTTGCTCATCTATTCATGCCTTTCGAATCGATCATGACGGGCCGTTCCCGCCCTTGGACGAGAACGGCCAAGCTCTTGCATATGCCCCTACAACGCCTTGAATCCAAGCTCAATCGGCGCGGAAAAGACATTCCATTCTCGATATCCATGCTATAGGACCAATCGACCGCTTCCGGACCCTTGCCGGAAATCACGATAGGCACTGACGTTTTAAGGAATTCCCATGAGTGCTAACGATCTCGCCTCCCTCGAAAAGTCCATCGAGGCTGCCTTCGACAATCGCGACAATGTGAACACGTCGACGCGCGGCGAAGTCCGCGAGGCCGTCGAGACGGCGCTCAATCTCCTTGACAGCGGCAAGGTTCGCGTGGCCGAGCGCGGTGCCGACGGCAACTGGACCGTCAACGAATGGCTCAAGAAAGCGGTTCTGCTCTCCTTCCGCCTGAACGACATGAAGATCGTCGAAGGCGGCCCCGGCAATGCCACCTGGTGGGACAAGGTTCCCTCGAAGTTCGAGGGCTGGGGCGAGAACCGCTTCCGCGAAGCCGGCTTCCGCGCCGTGCCGAACGCCGTCGTGCGCCACTCCGCCTATATCGCTCCCAACGCCATCTTGATGCCGTCCTTCGTCAATCTCGGCGCCCATGTCGGCGAAGGCACCATGGTCGACACCTGGGCGACGGTCGGCTCCTGCGCCCAGATCGGCAAGCATGTGCACCTCTCCGGCGGCGTCGGCATCGGCGGCGTGCTGGAGCCGATGCAGGCCGGCCCGACGATCATCGAGGACAATTGCTTCATCGGCGCCCGCTCGGAAGTCGTCGAAGGCTGCATCGTCCGCGAGGGTTCGGTGCTCGGCATGGGCGTATTTATCGGCAAGTCGACCAAGATCGTCGATCGCGCCACCGGCGAGATCACCTATGGCGAAGTTCCGCCCTATTCGGTCGTCGTCGCCGGCGCGCTGCCGAGCGGCAATATCATGGCGAACGGCCAGCCGGCCCCCAGCCTCTATTGCGCCGTCATCGTCAAGCGCGTCGACGAAAAGACCCGCTCGAAGACCGGCATCAACGAGCTGCTGCGCGACTGATCTTTGCAATTTTTGGGAGCGCGGTCGTCACATCGCGCTTCCCTCATGCTTGCCGGGTGAGCATGCCTGTGCGATTGCTGGAATCGCGGCAAAGATTTTCGACTCGTCGCCGATCCTTTGCCATCGCTTTGCCATTTCCCGCCGGATAAGTTGCCCCCGATGACCATTACCGATCCTGTCTCCAATCTGCAGACCCTTATTCGCTGTGCCTCAGTCACCCCGGCCGAAGGCGGCGCGCTGACCGCGCTTGCCGATATGCTGCTGCCGCTGGGGTTCAAGGTCGAGCGCATGACGGCGAGCGAGCCGGGAACGCCCGATATCGAGAACCTCTATGCGCGGCTCGGCGCGGATGGGCCGCATCTGATGTTTGCCGGGCATACGGATGTCGTTCCGGTCGGTGATACCGCTTCCTGGAGCCATCCGCCCTTTGCCGCCGAAATCGCCAATGGCGAACTTTTCGGCCGTGGAGCCGTCGACATGAAGGGCGGCATTGCCTGCTTCGTGGCAGCCGTGGCACGCCATATCGAGAAGAACGGCAAGCCTGCCGGCTCGATCTCCTTCCTCATCACCGGCGACGAAGAGGGACCGGCGATCAACGGCACGGTCAAGCTGCTGCAATGGGCTGCCGAGCGTGGCGAGACATGGGATGCGTCGCTGGTCGGCGAGCCGACCAACCCGGACCGGCTGGGCGACATGATCAAGATCGGTCGTCGCGGCTCGATCTCCGGCTTCATCACCGTCCACGGCGTCCAGGGCCATGCCGCCTATCCGCATCTCGCCGACAATCCGGTCCGCAGCATCATCAAGCTGACGGAAGCGCTGCTCGACCCGCCCTTCGATGCCGGCACGGACAATTTCCAGCCGTCCAACCTCGAAGTGACGAGCATCGACGTCGGCAATGCCGCCACCAACGTCATCCCCGCCAAGGCGACCGCAGCCTTCAACATCCGCTTCAACGACACATGGACGGCCGATACGCTGAAGGCCGAGATCATTGCCCGCCTCGATGCGGCAGCCGCCGACGAGACGCTCCGCCCCGGCCGCCCGCCGGCGAAATACGACATCATCTGGTCGGAACGCCCGAGCCACGTCTTCCTGACGCGCAACAATGCGCTGATCGCTTCGCTCTCCGCCGCCGTCGAAAATGTCACCGGTCAAAGGCCGACGCTTTCGACCACCGGCGGCACGTCCGACGCCCGCTACATCAAGGACTACTGCCCTGTCGTGGAATTCGGCCTCGTCGGCCGGACCATGCATATGGTCGACGAGCGGGTGGCGCTCTCGGATCTCGAAACGCTGACCGGGATCTACCAGACCTTCATCCAGCGCTGGTTCGAGAATGCCGACCTTTAGGGAAGTCCAATATTATCTGTCCGGCCTGTGGCTGCTGATCCGCATGGATGCGCGCGGCTTCCAGTATCTGGACATATCGGACCGAGGCATGCTGCGCTCCTTCTGGGCCGTCCTCTGGAGCCTGCCGTCGATCGGCATTTCGTGGCTATGGTGGCAGCGGGCCTATCTGACCGCCATGCCGCCCGAAACATCGACCGGTCTGGCCTTCTTCCTGCGTCTGGCGCTGGTCGAGGCGGCGAATTGGCTGATACCTCCCATCCTCGCCGGCATACTGCTTTTGATCTTCCGCTTCGGCGACAAGTTCGCGCCGATCGTCGTTACCGTAAACTGGCTTTTCGTGCCGGCAAACTATCTGAACGCATTGCTCGTTGCCATGATCGTCTTTGTTCCCGGCTCGAAGGGCGTGGCAGCGCTTCTATCGCTGGCGCTGACCATGGCTACCATCTTTTCGCTGGCGCGCATCCTCAGGATGATCTGCGGCACGCATCCGCTCTTCGTCGGCACCCTGACGCTGATGCTGCTCATTCCAAACCTGCTGCTGACGGACTTCCTGCAGCGCTTCCTCGGGGTCTACCCGCCGATTTGAGGCAGTCGTAGCGGGCTACGAGAGATCCTCGCCATCATCGGTATTCTTCCCCTCGCCGCCAGGCAGACCGGCGTCATCGCGATAATCCACCTGCATGAAATAGAGCCCGTCCGGCGGGGCGACGGGGCCGCAGGCCTTGCGATCCTGAGCTTCCAGCGCCGCGCGCACATCATCGGGCGTCCATTTGCCCTCGCCCGCGAGCTTCAAGGTACCGGCGAAGGACCGGATCTGGTTGTGGAGGAAGCTTTGCGCCGTGGCACGGATCTCGATGAGTTCGCCGCTGCGTGCCACATCCAGCCGGTCGAGCGTCCGCACCGGGCTGTTTGCCTGACAATGGGCCGAACGGAAGGTGGTGAAATCGTGCAGGCCGACCAGGGTCTGCGCCGCGGCATGCATGACCTCGTGATCCATGTCCTTCGGCACCCACCACGCGCGTCCGGCCTCCAGCGCCAGCGGCGCGCGGCGGGCGATGATGCGATAGAGATAGTGACGGCGGATGGCCGAAAAGCGCGCATCGAAGCGCGCGTCGACCTCGACGATATCGAGAATGGCGACCCGCTCCCCGGCAAGCCTCAGATGGGCATTGAGCGCATTGCGCAGCGTATAGGTCTTCCATTCCTTGGAAAGGTCGGCATGCATGACCTGACCCATGGCATGCACGCCGGAATCGGTACGCCCCGCTCCACGGATCGAAACCGCCTCGCCCGTCAGCGACAGGATGGCGCCTTCGATTGCGCCCTGCACCGAGGGGCCGTTCTCCTGGCGCTGCCAGCCGACATAGGGGATGCCGTCATATTCGACGGTCATTTTGTAACGCGGCATCAGGCCTGCTCCGAGGCAAGCACAGTGCCTGGCACGATCGGCGTGCCACGCAGGAAATCGGCCGCCGCCAGTGGCTTGCCGCCAGCCTTCTGCAGCTTCGTCAGCCTGATGGCACCGGACGCGCAGGCAATGACGAGATCATCCGTCAGGACCTGGCCGGAGGCTCCTGTGCCCTCGGCCAATTCCGAGCCGAGCACCTTGATGCGCTCGGACTTGCTGGCGATTTCAGCCTCGAACCAGGCACCGGGAAACGGCGACAGGCCGCGAATATGATTGTGAACATCGGCCGCCGGCTTGCCGAAATCGATGCGTGTTTCGCCCTTGTCGATCTTTGCGGCATAGAGCACACCTTCGGCCGGCTGGGCGGTCAGCGGCAGCTCGTTATGCTCCAGCTTGTTCATGGCCTCGGCCATCACCCTCGCGCCCACGAGCATCAGCCTGTCATGCAGCTCGCCTGATGTCATGGTGTCGTCGATCTCGACTTCGCGCGTCAGAGCGACCGGCCCGGTATCGAGTCCCTTATCCATCCTCATCACCATCATACCGGTCTTGCTGTCGCCGGCCATGATAGCCCGCTGGATGGGCGCGGCACCGCGCCAGCGCGGTAGCAGCGAGGCATGGCCGTTGTAGCAGCCAAGCCGCGTGCCGGTCAGGATCGCTTCCGGCAGCAGCAGGCCGTAGGCCACGACGACGGCGACATCGGCATCGAGATCGCGAAAGCGCTGGCGCTCGTCGGGATCCTTGAAATTGACGGGCGTGAAAACCGGCAGGCCCAGCAATTCGGCCGCCTGATGCACCGGCGATTTCTGCAGGTCCAGCCCGCGCCGGCCGCCGGGGCGCGGCGGCTGTGTATAAACGGCGCGAACCTTATGTCCGGCATCGATCAAGGACCGCAACGTCGGTACGGAGAATTCGGGCGTCCCCATGAAAATGATGTTGAGCGACATGCGATCCATCCGGCTAAGATATCAGGTTTCGATTGACCCGGTAGCGACTGCACATGCCATCGAGGTCAAACGCTAGCCGCCTTCAAACGGGTTTATGAGCTTGAGATCAAGCCCTTCGAAGTCTTTTGTGTTGCGCGTCGCCAATGTCGCACCGTTCGCAAGGCAGATGGCGGCGATCATGGCGTCTTGTACGGAAATCTGATGCCCCGAGCGCTCACGATGCGCGCGAATACGTCCTGTCTCAATAGCGGAATTTTGATCGAACCGAAGTATCCTGCCTTGGAACGACGCAAGCAACGCATTGAAAATTCGCTTGTAGCGATCAGATCGTGTGCGAAGTAAAAAGCGCTCAGCATCGTAGGATTGTTCCATCACCACGACATCGCAAAGATAGAACTCGGTGCTTGGCCGAGCCTTCATCCAGATAGCAACATTTTGATCGGGTGCAGGTTTTTCCAATTCGGAAATGACATTCGTATCGAGGAGGATCATTCGAAGTCCTCGACCGGACGGCCGAAGTCTGTCTTTCGCTCTGCTTCGATCTCATCCATGATACGGGCATATTCCGTTGCCGCCGCATCATCGCCGTCGTAGAGAATTGGCCTCAGAAGGTCCCAAGCAGACACTCCGGCGCCCTCCGTTGCGGCTTTCTCTGCGATCAGGGCTTTCTGCAAAAGTTCTTTTGCTTCTTCCGAGAGGCTGCGACCGGCCTGCTTTGCCCGTTCTGCGATATCGTGCTTCATCGGCTCGGAAATATCGCGAATCAAAAGATCACTCACTCGCGCCTCCATTTGATATCAATGATATCATAGGCGTTTCAAGCCTCTCTTTCAATGGCTGGGATCAGAGAGCCTTGCCCTTGGCGGCCTTGGTGAATTTCTTGATCACCATGTCGCGCTTGAGACGGGAGATATAGTCGATGAAGAGTACGCCGTTCAGGTGGTCGATCTCGTGCTGCAAGCAGGTTGCCAGCAAGCCGTCAGCCTCGGTGAGCTGCTCCTTGCCGTCACGGTCGAGATGCTTGACGGTGACGCGCGCCGGGCGCTCCACTTCGGCGTAATAATCCGGAATGGAAAGGCAGCCTTCCTCATAGACCGAACGCTCGTCCGACGAGGCGATAATTTCCGGATTGATGACGACCAGCGGCTTCTTCTCTTCGCCTTCGCGCGCAACGTCGATGACGAGCATGCGGCGGGGGACGCCGATCTGGATCGCCGCAAGGCCGATGCCCGGCGCGTCGTACATGGTTTCCAGCATGTCGTCGGCAAGGCGCTGAGTGTCGGTATCGATGCGCTCAATGGGCTTCGAAGCCTGGCGGAGCAGCGGATCGGGCAAAATGATAAGTGGCTTGATCGTCATGACGTTTCCCATAACGCATCTTGTTGTGCGATGGAATCGCCAAGATGGCGGTGAGACGGTGTTTTTTCAACGATCGCCATCAGGGTCGGCGCAAATGGCCCCAAAATTCTGTTCACGTTTTGATCTGGATATTCACAATAATTTTGCTATGGTGCCGATAAGAACGTCACCAGCGCGCCAGGTTTCATGTCCTTCATCGTCTTCGGCCAAGCCATTTCCACGGTCCAGGTTCTGACCGGCCTCGTCATTCTGCTTGTTATCGCAATGATCGTCCTTTTCGTCCGCGGCAGAGCACGCGCGGAGGACGATATGCTCGACGCCGAGCATACGATGGCAGCGCTGCTACGGTCGCAGGCGGAGATGCAGGGGCGGCTCGCCACCATGGCCGAAGTATTCGGCTCCAGGCAGGCCGAGCTCAATCAGGCAATCGGCCAGCGGCTGGACGGCATGTCGCAACGGGTGACGGCGACGATCGGCGAGCAGACGCGCTCGACGCATGAAAACCTGCGCCGACTGCAGGAAAGGCTCGCCGTCATCGATGCGGCACAGACCAATATCCAGACACTCGCAAAGGATGTTGTCGGCCTGCAGGCCATTCTCTCCAACAAGCAGACGCGCGGCGCCTTCGGCCAAGCGCGCATGGAGACCATCATCGCCGATGGACTGCCGATGGGCGCCTACGCATTCCAGCCTACCCTTTCCAACGGCTCGCGGCCGGACTGCACCGTTCGCATGCCGAACGGCTCGCCGCCGCTTGTTATCGATGCCAAGTTCCCGCTGGAAGCCTGGAACGCCATTCGCGGCGCCGCCAATCCCGATCAAGGTAAGATCGCCGCCCAGCAATTCCGCAGGGATCTGGAGCTGCATATCCGCGATATCGCCGAAAAATATCTCATCCCGAGCGAGACGCAGGATACGGCCTTTCTCTTCGTGCCGTCCGAGTCGATCTTCGCCGAGATCCACGAGAATTTCGAAGCGATCGTGCAGAAGGCCCAGCGCGCCCGCATCGTCATCGTCTCGCCTTCGCTGCTGATGCTGTCGATCCAGGTCATCCAGGCGGTACTGAAGGACCAGCGCATGCGCGAGCAGGCTCATGTCATCCAGAGCGAAGTGGCGCATCTGATGGACGATCTCTCGCGGCTGGACGAACGCGTGCGCAAGCTCCAGGGCCATTTCGCCATGGCGCAGAAGGATGTCGACATGATCGTCACCTCGGCCGACAAGCTGGCAAGGCGCGGCGAGCGGATAGAGGCGCTGGAATTCGAGACCGCGAAAGAGCCGGTGAAGGCGCGTGCGGAGGACCGGCCCAAGCCTGCCGACAACCGCACCAGCCAACTCAAGCTGAGGGTAGTTGACGAGGACTGATCGCTTCGGGCAGTGTCGCGCCCAATCGACGCATGATCCACAAAGACATAAGGCGGCCTTCGGGCAGGGTCATGCGAGATCAACAGCCAGGGCAGGACACCGCATGATCACTATTTTCGGCTCCATCAACATGGACCTCATCGCCACCACGGATCGTTTGCCGAAGCCGGGCGAAACCGTCGCCGGCAACGGCTTTTCCACCGCCGCCGGCGGCAAGGGTGCCAACCAGGCTTTGGCCGCGCGCCGGGCCGGGGCAACGGTGCACATGAGCGGAGCAGTCGGCAATGATGGCTTTGCGGAGCCTGCGCTTGCCTTGCTCGACGCGGCCGGCACGGATCTTTCCGCCGTTAGCCGCGTGTCCGAGCCGACCGGCACGGCCCTCATCCTGGTGGGCGGCGACGGCGAGAACATGATCGCCGTCGTTCCCGGCGCCAACGGCACGAATACGGCAGAAGATGCCGCGGCTGCCGTCGCCGCACTGAACCCAGGCGATACGCTGATGCTTCAGTTCGAGATCCCCGTCGCCGCGGTCGAGATGGCGCTGAATGCTGCGAAGGCGAAGGGCGTACGCACCGTGCTCAATCTCGCCCCTCTGATCCCGGAGGCCGCCCGCCTCGGCCGGCTGGCCGACATTGTCATCGCCAACGAGACGGAATTCGAGCGGCTGGCCGGACAGGACAACATGTCGGCGGCCGAACGTGAAGCAGCCCTCGTCCGGCTGCATGACGAAACCGGGCAGACCCTGATCGTCACGCTTGGCGGCGACGGCGTCATCGCCGTCCGTGACGGCGAGCTTTCGCGCGCCAAGGGCCTCGTCATCGAGCCGGTCGATACGGTCGGTGCCGGCGACACTTTCTGCGGTTATTTTGCCGCGAGCCTCGATCAGGGCCTTGATTTCAAGGCCAGCCTGCGCCGCGCTGCCGTCGCCGGTTCGTTGGCCTGCCTGAAGCCGGGCGCGCAGCCGGCCATCCCGGTTGCAAGCGAAGTCGCCGAAAAGCTTTAAGAGTAAATTTCGTAGGCCATGCGAAGCGCAATTAATTAAATTTTTGCGCTTCCATATCATTCTCCTCTGGCCTGGCGCGTATGGCCTTCCGGCTGCGGCAGGAATTTTAACGGCGGTCCCATGACAGGGCCATCCTGCGCCGACTTTGCATCTGGATAATGTGTATCCGACGCATCGCTTTTTCGAGGAAATGATGTTCATCTTTCGTATGAAGTCGCTTGCGGCCAAGCTGATCTTGGTCACCGGCCTGGCGATTGCGCTCGTGTTGCTGGTCTCCAACTTTTTATTGATTTCCCAGACCCGCGATCGCGTCGAGGCACTGACGATGGATCAGGCCAATACCGAGGCCAAGTCCATTTCCAACGAGATCGCCGCCAATGTCGGCGAAATGGCCAGCGCCGCCCGCTCCATGGCCGCCATCATCGGCCGCGGCCACGAAGGCCATACCTTCGATCGCAAGGGCATGATCAACATCCTCAAGGCGAATGTCGAACAGAACGCCTTCGCGTTCGGCAGCTGGTTCTGCGAGCAGCTCGGCGCGCTGGACGGCAAGACGACGGAGCTTGCCAACAACAAGGATGAAGGCGTCAACGACAAGGGTGCCTTCACGCCCTATTGGTCCAAGACCAAGGACGGCGGCATCCAGTACTCCACCTTCGACAATGATTACACCGCCGCCTGGTGGAAGCTTGCAGCCGACAGCGGCAAGGGTGCGATTACCCCGCCCTACCTGGCTCAGGGCACCGACGTTCCCACAACCATGAGCTCGATCGCCTATCCGGTGATATCAGGCGGCAAGCTGATCGGCATCGCGGGCGTCGACATCTCGCTTGCCTCGCTTTCCACCAAGCTGCAGAAGCTGCAGCCTTTCGGCACCGGTCGCGTTCTCTTGGTTTCCCAGGACAACAAGTGGCTCGTCGCGCCGACCCCGGACCTGCTGATGAAGGATTATAACGGCTCGGGCGCCGATGTCATCAAGGCGGCGCTGACCTCCTCCTCCGCAAACGTCCTCAGGAACCTGTCGGAAAACGCCAGCGAGGAATTCGATCGCGTCGTCTATCCCTTCGCCGTTCCGGGCCTCAGCGCGACCTGGGTCGTCCTCATCGATGTGCCGCACAGCGCGATCGCGGCGCCGGTGCGTGACCAGACGTATATGATGATCGTCGCCGGCATCCTGGTGCTCGCCGCCGTCATGCTGGCTCTCTATGCCGCCGTGCGCGGCTTCGTGCAGACGCCGCTCGCCGGTCTCGTCGCCAGTGTCAACCGCCTCAGCGCCGGCAACTACGCCGAGCCGGTCGCCGGCCAGGCCCGCGCCGACGAAGTCGGTTCCGTCGCCAAGGCGCTGGAAGGCTTCCGCTTCAAGCTGGCCGATACCAAGCGCCTCGAAGGCGAAGCCACCGATCAGCGCCTGGCTGCCGAGGGCGAGCGCCGCCGTTCGGAAGCCGAACGCGGCGAGAGCGTCGCGCTGCAGCGCCAGATCGTGAGCATTCTGGGACAAAACCTCGCCGAACTCTCGAAGGGCAATCTCAATCAACGGATCACGGACGACTTCCCGGGCGAATACGCCCAGCTCAAGCAGGACTTCAATGCCGCGCTTGCGAGCCTCGAAGAAACCGTCCACACCGTCAATGTCAGCGTCGGCAACATCGGCAGCGGCACCGGTGAAATCAGCAACAGCGCGTCGGATCTCGCCCGTCGCACCGAGCAGCAGGCGGCAAGCCTGGAAGAGACGGCAGCAGCCCTCAACGAACTCACGGCGCAGGTCAATTCAAGCGCCGAGAATGCCCGCACCGCCGCAAGCAGCGTCAATGCCGCGTCCCAGGATGCCGAGCACTCCGGTGAGATCGTCCAGCGGGCCATTTCCTCCATGCATGGCATCGAGCAGTCGTCGCAGGAAGTGTCTCGCATCATCGGTGTCATCGACGAGATCGCCTTCCAGACCAACCTGCTGGCGCTCAACGCCGGCGTCGAAGCCGCCCGCGCCGGCGAGGCCGGCAAGGGGTTTGCGGTCGTTGCACAGGAAGTTCGAGAACTCGCCCAGCGCTCGGCCAATGCCGCCAAGGAAATCAAGACCTTGATCAACACTTCGGCGGGACAGGTCAAAGAAGGCGTGGATCTGGTTGGCCGCACAGGCGACGCCCTGCACAAGATCGCCCAGCAGGTGATGGAGATCAACGGCCTGATCCGCCAGATTTCCGCCTCCGCGAGCGAGCAGGCCATCGGGCTGAAGGAAATCAACTCCGCCATGAACCAGATGGATCAGGTGACCCAGCAGAACGCCGCGATGGTCGAGGAAACCACCGCTTCCAGCGTGACGCTTGCCGAGGAAGCCCAGACGCTGAAGACCCTCGTCGCACGCTTCCGCACGGCACGCGCCGCTCAGGACAATGCCAGCGCATTGCGAGCCACCGCCCAGCAGATGCGGGCGCCCGTCTCTCCGCGCAGAGCAACAGCACCAGCGGCCGCACCGACGCGCAAGCCTGCTCCTCAGACCCAGGGCGCCAATGCGCTTGCCCGGGACGACTGGGAAGAGTTCTAAGCCGGCTCAGTTTGATGAATCAAAAGGCCGCCGGAGCGATCCGGCGGCCTTTTTGATGGTCCCGATCAGATGCGGGCGAACCGTTCCGTCAAAAGCGCGAAGAAACCGTCGGCATCGACATCGCGCATGACTTTGGCATTGTGCTTGCGGTCAGTGACGTGCCACCAATCGACAACGGTCATGCCCACTGTCAGCTCCGACGTTACCTCGATCTCGACATTGCACTCGCGCCCCTTGAACAGCTCGGGTTTCAGAAGGTAAGCGATCACAGTCGGGTCGTGCAGCGGGCCGCCGTCCGAGCCGTATTTCTCGATGTCGAAGCGCTCGAAGAATTCCAGCATCTCGACCATGGCCTTGGCCGGCGGAGTGCCGACGGCAGCGATGCGGGCGACGCGATCCTTGCGGGTCAGCAGCTTATGCGTGACATCGAGCGGCATCATGACGATGGGCACGCCGGAGCGGACCACGATGTCGGCAGCTTCGGGGTCGACGTAGATGTTGAATTCGGCCGCCGGCGTGATGTTGCCGCCCTCGAAGAAGCCGCCGCCCATCATGACAAGTTCGCGCACGCGCCCGACGATGTCAGGCGCCTTCTGGAAGGCCATCGCGATATTGGTCAGCGGTCCGAGCGTACAGAGGGTGACTGCCCCTTCCGGCTCCTTGCGCAGCGTGTCGATGATGAAATCGACGGCGTGGCCCGGCTGTAGCTCCATGGTCGGTTCGGACAGATCCGGGCCATCGAGGCCGGTCTTGCCATGCACATGCTCGGCGGTGACCAGCTTGCGCTTGAGCGGCGCATCGGCGCCGGCGAAAACCTTGACGTCGCGGCGATTGCAGAGCTCGCAGACGATGCGGGCGTTACGGCTCGTCAGCCGCAGCGGCACATTGCCGGCGACCGTGGTGATGCCAAGAACGTCGATCTCCTGGCGGCTGCCGAAGGCGAGGAAGATCGCCGCGGCATCGTCCTGACCGGGATCGGTATCGATGATGATTTTTCTGGGTTCGGTCATATCTGTGGCTTTCCTCCGGTAAAGATCGACAGGCTTTGTCGCGGGTCCGGTCAGGCTTTGTCAAGCGTTCGAAAGCCATGTGACGAAACGAATCGTCACGGCAAGATTCCATCTCGCAAATGCGAAGATGCGATGGCTTGCACTCACAAGCGGGTACTCCCATATTAGGGACAACCGGGTGCTGAAGATCAGGTCCGGAACGGTCGCTTGTTACCCAAGGACTTTGAGACGATGAGCCGGACGACCCCCTTTGCGAGCCCGCTGCTTCTGGGCTTCGATACCATGGAAAAGACGCTGGAGCGGATTTCCAAGGTCAGTGACGGATATCCCCCTTACAATATCGAACGGATGCGTGCGGACCGCCTGTCGGGCGAGCCGGAGCGGCTGCGCATCACGCTGGCCGTGGCAGGCTTCTCGGAAGAGGAGCTCGATGTCAGCACCGAGGAAAACCAGCTTCTGATCCGCGGACGCCAGGTCGAACAGGGTGAGCGCGACTATCTCTATCGCGGCATCGCCGCCCGGCAATTCCAACGCGTTTTCGTGCTTGCCGACGGCATGCAGGTGCTCGGCGCGACGCTAAAGAACGGCTTGCTCTCCGTCGACCTCATCCGGCCGGAACCGGACCGCATAGTAAAGAAAATTAACATTTCGGTCTCACAGTAAGACAACGGCCTAGAGCCGGGTAATTTTAGGTCGAATCGACCTGAAATCTGAATCCGGCCTAGAATCAAATAATTAGAGCATGATGTCGCCCGAAAGCCGCTTGCATTTTTCGGCACCATGCTCTGAGCCGTTGGTCCCTCATGCTGTGGAGGTACGAGCATGTTATTGAAAGAAGCTACCGCCCGCCTGACCCAATCCGAGCTTGCCAATATCGGCGCCGGCGAGGTCGCTTATGTCAGAAAAATGGATTGGTCCGAAGTATCGCGCTGCTTCCCGGAAGCGCCGAGCATCGACCCTGATGTCGATCTCTGGGCGCTTTTCGGTGCCGACGGCACGCCGATCCTGTTAACGGACAATCGCTCCAGCACCTTCTATCGTGCCGCGGAAGACGAACTGAAGACGGTCAGCCTGCACTGACCACGAGCGTCGCCCGGCGGTGAACTTCACCGCTCGCAAGGACCGCATCGAACCGGCCCATCCCGCGACGCATGCGCATGATCCAGACCGCCTCGAGCGGCGGTCCATACAGGATGATGCGGTCACTGAGATCCCCAATTTTTGCCCTGGAAAACGAGCAATCAGACCCTTTTGAAGGTCAGATAGGCGGACGAGCGCCCTTCGCGCCGGGCCTTTGCCTCATAGCGCGTGCTCGGCCAGCCCTCATAGGGCGTCAGCCAGTCGGCGGCATTCCGGGCAGTCCATTCGAAGCCGCCATGCGCATGGCAATGCTGCAGCGTCCAGTTGACATAGGTGTCGATATCGGACGCGAAGCAGAAGAGGGCTCCGGGCTTCAGGACGCGGTGGAAGCGGGCAAGGTTCACCTGTGAAACGAAGCGGCGCTTCCAGTGCTTCTTCTTCGGCCAGGGATCGGGATAGAGCAGGTCGATCTGGTCGAGGCAGCCGTCCGGCAGCCAATCCAGTACCTGCGTCGCGTCGTCATTGTAGACGCGGATATTGTGCGCGCCGGCGTCGTCGACGCGCACAAGCAGCTTCTGCATTGAATTGACGAAGGGTTCTACGCCGATGAAGCCGGTCTTCGGCTGCTCCAGCGCCCTATAAATGAGATGCTCGCCGCCGCCGAAGCCGATTTCCAGGCGCAGACGCTCGGTCGGCACCGGGAAAAGATCATTCAGCGGCTGCGGCGCCGGGGCGGAAAGATCGACGATATACTGTGGCAGCAATGCTTCCAGCTTTTCAGCCTGCTGGCCGCGCAAGGCCTTACCCTTGCGCCGGCCGAAGAATGCTTCCGTCGCCCGCGACCGACGCTCGGTATCGATCATGCAGCTTCCCGGAGCTTTACGGCTTCCTTGAGAGCCTTGACCAGGTCCGTACGCTCCCAGGAGAAGGAGCCGTCGCGGCCGGCCTTGCGGCCGAAATGGCCATAGGCCGAGGTCTTGGCATAGATCGGCTTGTTGAGATCGAGGTGACGGCGGATGCCGGTCGGCGAAAGGTCCATGTTCTTGCGGATGGCCGCTTCGACCTGGTCTTCGCTGACGCCCTTGCCCGTGCCATGCAGATCGACATAGATCGACAGCGGCTGGGCAACGCCGATGGCGTAGGACAGCTGGATCGTGCAGCGGTCGGAGAGGCCGGCGGCAACGACGTTCTTTGCGAGATAGCGAGCGGCATAGGCCGCGGAACGGTCGACCTTGGTCGTGTCCTTGCCCGAGAAAGCGCCGCCGCCATGCGGGGCTGCGCCGCCGTAAGTGTCGACGATGATCTTGCGGCCGGTGAGGCCAGCGTCGCCGTCCGGGCCGCCAATGACGAACTTGCCTGTGGGGTTGATGTACCACTTGCAATCGGAAGCGATCTTCAGGTCGCCGAGCGCTTCGACGATGTAGGGCTCGACGACGGAGCGAACCTTCGTCGAATCCCAGCTATCATCGAGATGCTGGGTGGAAAGCACGATCGAGGCCACTTCGGACGGCTTGCCGTCGACGTAACGGACCGTCACCTGGCTCTTGGCGTCCGGACCCAGCTTGGCAACGTCGCCATCGCCCTTCTTGCGGGCGGCGGCGAGCAGCTGCAGGATCCTGTGCGAATAGTAGATCGGTGCCGGCATGAGGTCCGGGGTCTCGCGGCAGGCATAGCCGAACATGATGCCTTGGTCGCCAGCGCCTTCGTCACCCTGCTGGTCAGCGGCATTATCGACGCCTTGGGCGATATCGGCGGACTGCGAGTGCAGAAGCACGTCGATGCGCGCCTTCTTCCAATGGAAGCCATCCTGCTCGTAGCCGATATCCTTGATGGCGCGGCGGGCGGCCGCCTTGAACTTCGAAGGATTGATGACGTCGTTGCCATCCTTGTCCTTCTTCATCAGGCTCGGCGGCAGACGAACTTCGCCGGCGATGACGACGCGGTTGGTGGTGGCGAGGGTCTCGCATGCGATGCGCACGGTCCAAGGGTTCACGCCGGTCTTCGTGGCCTCGCGGTAAACCAGATCGACGATTTCATCGGAGATGCGGTCACAGACTTTATCCGGGTGACCTTCGGCAACAGACTCACTCGTAAACAGATAATTCGCGCGCATGCGGGATTCCCCTCAAAGAACAAATCTCCGCTTTTGATATTCGCCTCCAGCTCGAAAAACAAGCCGCACAAGGACATAAATATATCTTTATATCCCAGCCAGAGTGATAAAATTTTGCCGTAAATGCAGAAAAGGCGGCCAAAAATGACCGCCTCTCGACTTTATCGGTTCGACCTTGCTTCGAGGGCTACTCGGCATCCGCCTCGGCGGCCAGCGCCTTGACCAGCTCGACGACCTTGCGCCGGACCTTGCCATCGGAAATTTTCACGAAGGCGCGATTGAGCTGCAATCCTTCGGAAGAGGACAGAAAGTCGACGACGTAGTTGGAGCTGGACGCCTCGGCCATGCCGCCGGCGGCCGAGTGATCGCCTGGCGCATCTTCGAAGAAGAAGGAAACCGGGACATTGAGGATGCTGGAGATATTCTGCAGGCGGCTGGCGCCAACGCGGTTGGTGCCTTTTTCGTATTTCTGAATCTGTTGAAAGGTAATTCCCAGGCTTTCGCCGAGCTTCTCCTGGCTCATGCCAAGCATCGTGCGGCGGAGGCGTATGCGGCTACCGACATGAATGTCGATGGGGTTCGGCTTCTTTTTGTTTTCAATCATCATAATACCCTAACATAGGTTGAATTCAGGACCTGCCACCCGGTACCCTTCACCACCCCTATAACGCCACGTTGCAGCCGACGCCCCCAAGGCCTCCAGTTTACGTTCGAAAGGCGGACACTAAGCACTATGCAATTTTAGGGTTTTTTGGTCAATTCACCCTGGAAATAAAACCCATGCGTGAAATCAAGGCGATTATGCCGGCTACCCCGATAATCAACCAAAAGTATATTTTCCTGGCCTTGTCGTCGATGCGCGATAGGGTTGCGCCACCTAAAGTGGTATCAATGAAGCCTTGTTGATTATAATCGACACCAGAAAGCACGCGCCCATGCGGATCAACAAAAGCTGAAATGCCGGTATTGGCGCTTCGAATCAGCGGCAGCCCCTGCTCCACCGCCCTCACCCTTGCCTGCAGGAAATGCTGGTATGGACCGGGCGTGTCGCCGAACCAGCCATCATTCGTGACGTTGAGGATGGCATCGGCCTGCCGGATCTCCGGCGTCATCTCATTCGGAAAGATGATCTCGTAGCAGATCAGCGGATAGAATTTGAGGCCATCGGGCAAGGTCAGCAGCTGCCGCTTGGCCGCCGCGGAAAATCCTCCCGGCAATTCCACCACATTCTCGATGCCGAGATAGCTGAGGATGTGTTCGAAGGGCACATATTCGCCGAAGGGCACGAGATGGGTCTTGTCGGACGCGCCGATGATCTGGCCGCGCCCGTCGATGACGTAGATCGAATTGTAGTAGCGAGGCTCGACGCCCGGTCCCATGTCTTCGACGCGGACGGCACCGGTGATCAGGATCTGATCGTCCTCGAGCTGATCCGCAATGCGGGCAAGGGCATCCCGGTTGTCGGTCAGGATGAAGGGCACCGCAGTCTCGGGCCAGACGATGATGTCAGGCCGCTTGCCACCGTTTGCCGGCGGCTGAACCGAAAGCGCCAGGTGCTTGTCGAAGATGGCGGCGCGATCGGCAGCCGTGTCCATCTTGGTTTCCTGGTCGATGGAAGGCTGAACGATGCGCACGACCGGCGCCGTCTTGGCATCGGTGAGCGGAGCTTCCGGCTGGCTAAGCGCATAATAGCCGTAGCCGAAATGCGCTGTAACGATGAGGACGGCAAGGCCGATCCCCGGCAGCCGCCCTTGACGCGTGCCGAGCAATGCCGGTGCCGCGAAGACGAAAACGGCAAGCACCGTGACACCCAGCACGCCGATTGGATGCGCCGACTGCATCATCAACGGAATGGGCATGGCGCCATAGCCGATGGCGTTCCAGGGAAAGCCGGTGAAGAGAAAGCTGCGCAGCCATTCCAGGATGCCGAAGCTGAATGCGAGTGCGGCGATGCGCCCCATGCCATCGGACCACAGGATACGGGCAAGCATGGTCGCCACGCCGTAGAAAACCGCGAGAAAGGCAGGAAGACCGAGGATCGCCAGCGGCAGGGCCCAGGCGAACTCGTCGGCATCGATCAGCAGCGCATGGCCGAGCCACCAGAGACCCGCGACGAAGTAACCGAAGCCGAACAGCCAGCCGGTGAAGAAGGCCGGCCACAGCCGTCCGAGCAGGCCACTGTCCGGGCCCGCGGCAACCCCGTCCAGCAGCCAGACCAGCAGCGTGAAGGAGACGAACATCGCGGCGAAAAAGCCGAAAGGCGGCAGCGCCAGAACGCCGATGGCACCGGCAAAAATCACAAGCAACGCACGTTTGAAACCCCAGACGAGGATCACCCGGCCCGAAAGCCATTCCATGCGCCAGCTCCGTTCAACTGCGAATCAACTGGCCGCAGTCTTTCAAAAATGGAGCGATTTGTCCCGCTGAAGTGCCGATTAGAGCGGTTCAGCGTTTCACGGAACTCTGAACCGCTCTATCTCTTTGTTTCCTAGCAATTCCGGATGGAAAATCGCTACGCACTTTTTCTGAAATTGCTCTAATGGCTGGCGGTGTTGGACCCGGTCGAGGTTTCCTCAACAATTGTTTCCGGCGCCGGCAAATCGCGTTCGGGCGCACCTGCCTCACCTTCCAGCTTGACGGTCGGCCGACGGCGGGCGGGATGGCGCTTGCGCGTGATGCGAACCCGCTTGATGCGCCGCGGATCGGCATCGAGAATGTGGAATTCAAAGCCCGGAAGCGCCTGCACGACCTCGCCGCGCACCGGAATGCGGCCAAGTGCGGAGAAGATCAGGCCGCCGAGCGTGTCGACCTCGTCCACCTGCTCGGCGATATCGAAATCCGAGCCGATCGCGGCGGCGATCTCTTCGAGTTCGACGCGGGCATCGGCAACGAAGACGTCTTCGGAGACGCGCTTGAACATGACTTCATCGTCATCGTGCTCGTCGTCGATATCGCCGACGACCATTTCGACGATGTCCTCATGCGAAGCAAGACCGTCAGTACCGCCATACTCGTCGATGACAAGCGCCATCTGCGTGCGGTTGACCTGCATGCGACGCAGGAGATCGGAAGCCAGCATCGAGGGCGGCACGAACAGGATTTTGCGGATGATGCCGGCCTCGGCCAGCGTCTTCTGAAGATCGACGCGCGAAAGGTCAAAATTCGGCTTGGCCGAGCGCGCCGGCTTCTCAGTCGCGGGCGCGGGCGCAGCAGTGGCTGCCGTCTTGGCGCTGCCCCCGCGGCGCTTGTTTCGAGCCTGCTTGGCGACATAGGACAACAGGTCGCGGATATGCACCATACCCCGCGGATCATCCAGCGTGTCGGCGTAGACGGGCATGCGTGAGCGGCCGCTTTCCTCGAACAGGATCATCAGTTCGCCGATGGTGATATTCTGGTCTACCGCCTCGATATCGGCGCGCGGCACCATGACATCCTCGACGCGTACCTCGCGGAAACGCAGGATGTTGTGCAACATCGCTCGCTCATCCGGGGAAAAGGTATCGTCACCGGCGACGTTGGTCATCAACGCGTCGGCGAGATCCTCGCGCAGCCGGGCAGAGTCCTGTGCCGGTCGCAGGATACGCGCAGCGCGCGCCCAGAAGGAAGAATGTGATCGCTTGCCGTTGCTACTACTGCCTACCTCGTCGGAGGAGGCTGCATCGGCTCCATCTTTGGCCTCGGGGGCCGATCTTGTCGTAAAGTCGCTCATTGTTCCTGGTCAGGCAGGGTTCAAATCAAATGGGGTCTTGTCCCGCATAGGGATCAAATAGGCCAAGCTTCGCCAAAATGCGAGTCTCCAGCCCCTCCATTCTTTCGGCTTCGCTATTATTCATATGGTCGTAGCCGAAGAGATGCAAGAAACCATGCACCATCAAATGCGTCAGATGGTCGTCAAAACTCTTTTCGAGATCGATCGCCTCGCGCTCCACCGTCTCCCTGGCGATGATGATGTCGCCAAGCATCGGGCCGGGCTTGCCGCCGGGCTGCAGCGGGAAGGCCGGGAAGGAAAGGACATTCGTCGCCTTGTCCTGCGAGCGCCATTCCGCATTGATTTCGCGGATGGAGGCGTCGTCGGTGAACACAAGCGACAATTCAGGCGCCGTCTTCGGAAAAGGTTGCTTTTCATGCGTCTTCAAATAGGCGGCCGCAGCTCCCAACACCCGCTCGGCCAGGACTTGCAACTGCTCTTCGGAGGGCCAGTCGCCCTCCTCCACGCTGATCTGTATATCGAGTTCGGCCATCGGTTTCCGCACCGCAGATCAGATCTGCGGATCGCTTTCCTCTGCCTTGACGGCATAGGTGGAATCATAGGCCCGGACGATGCGCGCCACCAGCGGATGGCGGACAACGTCCGTATCCTTGAAGCGAACGATGGTGATGCCCTCGACGCTGTCCAGCAGCTGCAGCGCTTCCACCAGGCCGGACTTGACGCCGCGCGGCAGGTCGATCTGGCTCGGATCGCCTGTGACGATCATCCGCGAGTTCTCGCCGAGGCGGGTCAGGAACATTTTCATCTGCATTGATGTCGTGTTCTGCGCCTCGTCGAGGATGACGGCGGCATTGGCGAGCGTGCGGCCGCGCATGAAGGCGAGCGGCGCGATTTCGATGACGCCTGCGGTGATGGCGCGCTCGACCTTGTCGCCCGGCATCATATCGTAGAGCGCGTCATAGAGCGGACGCAGATAGGGATCGACCTTTTCCTTCATGTCGCCGGGCAGGAAGCCGAGACGCTCGCCGGCCTCGACGGCCGGTCGCGACAGGATGATCTTTTCCACCGCGCCGCGCTCCAGAAGCTGGGCGGCATGGGCAACCGCGAGGTAGGTCTTGCCTGTACCGGCGGGGCCGACGCCGAGGACGAGCTCGGAGCGCTCCAGCGCCCGCATATAGGCATCCTGGGTCGGCGTGCGGGCGATGATCGTCTTCTTGCGCGTCGAAATCTGCGCCATCGTCAACTTGGCTTTTCTCTCCATGGTCGGCAGCGTCAATTGATCGTCGGCGGCAACCGCCATGCGGATTGCCCCTTCCACGTCGGAACGCTCCACATTGCCGCCTTTTTGCAGCTTGTCATAGAGGTAATCGAGCGTCCGTCGTGCCTGATTGGTGGCCAGCACATCGCCTGTTATGACGACGGAATTGCCGCGGGCGCGGGCATCGATGCCAAGCCGCTCCTCGAGCAGCTTCAAATTCTGGTCGAACTGCCCGAAAAGTTCGCTGGCGAACCGATTATTCTCGAACGTCAGGGTGAAGTGATTGGCGTCGCTCGCGGTGCGGGGCTGGCGCGATGAAGAAGAAACCAATTCCTGTCCGTTCAAGCGGTGCGGCTCCTTGTGCCCGTCCGGAACCTAGAGCAAATCAGCAAAAAGGCTGTTGGTGCTGGTTCCGGTGATTCGTACGTTAATAATGTCACCGATTTGCGATGCTTTTGCATCAACATTCACAGATTGCAGCCAGGGAGAGCGTCCAATCAACTGTCCCGGCATCCGGCCCGGCTTTTCCAGAAGGATATCCACAACCTTGCCCACGCAAGCCTCAGCAAAAGCATGCTGCTGCTTCAGCAACAATGCCTGCAAACGCTCCAGCCGCTCCGTCTTGACCTCTTCGGGCACCTGATCCTTCAATTCCGCGCCGGGCGTGCCCGGCCGCGTGGAATATTTGAACGAGAAGGCCTGTGCATAATTCACCTCCTCGATCAGTCTCAATGTATCCTCAAAATCCTGGTCTGTCTCCCCCGGGAAGCCAACGATGAAATCGCCTGATAGCGCGATATCAGGGCGTACGGCGCGGATCTTCTCGATGAGCGCGAGGTATTCCACGGCGGTATGCCGCCGGTTCATCGCCTTCAGGATGCGGTCCGAGCCGGCCTGGACGGGCAGATGCAGGTAGGGCATCAGCGTGCGCAGGTCACGATGCGCGCCGATCAGCCGGTCGTCCATGTCGCGCGGGTGGCTGGTCGTGTAACGCAGGCGCGCAAGACCAGGGATCTCGGCCAGGCGATAAAGGAGATCGCCGAGGCTCCAGGTTTCGCCGCTGGCGCCGATGCCATGCCAGGCATTGACGTTCTGGCCGAGCAGGGTGATTTCGCGCACGCCGCCATCCACAAGTTTCTCGGCCTCTTCGACGATCTGCGAGACCGGGCGGGAAACTTCGGAGCCGCGCGTATAGGGTACGACACAGAAAGTGCAGAACTTGTCGCATCCTTCCTGCACTGTCAGAAAGGCCGTGACGCCGCGCGCGCGAATCTTCGTCTTCTCAGGTATCGGCAGATGCTCGAACTTGTCTTCGATCGCATATTCGGTGTCGACGACGCGCTGGCCTTCCTTGGCGCGGCGAAGCGCGTCCGGCAGGCGATGATAGGTCTGCGGGCCGATGACCACGTCGACGGCAGGCGCGCGGCGCAGGATTTCCTCGCCCTCCGCCTGTGCGACGCAGCCGGTAACCCCAATCATCATCTCGCGGCCGTCGGCAGCCTTGCGCTTCTTCATGTCACGCAGGCGGCCGAGCGCGGAATAGACCTTTTCGGCCGCTTTTTCTCGGATATGACAGGTGTTCAGCAGGACGAGATCGGCCTCTTCCATGTCCTCGGTCGGCTCATAGCCGTCACGGGAAAGCGCATCGCTCATCCGCGTCGAGTCGTAGACGTTCATCTGACAGCCGTAGGTCTTGATGAAGACCTTGCGGCTGTTGGAGCCGTCGCGGGGGCCGAGCTGCGAGGCATCGGCCACCGGGGCGTCGAGAGTTAGGCTGTCCTTGGTCATGGCCGCTATGTAGTGGCTTTTGCTTTCGGAGAAAACGGAAAAGTTGGAACCACCTGGAAATCAGGCGATCTCGCGCCCCAGAAGGCGGCTGGCGAGCATGGTTCGGATACGCCGCGCAATGATGGCGCTGACTTCCTTGCGGTTGGTGCCGGCGCGATAATCGACCGCCTCACCGAAGCAGACGTCGACATCAATCGCGCCGCACTGGGCGATGCCCTTCAGGTGCGGCACGAGCTCGATATCGCCGGGCCATGCCGTCAGGGGGCGATAGTAGCGGCCCATTGCCGTGCCATGGACGCGGGTATAGGCGACCGCAACGGGCTGGACATGCACGACGGCACCGGGCGCCTTCGGCAGCGCCGCGGCGGCTGCGCCGAACAGCGAAGACTTGACCTCGAGCAGCCGATTGCCGTCGGAGGTGGTTCCCTCCGGAAACAGCACCATGATTTCGCCATCGGCCATGCGGTCGGCGATCTCGTTGACCTGTTCGCCGGTCTTGCGCTTCTGCTCGCGCTCGACGAACACGCTCTTCTGCCACTGCGCGAACAGGCCGAAAATCGGCCAATCCCGCACTTCCGACTTGGCGATGAAGGAGACGTCGGCCACGGCCGACAGGACGAGGATATCGAGCCAGGACGAATGGTTGGAGGCCAGCATCAACGGCCGGCTCGTCTCCATCCTGCCGACCACATGGATGCGCACGCCAAGCCAATAGCAGACGATGCGATGCCAGTAGCGCGGCAGATATCGCCTGAGCTTCCAGTCGAAGCGCAGGCAGAGGATCTGCAGCGGCAGCATCACGGCGCTGACGACGCCAATGACCAGGGCGGCACAGCCGATGCGCAGCCAGGTCATCAAATCATTCGCTCCTGCATGAAAGCCTTCACGTCAACCTTCGTCCTTCTTCAGCGGGATGCCGTAAAGCTCCAGCCGGTGGTCGACGAGTTTGAAGCCGTGTTCGCGGGCAATACGCTCCTGCAGCGCCTCGATCTCCGGCGAGTGGAATTCGATCACGGCACCGCTCTTCAGGTCGATCAGGTGATCATGATGCTCTTCCGGCACGGTCTCATAGCGGGACCGTCCATCGCGAAAATCGTGGCGGGCAAGAAGGCCGGCGTCCTCGAACAGCTTGACGGTGCGATAGACCGTCGAGATCGAGATTTTCGCATCCACCTGCACCGAGCGGCGGTAAAGCTCCTCGACATCCGGGTGATCGCCGGAATTCTCGATGATGCGCGCGATGATCCGGCGCTGCTCCGTCATGCGCATGCCGCGCTCGGCGCAAAGCTCCTCCAGGGATTTTACGGCGTCTTCCATCAAATGCTGTCTTCGGTCTATTTGGACTGTCACAAGGATCAGAGCGCCGAATTGCCGCTCTATCCGTTTGTTTTGCCGCATTTATGCGACGCCAAGTGATGCCACCTGGCTGCAAAATGCTCTAGCGAAGAACGCGGCGCATGACAAGCGCCGTCGATTTCGTGCCGTTGTCGCTGACATAATAGGCCTTGCGCTCGCCGACCGTCTCGAAACCGAGCTTGCGGTAGAGGCCGAGCGCCGGCTGATTGCCGCCATCAACCTCCAGGAACATGGCTTCGCCGCCGCGACTGCGGGCTTCGCGGAGGGCGGCCTGCATCAGCCTCCAGCCGAGGCCGGAGCGTCCGAGCTTGGCGTTGACGGCGATCGTCAGGATTTCGCCCTCGCCTGCCACATGCCGCGCCAGCACGAATCCTGGAAGCGCCTTCTTGAGGATGGCGTTGGTCTGGCGGGCGACGAAGCCGAAGGTGGTCTCCTGCGAGAGGAGATCCTGAAATTCGGTCTCGTCCCAAACACGAGGGAAGCGTTCGCCGTGCAGCAGCGCCACTTCGACGCAATCCTTCAGCTCCATCGGGATGATTTCGTATTCGGCTTTCAGAGTAAGATAGGATTCGAGCATTTCTATTGCCTGGCAACTGCGAATCCGGCCTGCGGTCTGGCATCGGGTCCGCGAAGATAAAGCGGCTTCGGCTTTTCGCCGGCGGGCTTGCCGGCGCCCAGCCGGGCGATGATGGCAATCGGAAATGCGTCTGGCCGCTCCGCCGGCGGCGCATCGCTCAACCGGGCGACGGCCGTGCCGGTGACGATGCCGTCAAAGGCGCTGGCAATCGCCCGCGCTTCGTCGATCGTCACGGCCCGAGCCTCGTCCAGCGGGTTGCCATCGGCATCGAAGCCCTGGAGATAGATCTCCTCGCGCTTGGCGTCGATGGCAGCCAGAACCGACTTGCCCGGATTCTGTGCTCGCACGGTCGCCGCCATGACCTCGAGGGTCGTAACACCAACCGCGTAGATATCGAGGGAGAGCGCAAAACCGCGAGCGGCTGCGACGCCGATGCGGATGCCGGTGAAGGAACCGGGGCCGACGGTCACGACGACACGCTCGATCGCCGAAAGCGTCATACCGGCTTTCGCCAGCGCCTCGTCGACAACGTGCATCAGATGCTCGGCATGTCCCCGTCCGATCGTTTCCGTGACCTCCCCCATCACAGAATCACTGCCGCTATCATACACAGCGGCAGCGCAATCCACACCTGCCGTGTCGAGCGCCAGTACGATCATGTCAATTTTTCCGAAATACGGAGATTAAACGGCTTCGACTTCCTGCACTTCCGGGACGAAATGGCGCAGCAGGTTCTGCACCCCATGCTTCAACGTCGCCGTCGACGACGGGCAACCGGCGCAGGATCCCTTCATGTTGAGATAGACCTTGCCGTCGCGGAAGCCGCGGAAGGTGATGTCGCCGCCATCCTGGGCAACGGCCGGACGCACGCGGGTATCCAGCAATTCCTTGATGGTCAGCACGATCGCCTCGTCGCCCTCGTCGAAGAATTCGCCGCCGGCATCCTGCACTTCAGAAGAAACCGAGGAAGAGCCCATGACCGGCTTGCCGGACATGAAATGCTCCATGATCGAGCCGAGGATGGCGGGCTTCAGATGCTGCCATTCCTGACTTTCCTTGGAGACCGAGATGAAATCATAGCCGAAATAGACGCCGGTCACGCCCGGAATCTCGAAGAGGCGGGCAGCAAGCGGCGAAGCCTCGGCTTCCTCGGCGCTACGGAACTCGGCCGTGCCGCTTTCCATCACCACCTTGCCCGGCAGGAACTTGAGGGTCGCGGGGTTCGGCGTCGCTTCGGTCTGAATGAACATCTTGATCTCCATGCGGCGGGCGAACACCCTGCCCCGACTTTAGAACATTTCAAAAGAAGATAGGCCTTTTGGCCATTCTATTCAAGAGAGTGTTTCTCAAGAAATGGCATGCGCCGATCAGCTGAGGGCGTCGATTTCCTCGTTGTTCAGCGTGTCCGGAAGCACAGTCACCGGGATCGGAAAGGCCGCGGCGCGCCCGGCGATCGACGAGACGAGCGGGCCCGGGCCTTCCTTGGCGGAACCGGCGGCAAGCACGAGAAGCGCGATATCCCGGTCATCCTCGATCACCGCATTGATCTGCTCGGCGGCCGATCCCTCGCGAATGACGATCTCCGAATCGATGCCGATATTTTCGCGGACGGCCTGCGCCGCCTTTGCGGTTGCCGCCTCGGCTTCCTCGCGTGCTTCCGCCCGCATGATCTCCTCGACGCCGAGCCATTGCTGGAAATCGCCTTCGGGGATGACGTAGAGCAAGACGAGGCCGCCATTGGAATTCTTGGCGCGCCGGCCGGCATAATGGACGGCGCGCTGGCATTCGGGCGTGCCGTCGATGACCGCCATGAACTTGCGGCGGTGACCTTCGAGCCGTGAGAGACGTTTTGATACCATGCGGCGACTCTGACACCCGAAGGGGACGTTTTGCAAGCCCCCGTTTTCAGGTGGAAGCTTCCATTACGACATCATCAATAGAGAAAGCCGATGATGTCGCGAACCTGCTTCATCGTCACGTCAGCGCGAGCACGGGCGCGGGCACCGCCATCGCGGAGCACGGCGTCGATGTGGCCGGGATCGGCCATCAGGCGGCGCATTTCCATGGTGATCGGCGAGAGCACATGCACGGCAAGATCGACCAGCGCCGGCTTGAAGACGGAGAATTGCTGGCCGCCGAATTCGGACAGGACATCCGCTTTCGACTTGTCGGCAAGGGCCGCATAAATGCCGACCAGGTTGTCGGCCTCGGGGCGGCCGGCGAGACCGGCGATTTCGCTCGGCAAGCCATCCGGATCGGTCTTGGCCTTGCGGATCTTCTTCGAGATGTTTTCCTCGTCGTCGAGCAGGTTGATGCGCGACAGGTCCGAGGCGTCGGATTTCGACATCTTCTTCGTGCCGTCACGCAGCGACATGACGCGCGGCGCCGGGCCATCGATCAACGGCTCGACCATCGGGAAATAGGCATGCACCGGCTCGTCGCCAACGGTGATATCGATGCCGTAGCCCGAGCGGCGAATGTGCTCCATGAAATCCAGATTGAACTTCATGGCGATGTCGCGGGTCAATTCCAGATGCTGCTTCTGGTCGTCTCCAACAGGAACATGGGTGGCGCGATAAAGCAGAATATCGGCGGCCATCAGGCTCGGATACGCGTAAAGGCCGAGCGAGGCCTGCTCGCGGTCCTTGCCGGCCTTGTCCTTGAACTGCGTCATGCGGTTCATCCAGCCGATGCGGGCGACGCAGTTGAAGATCCAGGCAAGCTCGGCATGCTGCGGCACGGCCGACTGGTTGAAGACGATATGCTTCTCCGGATCGATGCCGGCGGCAAGAAACGCCGCGGTGATCGAACGCGTCTGGCCCGGCATGTCGTCATGCACGAGCTGGGCGGTCAGCGCATGCATGTCGACGACGCAATAGATGCAGTCGTTGTTTTCCTGCAGGGCCACGAACTTGCGGATCGCGCCGAGATAATTGCCGAGGTGGAGATTGCCCGTGGGCTGAACGCCGGAGAATACGAGCGGCTTGAATTCGGTCATGTCGTCCTCAAAAGGCTTGTGGAGGGCCTGGGCGAGCTCGCGCTCGACCCTTGGTTTCGAGCGGCTTATGCACGCGGGATCAGGCAGGATCAAGAGGCTATATGGTAGAGTCTCAGGAAGAATGCTGGATCAGATCCCAGGTGTTGCCGTAGGGATCAGCGAAGACCGCCACCGTGCCATAGACTTCGTGGCGCGGCTCCTCCAGAAAGCGCACGCCCTTTGCCTTCATCGCGGCATGATCGCGGGCAAAATCGTCGGTCTTCAGGAAGAAGCCGACGCGGCCGCCGGTCTGGTTGCCGATTGCGGCGCGCTGATTGTCGCTGGCGGCCTGGGCCAGCAACAGCGCCGCCCCCTCGCCGCCCTTCGGCTTGACGGCGACCCAGCGCTTGCCCTCCGGCTGCACTTCGTCCTGAAGGCAATCGAAGCCAAGGGTACCGCAATAGAAGGCCTTGGCGCGATCGTAATCATCGACGACGAGGGTAACGAGGAAGAGGGATTGGGGCATGGGGGCTCCGGGATCAAATTGATTGCGAGTTTGCGGAGAGTGCGCACCCCCCTCTGTCACTTCGTGACATCTCCCCCACAAGGGGGGAGATCGTTAGGAGTTTGCCGCATGTCCTGCAGAAACAATAGCCTCGGCTTCAACAGATGCGATATTAATTGGGCGTGAGAGGCCACCACATATTACCAATCTCCCCCTTGTGGGGGAGATGTCGCGACAGCGACAGAGGGGGGTTATAGAGGTTTCAGCAGACGCCGGACTCCGATTTGCCCCCTACTCCCCGTTCACCACCTCGGCATCCGGCGCAGCGGCGGCGGATTTGCGGTTGATGTTGCGGCGGATCATGCCGAGATCGGCGCCGCCGATCAGGAAGGCGACGGCGAAATAGATTGCCATGGCGATCGCGATCAGCAGGCCGAGCGTGCTCACCTTGGTCAGCAGCGAGGCGCCGGAGGCGAGATAGGGTTCCCAACGATGCTGCAGATAGATGATCGCGCCGGTCATGACGCCGGCTGAAACAAGCAGCAGCGCGGTACGGCGCGCGAGCCCCCATTCCCAGGTCAGATAACCACGGCGCAGCAGCGTCGTGAACAGCAGAACCGTGCTGATCCACCCGGCCGTCGCCTCCGCGACCGCGATGCCGGGCGCGCCCATATAGGGAAAGAGGCTGAGCGCGATGGCGCAATTGACGGCGACCGCCACACCGGAGAAGCGCATCGGCGTCTTGGTGTCCTCGCGGGCGTAGAAGCCGGGCTGCAGCGCCTTGATCAGCACGAAGGCCGGCAGGCCGAGCCCGTAGATCGCGAGTATCGAGCCGACGATGAGGGTGTTTTCCTGATGGAAGGCGCGGCGCTCGTAGAGCACGCGGATGATGTCGTCCGAGAGGACCCAGAGCGCCATGGCGGCCGGCAAGGTCAGGAACAGCACGAATTCCATCGAACGGTTCTGCAGATTGGCGGCTTCCTTCAGGTGGCCCGATTTCAGGGCGCGGGCAAGCTCCGGCAGCAGCACCACGCCGACGGCAACGCCGACAACGCCGAGCGGCAGCTGGTAGATGCGGTCGGCATATTGCAGGGCGGCGATCGCGCCTTCGCGGCTGGAGGCGATCGCCTGGCCGATCATCTGGTTGATCTGGGTGATGCCGCCGGTGACGGCTGCGGGAATGGCGAGGATCAACAGCCGCGTGACGTTCGGCGTGACGCGCGGCCAGCGGAAGCCGATATTGATGCCGGCATGGCGGACGCCGATGTAGACGACGAGCAATTGCAGGATGCCGGCCGCTAGTACGCCCCAGGACAGATACCAGGCGGTCTGCAGCGGCAGCGCGCCGAAATAGAGCGAATAGAACAGCGCGCCGATCATGACCACATTCAGGAAGATGGGCGCCACCGCCGCTGCGAAGAAATGATGCAGCGAATTCAGCATGCCGCTCATCATCGCCGTCAGCGACATGCACATGAGATAGGGGAACATGACGGCGGCCATGCGCACCGTGATCGTGAATTTCTCCGGGTCGTCGGCAAAGCCTGGCGCGATGATCCAGCGCACGATTAGCGGCATGCCCAGTTCCATGACGACGGTGATCAGGAACAGGACCGAGAAGAGGACGCCGAACACTTCTTCGGAGAAGCGTTTTGCTCCGTCGATGCCGTTCGCCTCGATTTCCTTGGCAAAGAGCGGCACGAAAGCGGCATTGAAGGCGCCTTCGGCGAAGAGGCGGCGGAAGAGATTCGGAAAGCGGAAGGCGGCGTAAAAGACGTCAGCCATCGGCCCGGTGCCGAGGGCGGCGGCCATCAGGGTTTCGCGTGCGAAGCCGAAGATGCGGCTGCCAAGCGTCGCACCACCGACCGTGATGAATTTCTTGACTAGGCTCATGCGGCAGAACCGGCTTTCTTCTCGGGGTCTGACTTTTCGACGGCGACGCTGCGCGTGGCGGCGGGCGCGATGATGCCTGATGGCATGCGCTCGCGCATTTCATCCTCCTCGCCCGCCATGACCGCCTTCAGGCGCGCAGTGATATTGGCTCGCTTGTTCTCGTTGGAAATCTTCTGCCCGACGAGATCGGTAACATAGAAGGTGTCGATGACTTTTTCGCCGAAGGTGGTGATGCGCGCCGATTGGATATCGAGCGACAGGTCCGAGAGAACGGCCGTGATTTCCGACAAGAGGCCAGGGCGATCGAGGCATTCGACCTCGATGACCGTAAACTTGTTGGAGAGGCTGTTGGTGATGATCACCGACGGCGGGATGACGAAGGCCTTGTTCTTGCGGCGGTTCTTCGTGCGCGTCGCGATGACTTCCGGCAGCCGCTTGCGGCCGGCCAGCACATCCTCGATCATCTTGCCGATGGTGCCGGCGCGGCGCAGCTCGTCGGCATCGTCGGGAAATTCGCGGCTGACGTGGATAGTGTCGAGCGCGCGGCCGTCCGATGTCGTGAAGATCTGTGCGTCGGCGATATTCGCGCCGGCCGCCGCACATGCGCCGGCAATCACGGTCAGCAGGCGCGGATGGTCGGGCGACAGAACGGTGATCTCGGTGATGGCGTGGAAGCTGTCGGTGCGCACCATGGTGGCAAGCACCTTATCCGCCTTGTCCGACTGGCGAATGAACTGCGTGTGGCGGATCTGATCCTCCAGCGGCACGGACAGCAGATAGGGCTGGTAGTGCAGCTTGACGTAGGCCTTGCGGTCCTTCTGGCTCCAATCCGCAAGAGCCTGTTCAAGCGCTTCGGCTGCCGCTTCGGCCCGCTCCTTGCGCGACACTTCGGAGAAGCCGCCGGCAAGCAGCAGTTCGGTTTCGTAATAGAGCGTGCGCAGCAGCTGGCCTTTCCAGCCGTTCCAGACGCCCGGACCGACGGCGCGGATGTCGCAGACCGTCAGGATCAGCAGCATCTTCAGCCGGTCGAGCGACTGCACCCGGTCGGCGAAATCGATGATGGTCTTGCGATCGGTCAGGTCGCGCGTCTGGGCGACCATCGACATAGTCAGGTGTTCCGCGATCAGCCAGACGACGAGCTCCGTCTGCTTCGGCGAAAGGCCGAAGCGCGGGCAGAGCTTGCGCGCCACCTTGGCGCCGGCTTCCGAGTGATCTTCCTCGCGGCCCTTGGCGATATCGTGCAAGAGCACGGCAACATAGAGGGCGTCACGATCCTCGATATTGGGCATCAGCTTGTTGGTCAGCGGATGAACATCCTCGGCCTTGCCCTTGTCGATCTCCGACAGCACGTCGACGGTGCGGATCAGATGCTCGTCCACCGTATAATGATGATACATGTTGAACTGCATCATTGAGACGATCTTGCCGAATTCCGGGATGAAGCGGCCGAGCACGCCGGCCTCGTTCATGCGGCGCAGGATCAATGCGGGATCGCGCTTCGAGGTCAGGATGGCCAGGAACAGGCGGTTCGCCTCTTCGTTCTCGCGCAGATCATTGTCGATCAGGTTCAGCGATCGCGTGACGCGCTTCAGCGCATCCGGGTGAAATTCGAGGCCATTGATGTCGGCGACGAAGAACAGCCTGATGAGGCTGACCGGATCGCGCTTGAAGACATCGGGATTGGCAAGCGCGATGCGGCCGCGATCCTCGACGAACTCGACGGTGCCGGCGATCTTGCGCGAACGGTTGGCGAAACGGCTGATGACGCCGGTGAGCCCCGGGGTGGCTTTGGCTTGCTGATCCTCAAGCGCCGCGCAGAGAATGCGCGTGAGATCGCCGACATCCTTGGCGACAAGGAAATAGTGCTTCATGAAGCGCTCGACGGCCGAAAGGCCGGGGCGGGCATGATAGCCAAGGGCTTCGGCGATATCGCGCTGGATATCGAAGGAAAGCCGCTCTTCCGCCTTGCCGGTCAGGAAATGCATGTGGCAGCGCACGGCCCAAAGGAAGTCCTCGGCCTTCTGGAAGAGGCGATATTCCTGCTTCGAGAGTACGCCGAGCTTCACCAGTTCGGCGGGATCGCGGACATGGTAGTAATATTTCGAGATCCAGAAGAGCGTGTGCAGGTCGCGCAGGCCGCCCTTGCCCTCCTTGACGTTGGGCTCGACCAGATAGCGGGTATCGCCGGCCTTGCGATGGCGCTCGTCACGCTCGGCGAGCTTGGCGGCGATGAATTCCGGGCCGGTATTGGTGACGATTTCCTTGTCGAAGCGCGCCTGCAGCTCGCGCTCCAGCGGCGCGTTGCCGCAAATATAGCGGGTTTCGAGGACGGCGGTGCGCACCGTCATGTCGGACTTGGCCTGGCGGATGCATTCCTCGACCGTGCGCGTGGCGTGGCCGACCTTGAAGCCCATGTCCCAGAGCATATAGAGAATGAATTCGACCGCCTTGTGCGTGTCGCTCTCCGGCTTCGGCTGGAAGAGGAAGAGAAGATCGATATCGGATCCCGGCGCCAGCGTATCGCGGCCATAGCCGCCGACCGCCGTCACGGAGAAGGCACCCGCCTGCTTCGGATAGACGTGACGGACGGTGAAGTCGTAGAGGATGGTGATGATCTGGTCCTGCAGCCAGGAGATCCGATAAGCGCAATCAAGGCCGCCGCCTTCCGCGATCAGCGACCGCCGCGCCGCCTCGCGTCCCTCCTGGCTCGCCTTTTTCAACAGCGCGAGCAGAGCGGAACGCTCCTCATTCTTGTCCAGGCGGCGTTTGGCGAGAGCCTCGCATTCCGCCCTTAGCGCGGAGACATCGAGAATGGTCGAAAAATCGATATGATGCGTTTCCATGCTCTGCCGATCGGCTTTCTGTTCGCTGACAGCGGCCCGTTGCTGGCGCGCCTGTCTTCTCGTCTGCATGCGCTATAGCCCCTTTGGCCTGCGATTGACACAGGCATTCTACGCCCGGGTCTCTCGAGGGTAGAATGCATGGAATCGACGATCCCTATGGTGTCTACCGGGCCAAAGTTGACGAAGCGTGACGGCAATCGACGCAGAAACCGGCAGTTTTAGGGCCTTGCCGGCTCGATCGCCCGCCTGAGCTCGTTCAGGCTATGTAATATGTTGCGCGACTGGGCGCCGATCTGCGTCACCATCTCGCGTTCGCATTCCCAATAGCCGGCCTTTGCGATCTTCGAGCAGATGTCGGAAATGCGGCTGCAGGACAGAGTGATGTCGAGGAGGCCGCGATCGGATTCACAGTCCGGGGGCTCACCCTCGCCACAGATCTTGCCGCGGGCGGCAATCGGAGAGAAGCGCTCGCCCAGAATGCGGACTTCGGCGAGAAGAACTTCGAGATGCATCATGTTGTCCTTGGGATATCGCCTGTGATCAGCCGGTCTTGGTGAGGGTTTTCTTCAACTCGTAGAGCACGTCGAGGGCGGCTCGTGGCGTCAGATCGTCGAGATCGAGCGTCTTCAGCCGCTCCTCGACCTTGGAGGGTTCTCGCCGGCCGCTCGCCTCCTCGCGACGAACAGCTACCTGGAAGAGAGGCAGGTCGTCGATGAGCTGGCTTGCCGGATTCTTGCGGTCGGCATCTTCAAGCCGCGTCAGAACGTCGCGGGCGCGCGCCACCACCGAGGCCGGCAGGCCGGCAAGACGTGCCACCTGAATGCCGTAGGAGCGATCGGCAGCACCCGGTCCGACCTCATGCAGGAAGATGACGTCGCCATCCCATTCCTTGACGCGCATGGTGGCATTGGAGAGCCGGCCAAGCTTTTCCGACAGGACGGTCAGCTCGTGGAAATGGGTGGCGAAGAGGCCTCGGCATCGGTTGGCTTCATGCAGATGCTCGACGGCGGCCCAGGCAATCGAAAGGCCGTCGAAGGTAGCGGTGCCGCGACCAATCTCGTCGAGAATGACAAGGGAACGTTCGGTCGCCTGATTGAGGATCGCCGCCGTCTCGACCATTTCGACCATGAAGGTCGAACGTCCCCGCGCCAGATCGTCGGAAGCGCCGACGCGCGAGAACAGCCGATCGACGATGCCGATATGGGCCGATGCGGCGGGCACGAAAGAGCCCATCTGCCCGAGAATGGCAATCAGCGCGTTCTGGCGCAGGAAGGTGGACTTACCGCCCATGTTCGGGCCAGTCAGCAGCCAGATGGCGCCATCCTTGCCGTCAGCCTGTGGAGAAAGATCGCAATTGTTGGCGACGAAGGGTCCACTCGCCTGGCGGCGCAGCGCCTGTTCGACAACCGGATGGCGGCCGCCTTCGATGGCGAACATGCGGCTCGCGTCAACGAGGGGACGGCAATAGGCCTGCTCCTCGGCCAGCAGCGCAAGACCTGCCGCGACATCGATCACCGACAGAGCGCGGGCGCCGGCCTTGATCGCCTCGGCGGCGGCAACAACGGCCGCGACCATATGGTCGAAGGCTTTCAGCTCGATGGCCAGTGCCTTGTCGGCGGCATTGGCGATGCGGCTTTCGAGATCGGCAAGCTCGGTCGTGGTGAAGCGCATGGCGTTCGCCATCGTCTGGCGATGGATGAAGCGCGCCTTGGCCTCGCTCGTATCCGTCATCGGACCGGCATTGCCGGCCGTGACCTCGATGAAATAGCCGAGCACATTGTTATGTTTGATCTTCAGCGACTTGATGCCGGTTTCCTCGGCATATTGCAGCTGCAGGCCGGCGATGACACGGCGTGACTGGTCGCGCAGTGCCCGCACTTCGTCCAGCTCGGCATTCGCCCCATCTCTTAAGAAACCGCCATCCCTCTTCAGCAGAGGCAGCTCTTCGGCAAGGGTGGCGGCGAGCATGGCTTCGAGATCGGCAGGCAATGCGCTGAGCCCGGCCAGCGCACCCTTCAATTCCTCAGGCAGAAGTGCGCCACCGAGCATGCGCGCGACATCGGCCGCCGCCGCCAGCCCCTGGCGGATCGCCCAGAGATCGCGCGGACCGCCACGATCGAGCGCCAGCCGAGACAAGGCGCGCGGCATGTCGGGCACATGCTTCAAGGCGGAGCGCAGATCACTGCAAAGCGATGGCTCCTCCGTCAGGAAGCCGATCGAATCCAGACGCTCGTTGATGCGCTGCGGATCGGTGAGCGGCGACATCAGCCGTTCGGCGAGAAGTCGGGCGCCGCCGCCGGTCACGGTGCGGTCGATCGCCTTCAGCAGCGAACCGTTGCGATCGCCTGAAAGCGTGCGAACCAGTTCGAGATTGGCGCGTGTGGCGGGATCGATGAAAAGCGTGGAGGCGCCGCTTTCACGCTCCGGAAGCCCGAGCGGCGGCCGCTCGGCAAGCTGGGTCTTTTCAACATAGGCGATGGCGGCGGCAGCGGCGGCCAGTTCGGCGCGGCTGAAAGTGCCGAAGCCGTCAAGCGTGGAAACGCCGAAATAGCGCGTGATGCGGCCCTCGGCGCTGGCGCTGTCAAACAGCACCGCCGGCTGCGGAACGGCGGTGCGGCCGAGTATGTCGAAAGCCGGCTTCAATTCCGGATCGTGGAACATCGTATCCGGCAGGATCAGCTCGCGCGGATCGATGCGCAGGATATCGGCCAGCAGCCTTGAGGCTTCCGTCTCTGCCAGCCGGAACACACCCGTCGAAATATCGATCCAGGCGAGCGCCAGCTGCGGCTCGGCGCCGCCGCGAATGCGGGTGAGCGCCATCAGATAGTTGGATTCCGAGGGCGAAAGCAGCTTTTCTTCGGTGATCGTGCCAGGCGTGACGAGGCGGACGACGTCACGCCGCACCACCGACTTGCCGCCACGCTTCTTCGCCTCGGCGGGATCTTCCACCTGCTCGCAGACGGCGACGCGGAAGCCCAGTGAAATCAGCTTCTGCAGATAGTCGTCGGCGGCATGAACCGGCACGCCGCACATCGGGATATCCTGCCCCATGTGCTGGCCGCGCTTCGTCAGCGTGATGCCGAGCGCGCGCGAGGCGTCGACGGCGTCTTCGAAGAACAATTCGTAGAAGTCGCCCATGCGATAGAACAGCAGCGAACCGGGATTGTTCGCCTTGATCTCGATATATTGCTCCATCATCGGAGTAGCCGAGGCGCGGCTTTCCTCCGAGGCAAGCTCGGCGGCCGAGAAAGCATCGATGCTGGCGTTAATACGTTCGTTCACGGAGGTGCAGTTTTTCCAAAAAATGAGGTGCCACCCTATCCGCGCGCCGCTATAGAAGACAACAGCTATCGGGCAAGAGGGACCGGTCGCCCACAGGAGGTTTGGAGGAACAATGGCTGACAGCAAGAGCAAGTCGCGTTCGGGAACGGGGATCACCGAGCAGGAAGCGCTCGATTTCCACAAGAACGGCCGCCCCGGCAAGCTTGAGATCAACCCGACCAAGCCGATGGCAACCCAGCGCGATCTTTCCCTTGCCTATTCGCCCGGCGTCGCCGTTCCCGTAAAAGCGATCGCGGCCGATCCGGCCACCGCCTACGACTATACCTCGCGCGGCAACATGGTCGCCGTCATCTCCAACGGCACGGCCATTCTCGGCCTCGGCAACCTCGGCGCACTCGCCTCCAAGCCTGTCATGGAAGGCAAGGCCGTCCTCTTCAAGCGCTTCGCCGACGTCGATTCGATCGATCTCGAGATCGACACGGAGAATGTCGACGAATTCATCAATTGCGTGCGCTATCTCGGCCCCTCCTTCGGCGGCATCAATCTCGAGGATATCAAGGCGCCTGACTGTTTCATCATCGAGCAGCGGCTGCGCGAGCTGATGGACATCCCCGTTTTCCATGACGACCAGCACGGCACCGCCATTATCGCCGCCGCCGGCCTGATCAATGCGCTCGAACTGACGGGCCGCGACCTGAAGACCACCAAGCTCGTCTGCAACGGCGCAGGTGCGGCGGCCATCGCCTGCATCGAACTGATCAAGGCCATGGGCTTCAACCCGGAGAACGTCGTCCTTTGCGATACGAAGGGCGTGATCTACCAGGGCCGCAGCGAGGGCATGAACCAGTGGAAGTCGGCGCATGCCGTCAAGACCGACAAGCGCACGCTGGCTGAAGCGATGCAGGGTGCCGACGTCGTTCTCGGCCTTTCGCAGAAGGATGCTTTCTCCGAAGATATGATCCGCTCCATGGCGGACAAGCCGATCATTTTCGCCATGGCCAATCCCGATCCGGAAATCACGCCGGAGGAAGTCGCCCGCATCCGTGACGACGCCATCATGGCGACGGGGCGCTCGGACTATCCGAACCAGGTGAACAACGTCCTTGGCTTCCCCTATATCTTCCGTGGCGCGCTCGACGTGCGCGCCACCACCATCAATGACGAGATGAAGATTGCCGCCGTCAACGCGCTGGCAAGCCTGGCGCGCGAAGACGTGCCGGACGACGTGGTCGCCGCCTATCAGGGCGCAAGGCCGCGCTTCGGCGCGCAATACATCATCCCGGTGCCATTCGACCCGCGCCTGATCTCGGCCATCCCGGTGGCTGTCGCCAAGGCGGCGATCGAAAGCGGCGTCGCCCGCCGCGACATGCCCGATATGGATGCCTATGCCCGTGAGCTCTCGGCCCGGCGCGATCCGATCGCCTCGACGCTGTCACAGCTCTATGAGCGCGTACGGCGGTACCAGAAGCGCATCGTGTTTGCCGAGGCAGAAGAAGAACAGGTCATGCGCGCTGCCCTCTCCTATGCCAATCAGGGGCTCGGCACGGCGATCCTGCTCGGCCGCGAAGATCTGATCGAAGCCACCGCCGAACGCGCGGGCATCGATCTCAATCGCCCCGGTCTCGAAATCGTCAACGCGCGCATTTCCAAGCGCGGCGATGCCTATATCGACTATCTCTATGCCCGGCTGCAGCGCCAGGGCTACTTGCATCGCGATGTGACGCGCCTGATCCACAACGACCGCAATCACTTCGCCGCCTGCATGGTGGCGCTGGGAGACGCCGACGGCATGGTGACCGGCGTGACGCGTAATTATTCGACGGCGCTCGGAGACGTGCGCCGCTGCATCGACGCCAAGCCGGGGCACCGAGTGATCGGCATATCGATCGTGCTTGCCCGGGGCCGCACCGTCTTCGTCGCCGATACCGCCGTGCACGACATGCCGACGGCCGTGGAGCTCGCCGATATCGCCGAGGAAGCTGCCGGCTTTGCCCGCCGTATGGGCTATGAGCCGCGCGTCGCCATGCTCGCCTATTCCACCTTCGGCCATCCCTCGGGCGAACGCTCCGAGCGGGTGCGCGAAGCTGTCAACATCCTCGATCATCGCCATTTGAACTTCGAATTCGACGGCGAAATGTCCGCCGACGTGGCGCTGGACCGCAAGATCATGGAGAGCCTCTATCCCTTCTCGCGGCTCTCCGGGCCGGCAAACGTTCTCGTCATGCCGGCGTTCCATTCGGCGGCGATCTCCACCAAGATGCTGCAGGAACTCGGCGGCTCCACCGTGATCGGGCCACTGCTCGTCGGCCTCGACAAGCCGGTGCAGATCACCTCCATGGGCGCCAAGGATTCCGACATCGTCAACATGGCTGCCATCGCCGCCTACGGTGCAGGCGCCTGACTTTTGCCACTAGAGCAATTTCCAGGAAAAGTGCGCAGCGGTTTTCCGTCCGGAATTGCGAGACAACAAAGAGATAGAGTGGTTCAGAGATTCCGCGAAAAACTGAACCACTCTGGGGCGGCCGAACAAAGATGATGGCTGCCCTATGAAATAGGTGTAGGATGGGGGATGACTGAAGCTCAGCCCCTGTTCGAAGTGCTGCGCCATTCGGCGCGGCCGGATATTGTCGACGCAATCGAGCGGATGGTCCTTGAGGCGTCCGACCGCAAGCTCAACCGCATGAATGCGCTCGCCTTCGCCGACGACCATGGCTTCGACGAAGAACAAACCATCAGCGCGTTTCTGCACGCCGCGCGCCTTGGCCTGTTCGAGATGTCGTGGAATGTGCTGTGTCCGGGATGCGGCGGCGTTCTGGATGCCAATACATCGCTGAAGTCAGTCCAGAGCGAAGCCTATAGCTGCACCCTGTGTGCGGCCGGCTACGAGCCGACGCTCGACGAGATGGTCGAAGTCACCTTCACCGTCAGTCCGCGCTTGCGCCACATCGGCGCCCACAATCCGCATGATTTGCCGCCTCATGAATATTTTCGCCAGATCTACTGGAGTTCGGGCGTCGACCTTCCGGAGGAGGGCTATGAGGAAAAGGTCGATGAATTCCTGCTGGAAGCCTTGGAGCTGCCGGCGGGCGAAAAGGCTGTCGTATCGCTGCAGCTGCCGGCCGAATTCGTCATTATTTTTGAACCGGTTACCCATAGCGCGCAGTTCATCGACGTAAAGGGCGAACCATCCAAGGAACGGCAGAGCATAACGCTCGTCTTCGATCGCATGCATCGGCACCACGACACCATCGAGCTTAGACCCGGCCCGCTGCGCATCGTCATAGAGAACCACACGGAGGTCCGCACCCTGCCGTCGGTATGCATCGCCAATGACGCACTTCACACGCTGCTCGGCCAGCGCCGGCCATTCCTGACCGCCAAGCGGCTGCTCTCCAACCAGACCTTCCGCGACATATACCGGACCGATACGATCGACATCAACCAGCGGCTGAAAATCGCCAGCCTCACCTTTCTCTTCACCGATCTGCGCGGTTCGACCGAACTCTACGAGCGGGTCGGCGATCTTGCCGCCTTCGATCTGGTCAAGACACACTTCAGTATCCTGCACGAGATCGTGGGGGCGGAGGCCGGTGCGGTCGTCAAAACCATTGGCGACGCCGTCATGGCCACTTTCCCGACGCCGGACCGGGCGCTCGCCGCGGCGATGCGGATGCGAGAGGCCATGTCGAGCCTCAACAGGGAACGCGGCAACGACGATCTTCTTCTGAAGATCGGCATCCACGAGGGACCGTGCATTGCGGTCAGCCTGAACGAGCGGCAGGATTATTTCGGACAAACGGTCAATATCGCCTCACGCGTGCAGCATCTGGCGACGTCGAGCGAGATATTTGCCACAAGCGCGGTACTGGAGAATGCCCGCGCCGCCGAATTGTTGACGACGCGGGGTTTGAAGCCGCAATCGCATCATGTCTCGCTTCGCGGCATTACGGATGCGATCGATATTTTTGCGATCCCTTGAGATCAGCTCGCGAAGCGACCGGCATCCGCGCCGTAATAATTGACGTAGCGGTCCGAAATGCTGGCGATCGGCAGGACGATCAGGACATCTGTCGTATTGAAGGCCTGATCGACGACGGCGGTCGAGCCGACCATCGCACCGAGGCGCAGATAACCCTTGATCAGTGGCGGCATCGCCATCAGCGCCTTTTTCGGATTGATGGCTTCGACCGGCATCAGATCCATGTTGCGAGCAAGCGACGGCAAAGCGCCGACGGTCCATTCGTCCTTGGCAACGACATTATGATAGAGGAAGGACAGAGCCAGCGCATGCTGTTCCGGAAGGACGCCGGGGAAAGAGGCGCAACCGATCATCGCGCCCATGCCATGCTTCAGCGCATAGGCCCAATTGCCCTGCCAGAGCAGCTCCACCGTGCGCTTGTTGCGATAGTCCGGCAATACGCAGGAGCGCCCGAGCTCCATGAAACGCTTGTCCGGATGGCGGACGAGAAGCGTGTCGATGTCGAATTCCGAAGAGGAATAGAAGCCGCCATTGGCCATGGCTACTTCCTGGCGCAGCAGGCGATAGGTGCCGACGATCTGGTCTTCCGAATCGCCCTCGATCGAACGGTCCAAAACCAGAAGATGGTCGCAAATGGCGTCCCAACTGTCGACATCACGCTGGCGACGCATGGCGTCGGCCGGCAGCTGCGCGTTCATCTCCTCGACGAAAACGCGATAGCGGACGGCCTGAGCGGCATCGATTTCACGCGCCGTGCGGGCAAGGCGCGTTTCTAAATTTCCGATGCGTCCGAGCACATCGCTGGCAACCGGCGCAACCGTTGCCTTTGAAGACTGAACCATTTCGCCCTGAGCTTCGCGATTCAAGATTTCGATGGACATGGCGATTCTCCCCCTACGGGCCGATATAGCGCCATAAACCAAATTCGTGCGACAGGAAAGTGACATGCAGCTCTGCTAAAAGCAAGAAGTGTGCCCATTCCAATTTTCGAATGGACACACCATCCCCAACTTAGCAACGGCAATTGCCACAGGTTGAACCATATTGCCGGCCGCTATCGAGCATTGATGAGCCGGCTTTCCTAACCTTCATCCGAAGATCAGCGATGATGTCTGGAGCAATTCCAGGAAAAGTGCGCAGCGGTTTTCCGTCCGGAATTGCTAGATAACAAAGAGATAGAGCGGTTCAGAGTTTCTGTGAAAAGCTGAAGGGCTTGTCTTATGACTTTTGCTGCCGAACAGGCGAAGAATGAGCCGCTGAGAGAGGGTAGCCGCCCTCCCACAGCGGCGAGGGTCGGATCGTTGAAACGCAGACCGTTTGACGGGTCGAGCTAGAGTCGGATCGCCCTCGTCTTTCTCTTTGGTCCTGAACGGATACCCGGAGTTTGGCTCCGGACGACAAGCAGAGGACAAGCGAAAGATGACAAAGGATACCATTGGCGTCGATATCTCGAAAGATCATCTCGATGCCCACCGGATGAGCGACGGCGCGATCCGCCGCTTCGCCAACGACAGTGTCGGCCACGGAGCTTTCATGAGCTGGCTCGGCCAGCTTGAGACCATTCATGACACACGCATCGTCTATGAACCGACAGGCCCTTATCACCGGGCCTTCGAGCGTCGGCTGGCTGCGGCAGGCGCGGCCCTCGTCAAGGTTAATCCACGCCAGGCACGGCGTTTTGCCGAAGCCACGGGCAAGCTCGCCAAGACCGATCGGCTGGACGCCGCTATGCTGGCGCGCATGGGGGCACTCCTTGAACTCGAAGCACGGCCGGCACGCAGCCCGATCCTCAACGACCTCAAGGACTTGCACATGGCCCGCGAGGCGCTGGTCAAGAACCGCACCGCCGCCAAGAACAGGGCAAAGAACCTGACTTTGACCGTGCTCAAGCGTCACAACGCCGAGCAACTCAGGCAGATCGAACGCCAGATGGCCGCGATCGAAAGGGAGATCATGATGCTCATCAAGGACAATCTCGTCCTCGCAAGACGCTTCGAAAGCCTCATTTCGATCCCCGGCATCTCAGCAACCACCGCCTTCGCGCTTCTCATCGACATGCCCGAACTCGGCACGCTCGCCCACGGCCAAGCAGCCTCGCTTGCTGGCCTGGCTCCCGTCGCACGGCAGTCCGGGACATGGACCGGCCGTGCCTTCATCCGCGGCGGCCGGGCAAAGCTGCGACAGGCACTCTACATGCCGGCGCTTGTCGCTATGCGCTTCAATCCCGACCTCAAGGCAAAATACGACCAGCTCAAAGCTGCCGGAAAAGCACCGAAGGTTGCCATCACAGCCATCATGCGAAAGCTCATCGTGCTCGCAAACGCATTGCTCAGGGACGGCCGAGAATGGACGGCAACCCCTACTTGACCAACACGGATACTCTAGCCGCGTTCGAAAACCGACCTCGACAGGCCCTGCAGCGTTGCAGACAGCTTTTCAGGATCGACCGGCTTGACGATGACGGCATCGGCCCCGGCCAGCAAAGCCTGACGGCGGACCGAATCACGGCTGTCCGCGGTCAACACGACGATCGGAAGCGGCGGCAAACCGTGCCGACGCTCGTGGGCCCGCAATTGCGCAAGCACGACCGCGCCCGAACCGCCGGGCATATTGAAATCGGTTACCAGCACCTCGGGCCGCGCTTCGGCGTTTTCGATGCGAACGCGAAGTCCGTCGAAATCCTCGACGAGGCGAACCCTGTGACCGGCCTTGGAGAGCATGGCCCGCACCAGCATCGCATTGACCGGATCATCCTCGCCAAGCAGGATATCCAGCGTGCGATCTTCCGCCTCCGGCGTTGTTATGCCGATCTCGGAGACCGCTTCGATAAAGGCATCACGCTTTTCCATGCCACGCATGCGGCCTCTCAGCACATCGATCAGCGACTGCTCGCGCAGCGGCCGAATGAGCCAGGCGTCAAAGAGATCGAGCGGATGGGTGTTGCGCTCCTCCGGATTGACCAGGAAGATCTTGCGCAGGCCGGGCACGGCAAGCGCGGCTCCCTCACTGAAGTACCAGGGCGCCATGCGGTGGTCGACGATGAGATCCGTCCACGTCCCCTCCTCGCCCACCGGAAACGAGCGCGGCAGATCATCCATGTCGGCGGCGCCGATCAGCCTGCAATGGCCGCCAAGGGTCTGGATGGTTTGCATGATTGCCTCGCTCGCTGGCCCCTTAGGAGCCAGCAGCAGGACGCGCGATCCCTTGAGCATGATATCGCGCCACTCATATCCATCTTCCTCGGCCTCCAGGCCGACCGGAAAGGAAATAACGAACTCGCTGCCCCTGCCGCGCTCGCTGACGACGCTGAGCCTGCCGCCGAATTCGCGCAGGATGCGGGCGGAAATGGCCAGCCCCAGGCCAGTGCCGGCGCTTTTTTCCACGATCGTCCCGGCCTGTTCGAACTCGCCGAAGACCCGCGCCTGTTCTTCCTCGGTCATGCCGGGGCCGCTATCCCGCACCGATATCGTCAAATCCCGTCCCCGAAAATCGACACGGACAAGCACGCCGCCGGTCTGGGTGAACTTCACGGCGTTGCCGATGACGTTGAACAGGATCTGGCGCAGGCGGGCCGGATCGAATTCCATGCTCTCGGGGACCTTGGCCGCAACGCTTGCAGCGATTTCGATGCCTTTTTCATGGGCTCGATGGGCGAGCATCTCGATGACGCCTTCCAGCAGGGGGCGCAAAGCCTCCTTACGTGGATGCAATTGGAAGCGGCCGACCTCGATCGTGGAGAAATCAAGCAGGTCTTCGACCAGCTGCACCAGCGCGTGACCCGACTGGCGAATACCCGTCAGGTAATTTGCCTGCTCCAAAGTCAACGGCGTCTGGGCAAGCAGATAGTTCATGCCGAGAATGCCCGATAGCGGCGTGCGGATCTCATGGCTGACGGTGGCGAGCAGCCGCGACTTGGCCGCGCTGTTATATTCGGCCTTCAGCCGCGCATCCTCGCGCAGGCGGGCGGTCTGCCGCTCTTCCGTGACGTCGCGCGCGATGCTCTGTAAACACAATTGCCCCGTCGTCGGATCACGGAACATGACATCGTGCCAGGCAAAGATGCGCCGCCCCTCGGGTGTGGCGATTTCGGCGTCCTGATGTTTTGCGTCGGTGACGGCACGGAATACCAGGCCGGCCTCTTCCAGCGTCAGGCCTTCCGGATGCGACTTGCCGGTCAGCTTGCGGAAGGTGGCATTGGCATGCAGAATCCGGCGATCGATGCTGCGTGTGACCGCGATGTCGCCAAGCGCATCGTGGATGGTGGCAAGCAGGCTGGTGCTTTCCTTGTGTTCCCAAAGACGGTCGTGCTCGCTCTCGCTGAAGTCGGCTGCGACGGCCGCGGGCTTGCGCGATGCGTTGCGGGCATTGGAGATGCCGACGGCGGCAAGGATAAGGGCAACAAGGCCAAGAACGGCCGCGAGCGTCAGCGGACCTCCGACAAAGCCGATCGCAAGAAGGGCCGCGCCCGCCACGAGACCACCGCCATTCAGCCAATGGCCTTGCAGCCACCAGGCCCGCGCCGACGATGCCGGCCGGCGGAGCTCATCCTGCGATGGCTCGATCGGTTTTGCGAGGGACGGGTCGTTTTCGGCCGGTCCTTCGATCGGTCCCGTATGGCCGCGGATTTCGGCTGCGGCAAGCTTTTGCTGCAGATTTGCCAGAGTGCTCATGCAATCTGGCTAACACATGCAACCTTCCCGATGCCTTCAGGGATTCGCTAGAATTTTAAGCTTTTGCCTTTTTCGGCATCAGAAGCTCGTCGAGAATGACGCAACCCGCCCCGATCGTGATGAAACTGTCGGCGAGATTGAACACCGCGAAAGACCATGTCTGCGTGTGAAAGAGAATATAGTCGATCACATGGCCATAGAGAAAGCGGTCGATCAGGTTGCCGAGCGCCCCGGCAATGATCAGGGCAAAGCCCATATGGGCAAGCCAGCGATGATCGGGCGTGCGCCGCCAGAGCCACAGCACGAAAGCGACGATGACGAGCCGCATGCCGACGATGAACCAGCCGTCCATCCCCGACAGCATGGAGAAGGCCACGCCGAGATTATAGGTGCGATAGAGCGCCAGCATCGGAATGACCGGAACCATCTCCTGCAGCGGCAGCCAGTGATCGACCGTGATCTTGATGGCCTGGTCGAGGATGACCGCAACCACGATGAAGATCAGGATCGGCAGGGGCCGTGAAAACAGGGCCGGCTTCGCAGTCGGCTGTTCGTTGGTCTCGCTTTCGGTCATCGGGTCTCGCTCAGGGTCAGGATATGGCGGCGGGCCTCGAACAGCATGACTGCCGTCGCCACCGCCAGATTGAGGCTGTCGGCGCGGCCGGCCTGCGGAATGCGGGCAAGCGCGTCGGCCTCTTTCGCCAGGGCATCCGGCAGGCCGGACTGCTCGTTGCCCATCAGGATGACGACGGGCTTCCTCTTGTAATCGATGGTGCGGTAGTCGACCGCGCCGGCCAGATGGGTGGCGACGACGGCAACACCGGCCGCCTTTTTCCAGGCAAGAAATTCCTCCGGCGTCGCCTTGACGACGGGAACGGCGAAGACCGAGCCCATGGTAGCGCGCACGGTTTCCAGCGAAAACGGGTCGGTCGTCTCGCCGAGGAGGATCACGCCGGAAGCGCCGGCCGCATCGGCGGTGCGAATGATGGTGCCGAGATTGCCGGGATCCCGCACTCGGTCGAGCGCCACCCAGGTCTCGCCCGCCTTCGGCTTGACGTCCCGAAGCTGTCGCCAGCGCTGCTCGAACACGCCGACCACCATCTGCGGATTGTCGCGGCGGGTGATCGAGCCGATGACCTTTTCGCTTACTTCCAGCACCAGTCCGCCGGCGGCGACCGTCTTGGCGGCAACCTGCTCGACAAGCGGCTTGCCCTTGGCGGCCTTGGCATAGACCAGCGTGCGGATCGTCCAGCCGAGATCGAGCGCGTCGATGACGAGCTTCAAGCCCTCGGCCAGGAAGGCGCCGCTTTCCTCGCGGGACTTCTTGACCGTCAGCGCCTTGATATCCTTGACGATCGGATTGGCAAGCGAGGTAACTTCCTTGACCTGTCCGACCTTGCGCGGGCCGTCATTACGGAAATCCTGGTTCATTTCGGCACCCAGCGGCTGAAGAGAGAGGTGGAAAGCGCCCTGCCCGGCGTGCGGCCGTCGAGGCCTGCCTCGCGGATGACGAGCTCGCCGGATTCGACCACGCCGCCGGCGCCGCGCATCGTCTCGCGCATCAGCTCATGGATCGAATAGAAGCTGGCGCGGATGGAATAGGCCGTCAGCACGAGGCCGAGCGCCTTCGGCGACAGGATCTCGCGGCAGATATCGAGCATCAGCGGCAGGTGCTCGAACAGATGCCAGACCTCGCCATTCGGGCCGCGGCCGAACTTCGGCGGGTCGGTGAGGATAATGTCGTATTTGTTGCCGCGCCGCTCCTCGCGCAGGATGAACTTCATCGCATCCTCGCAGATCCAGCGGATCGGCAGCTTTTCCATGCGGCCCAAAGCCTGGTTTTCGCGCGCCCAGCCGATCGCCTTCTTCGAGGCGTCGACATGGGTCACTTCCGCGCCGGCGGCTGCCGCCACCAGAGACGCCACGCCGGTATAGCCGAAGAGGTTCAGGACCTTCAGCGGCCTTTTCGCCGCCTCGCCCTGCTCCTTCATCCAGGCCCAGTGCACGATCTGCTCCGGGAAGACCCCGACATGGCGAAAGGCGGTGAAACGGCCGAGAAAATCGACGCCGAGCAATTGCAGCGGCCAGGTCTCACCCAGCGCCTCGCGCGGGAAACGCCACCGGCCCATGCCGTCCTCATCCGTATCGCCGGTGAAGATGGCATCGGCATTGTCCCAGACATGGGAGGCGAGCGACGGCGGCCACAGCGCCTGCGCCTCGGGCCGGACGATGCGATAGGGACCGTACTGCTCGAGCTTCAGGCTATTGCCGCTGTCGATGAGGTGAAAATCCCCGGCACCCAGCGATTCGAGAATAACGGGCACGCGTTCGGCCGGCCGCTCGCCGCTTCGCGTCATCAGCGGGCGCTCGGGCGTCGCAGACGCGGTCGCCGCATCGCGCGGCTCGACCACCCGCTCGCCATGATCGCGCAAAGGCTTGGCATCACGCGAAGGCCTGGCATCATGCGAAGGCTTGGCTGGCCTTGAAGCATGCGCGGGTTTTGCCGGCGGCTTGCCGGGCATATCGCGCCGGGGCTTTGCCCCAAGACCGCCGGCGGCCTTGTGGCCGGGGCGGTTTTCCCTGTGTTTCACCATGCTTGTCTCAAAATTGATATGTGCGTGCAAATAGCATCTGGCCGCCACTTGGCAAAGCGCTTTCCGATCTGCGATGATCCATGCACAAAATGTCACATTGGGAGGATTGCGCATGGACATGACCGGCGAGGAGCGGATCGCAGCACCCAGGGACGCGGTGTGGGCGGCACTGAACGATCCCGAAATCCTCAAGCAATGCATTCCCGGCTGTCAAAGCCTAGAGAGGATTTCTCCGACGGAACTGACAGCGACCGTGAAGCTGAAGATCGGCCCGGTTTCCGCCTCCTTCAATGGCGAGGTCAAGCTTTCCAACATCAACGCGCCGGAAAGCTACACGATATCGGGCGAGGGAAAGGGCGGTATCGCCGGTTTCGCCAAGGGTGGCGCCGACGTCGTCCTCAAGCAAGACGGCAGCGAGACGATCCTGCAGTATGAGGCCAAGGCCCAGGTCGGCGGCAAGATCGCGCAGCTCGGCTCACGACTGGTCGATTCCAGCGCCAAGAAGCTGGCGCAGCAATTTTTTGCCGATTTCACCGCGGCGATCAACGGTCAGGCCAACGCCTGATTGCCGCGGGCACATTTGGCGCCCATATAGTCGATCATGGCATCGAAATCCGAGAGCTGGGCTGTCCGGCCCGTACGCGAACAAGACATGCGGATCCTCGCGAAGATTTATCTCTGCGTCCGTCGCGAGACATTCCGATGGGTCGATCCCGGGCGCTTCAACGTTGATGATTTCGCCGTTCATACGAATGGCGAGCGCCTGTTCGTCTGCGAAGACGAGGACGGCGTGGTTGCAGGCTTTGCCGCAGTGTGGGAGCCGGACGACTTCATCCATATGCTCTATATCCTGCCGGCCTTCCAGGGGCGCGGCGCCGGCAAAGCCCTGCTCACCGCCCTGCCGGACTGGCCTGCGCGCCGCTATCGGCTGAAATGCCTGGTCAAAAACACGAACGCCATGACCTTCTATCGAAAACTCGGCTTCGAGATCATCGGCGACGGCGCGTCGCCCGAAGGCGACTACAAGGAGATGCGGCTTGACGCCAGCCCGTCATTTTGACGGAAGCTGGCCGGCGATTTCTTCCGCTCGCGTTCGATGCTTGTCGGCCTCGGCCTGCCAGCGCACCGCCTCCCGCGACTGGTTGCGGGCGCGCTTGCGGTGCTTTCCCTGATTGAACCAGGTAACCGCGGCTCCGACGACCATGCCGAGGATCAGAGCGACAAACAGCAGTACGAACAGAGGCGCATTCAGCGACAGGACCTGATCGTCCGGCCGGAACGGGTTGAAAGCCAGCGTCACGGATTGTCTGTTGGCAACGCAGAATATGATGAGGATGATGCCGAGCGGCAGCAATATCAGCAGATTGACGATCTTCTTGGCCATTGCGCAGCTCCTTTATCCGCAGCCATGGATGCCCGCACCCAAGCCGCCTTCAGCCGCAGAATAGAAAAGAGGCGGCTGAATTCAAGTGCCATCGCGTCGCGGCACAAACATGTCCGACAGCATTCCATCGCGAGATTTTCGGGCGCGGCATTTTCGGGAAAGCTCGGCGCGATCGGCCGATCAGTTGTCGTCTTCCTCGTCGCCGGCGCCCGGATTCAGGCGCTCGCGCAGTTCCTTGCCCGTCTTGAAGAAGGGAACCCATTTTTCCTCAACGAAGACGGTATCGCCGGTGCGCGGGTTGCGACCGGAGCGCGAAGGACGGTTCTTGACGGAAAAGGCACCGAAACCGCGAAGTTCAACCCGGTTTCCGGCGGCGAGCGCATCGGTGATCTCATCGAGGACAGCGTTGACGATATTTTCGACGTCGCGGTGATAGAGATGCGGGTTGCGGGCGGCAACAATCTGCACCAGTTCCGACTTGATCACAGCTATCCCCTTAAATCATTGATTTATCAATTGGCTGCACCCTGCCAAACAGAAAGCAGGCCGTCAAGAAACAACTTATCGGTCATAATTTTCTGGAAAGATTCTCCTTTTACAAAATCATCATAACCAAGACGATTTAGCAACCAGGAAGCGGCAACCGGCCAAAAGAAGGACGAAGTTTTGTCTTCCCGCTTCCAATCGACGACCGGCAGGTCCTTCTTGACCTTGCGCGTTTCGAGATAGGCCAGAATTTCGTCCTCACCGCCGAGCGTATCGATCAGCTTGTTCTGCAGCGCCTGACGGCCGGTGAAGATGCTGCCGTCGGCAAGCTTCAACACGTCTTCACGCGGCAGCTTGCGGCGATCCGCTACCAGATCCACGAACCAGCCATAGCTGTCCATGACCATGTTGCGGATCATGTTCTTGGCGTCCTCGCTTGCCGGATGGAAGGGCGATGGCTCGGCCTTCAGCGGCGCCGACTTGATCTCGTCGAGGGAAACGCCAAGCTTGTCGAACAGATCCTTGAGCTGCGGATACTGGAAGATGACGCCGATCGACCCGGTGATCGAGGTATCGCCGGCAACGATATTGTCGCCGGCGGTCGCGATCATATAGCCGGCCGAGGCGGCGACCGTGCGAATGTCCGACACGACGGGCTTTTTGGCGGCG